>DATAIS010000145.1:0-35989 GCA_036262535.1 Gemmatimonadaceae bacterium | reverse complement strand
GCGGGCTTGCTCGCCGCGCCATTTCCTCCGCCGTTGCCGCCGCCGGCGAGGCTCGTGATCCGCCTGACGATCCGCGTGCCGATCGGAGTCGCACGCGCTGCCATGCGCGGGGTCTCCTCGGCGACGTCGCTCGGCGCGGCGCTCCCCGACTCCGCGGCGTCGAGCGCGCGCGACAGCGACCGGCCGTCGCAGGTCACCACCACGCGCGCGGTGCCGCGCAGCATGCGGAGGGTATCGTCGCCGACGATGTCGGCGCGGCGGATGAACACCCCCCCCGGCCGGTCCACCAGCGCCGCCCCGGCGGACGCGAGCACCGTCGCGGTGACCTTGTCGTTGAGGTCCTGGAGGTACGAGTGCGTGCGGGTGTTGAGGACGACAAGGTCCACGACCATGCCGCGGCGGCGCCAGTAGTGATGCGCGTTGAGGAGCTGGCGCAGCGTCGGCAGCCCGTCGTCGCTGTCGATCGTCGCGAGCAGGATGGGCCAGTCGCCGGACACGCCCGCCTTCCAGAGCAATGGCTGCGAGCCGTGGTTCTGCTCGAGCTCCTCCGTGGTCGCGCGCAGCGCGGGCGTCGCGTAGAAGAGGTGCCCGGCGAGCTCCTGGAAGATGGCGGCGTCCGCGGGACTGACGCCGAGCTCGCGCAGCTCGACCTGCGTCGACGTCCAGGCGAGGTCGAGCGCGCGCTGCGCAGCATGCGGGTGGTGATAGCGGTCCGCCAGCTCGAAGCAGCGTTCGCGCGTCGTCGCGACGATCGTCGTGAACGCGACCGACGCCGACTGCCCGGCGGCGACGCGGACGCGGGTGCGCAGCGCGAAGATGGGGTCGAGCACGGCGCCGGTGGTCATCGAGAGCGGACCATCAGCGTCGAGCGCGACCGGATCCCGCGTCGTGCGGCCGCGGCCGATGAAGCGGGCGCGATCGGTCTCGCAGGTCGCGGGACCGACGCGCTCTCCCTCGCGTCCGCTGTCCACGACGTGCACGAGCCAGACGCGCGGCTCCTTCGCCGAACGCGGGCGGCGCGTGGCGGTGATCGCGGTACACCACTCGTGCCACTCCGTCTCGACGAAGAGGTTCGAGAACGCGGGATGGTTGCGGTCGGCGTCGGCGGGGGCGATGACGATCTCGCCGTAGCTCGTGACCTCGATCTCGCGCGGCTCGCTCCCGTTGTTGGTGATCGTCACGCGGCGCACCTCCGCCGAGTCCTCGGGGACGACGGCGATCTCGGTGCGAGTCTCGATCGGCCCGTCGGCGCGGTGAAGCGTGACGCGATCGGTGGCGAGGTGCGCGCGATACCACTCGGGCGGGACACAGGTCGGCTGGAAGGCGGTGGACCAGACGTGACCGGTGTCGACGTCCCGCACGTAGGCGAACTGGCCGGTGTTGTCGCGCGTGCCGTCGGCGCGCCAGCGCGTCACCGCGAGCCCCTCGTACCTGCTGTATCCCGACCCGCAGGCGCTCACCATCACCGTGTATGGGAGATGGCCGAGCAGCGCGACGACCGGCTGCGGAGTGTTCGGCGACGTCACCTCGCGCACTGCGGGGCGATCGAGCTCGGCGTCGGGAAGCGGCTCCTCGGCGCGCGCCTCCTGCGGCTCCTGGAGGAGCAGTCGGCGCGGCACGCGCTCGTGCAGCAGGAGCTCCGCCGACCGTGCGACGGGGTCGGCGTGGAAGCGGCGCTGCCAGAGCTGCATCGTGAGCGCGTTGGTGAGCGAGACGAGTCCCATCCCGACGTGGTGCGCCATGTAGTTGCGCACGATGGCGAAGCGCTCGCCGGGGTCGGGGCGCGTGAAGTCCAGTGCATCATGGAAGCCGAACTCGCCGACCGCGCCCAGCTTGTCGAGCGCGACGAGATTCTCCAGCGCGCGTCGCGGCTCGACCATGACGGCGAGCGCTGCCGCATAGGGAGCGATGACGAGGTCGCGGCCGAGCCCGCGCTTGAGCGCGAGGTCGGGGACGCCGAACGCGCGGTACTGGTAGGTGAAGTGTCGGTCCCTGACGTTGTACGCGCTCTCGCTGATCCCCCACGGCGCGTCGCGCTCGGCGGCATACGCGATCTGCCGCCTGACGGCGCCGTGGTAGGTCTGGTCGAGCAGCGTGAAGGGGAACGTCTGCATCACGAGCAGGGGCATCAGGTACTCGAACATGCTCCCGCTCCACGACACCATCGCCGTCGCGCCGGCGGTATGTGTGAGCGTTCGCCCGAGCCTGAACCAGTGCTCGACGGGAACGTCGTTCTTGGCGATCGCGACGAAGCTCGCCAGCCGCGCCTCCGACGCGAGCAGGTCGTAGAACGATCCGTCGAGCTGGTGCGAGCCGACGTGGTATCCGATCGAGAAGAGCTTCCGCCGCTCGTCGAAGAGGAAGCGGAAGTCCATCTCCGCCGCGTACGCTGCCGCGCGATGGGCGATCGTCTCGAGCCGGGCGATGGTGTCGACGATCGCCGGCCGCGTCCGCGCGTGGTCGCGCAGCGTGACCTTTCCGTCGGCCGGCGGCTCCTCGTGCGCGGTGGAGATCCGGCGCAGCGACCACTCGATCCAGCCGATCGCCGGGCGACTGATCTCCTCGTCGAGCCCCGCCTTCGCGAGCGTCTCGCGCGCCCGCTCGAGGGGCGCGGCGACGGTATCGAAGCCTTCGCGTCCCCTGGCGGCGAGGGCGCGCTGCGCGTCGCGCACCTCGCGCGCGGCGGTGGCGACGGCCTGGAACTGCGCCGGCGTCTCGGCGGCGCCGTAGGAGGCGATGCGCCCGAGGCGGTCGGCCGCGATCGCGAGCGCGGCGTCCATCGCCCATCCCGTCCGCCGCGTGCCGAGCACGATGTCGGGGATCGTCAGGCAGGCCTGACGCAGCGCGAGGAAGTGTCCGGCGAGATTGCCGCTGTCCACCGTGGACACGTACGCCGGCTCGAGGACGCGCAGGTCGTCGAGCGCGTACCAGTTGTAGAAGTGGCCGCGGAAGCGCCGCAGCCGCTCGAGCGAGCGGAAGGCGTTCTCCAGCCGCGCCGTCATCTCCTCGATGGTGATGAAGCCGAGGTCGTAGGCGCTGACGGTGGAGAGAAGCTGGAGCCCGATGTTCGTCGGTGACGTGCGCATCGCCACCACCGGCTCCGGGTCGTCCTGGTAGTTGTCGGGAGCGAGCCAGTGCGTGCCCTCGTTCACGAAGCGGTCGAAGAACCGCCAGTGCAGGAGGGCGAAGCGCCGGGCGTCGGCGGTCTGCGACTCGTCGAGGCGGAGCTCGCGCCGGATCGCGGGACGGCTCAGCGCATGCGCGATCGCCGGCGAGGCGATCCAGAGCGCGAGCGGGGCGGCGCCGATGGCGAGCGGGTGCCACCAGTCGGCGGCGACCCGCGAGGCGATCCCCGCGTCGGCGACGATGCCGAGCAGGATCGCGAAGGCGATCGCGACCGTCGGCCACATCGTCCGCCAGACGTCGCGGCTCGCGCCGCTGACGACGCGTTCCGTCTGCGACGCGGTCTGCCACTCGAGGAGGCTCCGCCGCGAAACGCCGAGGCGCCAGAGCGTGCGGACGATCGCGTCGGCCGACACCCACGCCTGGTGCGGGAGGAACGCGATCGCGAGGGCCAGCTGCTGTGCGCTGGTGACCGCGTCGCGCCAGACGCTCCGGTAGTACGCGCGCCACGACTTGTCGAAGGGCGGACGCACGACCGCGATCGTGATCGAGATGATCCACGGCGCCGCGACCGTCGCGAGGGCGAGGAGCGTCCAGCGTACCCGTGACCCCGGAAGCACCGTCCACGCGCCGACGAAGAGGAGCAGCTGCGAGATCTCGACGAGGCTGCGGCGCAGGTTGTCGAGGATCTTCCAGCGCGAGAGCGCCGAGAGCCGATTCTGCTCCGGCCCCGATGGGCCGGGGACGCGCGGCGTCAGCCAGTCGAGGAGCTGCCAGTCGCCGCGGATCCAGCGGTGCTTGCGCCGGGTGTACGTGAGATAGCGCGTCGGGTAGTCGTCGAAGACCTCGACGTCGGTGGCGAGCCCGGCGCGCGCGTAGTTCCCCTCGATCAGGTCGTGCGAGAGGAGCATGTTCTCGGGGAAGCGTCCGTGCGTCGCCTCCTCGAACGCGGCGACGTCGTAGATCCCCTTGCCGGTGAAGCTCCCCTCGCCGAAGAGGTCCTGGTAGACGTCCGAGACCGCGGTCGTGTAGGGGTCCACGCCCGGATGCCCGGAGTGGATGGCCGCGAAGAGCGACTTGTGCGCGCTCGGCAGCGCCACGCCGACGCGAGGCTGGATGATGCCGTAGCCCTCGACGACCCTGCCTAACGCCGGGTCGAAGACGGCGCGGTTGAGGGGATGGGCGATCGCGCCGACGAGCAGCGGCGCGGCGTCCGGAGGGAGGATCGTGTCGCTGTCGAGCGTGATGACGTACTTCACCTCGCGCAGCGGGGTGGTGTCGCCGACGATCGTGGTGAAGGCGCTGCCGTCCTCCTCGCCGCGCACGAAGCGGTTGAACTGAGCGAGCTTGCCCCGCTTCCGCTCCCATCCCATCCACACGCCCTGGCGCTCGTTCCAGAGTCGCGAGCGGTGAAAGAGGTAGAAGGCATCGTCGCGTCCGGGAGCGTAGCGCGCGTTGAGCGCCCGCACCCCCTCGATCGCGGCGCGCAGGATGTCGTCGTCGCCCTCGCGCGTCTCCGTCGGTGAGTCGGTGAAGTCGCTGAGGATCGCGAAGTGGAGGTTGGGCTCGCGGTTCGCGAGGTAGCGCACCTCGAGGGTGTCGAGCCCGTCCCGCACCGCCTCCACGCTGCCGAAGAGCGTCGGGATGACGACCGCCGTGCGCAGCTCCGGCGGGATCCCGCCCTTCTCGTGCAGCTCGAGCTTCGGCAGGACGCGCGGCGGCAGCCAGATCGCGACGAGCTGGTTGACGAGGTTGACCGCGATCTCGCTCGCCGGGATGAGCGCCAGCGCGAGCAGCACGGGCGCGGCGATCGTCGACTGGCGTCCCGTCGCCGCGTAGAGAAGCGCCAGCACGCCGGCGAGCGCGGCGACGATACCGCCGAAGAAGATCAGGTTCGGGTGGCGGAGCGTCCAGCGGTGGGTACGCTCGCGGAACGTCGGCCGGTATCCCGTCGTTCGCTCGAGATCCGCGAGTCCCGACGAGATGAGCCAGAAGCCGATGTGGCGGCGCCGGTGATCGGCGGTGCGCGCGGCGTCCGCTTCGCGCGCCAGTCGGAGGGCTTCCCCTGCGACCGCGGGCTCGCCCTGCTTCGTGCGCTTCGCGATGCGCTCGACGATGTGGCGGTAGTGGTCTCGCGTCGCGAAGGTCATCCGTGCGTAGTCACCGCTCGGATCCTGGCGCAGTACCGCCTCGGCCTGGCTCTGCCGCTCGACGAACTGGCGCCAGTCCATCCGTCCGATCGCGCGCAGGCTGCTGATGCTGTTGGCCGTCATCACCTGCGTGAGCGCGAGCCGCTGCGCCGAACGCGCCCCGGCCTCCTCGGCGCTCAGCCCTTCGTCGGCGATCCACGACTCGAGCCAGGCGAGCGGCGCGTAGGTCGTCGGCGCCTGGCGGAGCTGCTGGAGGAAGCGCGAAACGAACGTCGGCGTCAGCCGCGGGGGCGCGTTGACGAACTCGCGCAGTCCCGCCGTGAAGCCGAGTGGTCCGGGGCCCGCCCTCTCGAGCAGCCGCGCCGCCCAGCGGTCCGCGAGCTCGACCTCGTCCAGCCGCTGCACGGTGCGCAGCGCCATGCGCCGGATGTTCTCGATGAGGCCAAGCCGGAGCATCGCCGGCATCGCCCACAGCTCGCCCAGGGCGAGCGGCGACGCCTCCTGGAACGCGCCGATGAAGAGATGCGTGTTCTCGAGGTCGATTCGCCCTTCGGTGTGCGCGATCAGCGTCGTCGCGATCTCGTAGACGCGCGGATACCCGGCGAGCGTGCCGCTTGCGAGCTCGGGAAGCTCCCGGTAGTACCCTGGCGGGAGGCTCTCGCGCACCTCGCGCACGTGCTCCTGCACGACGTGATGGTTGTCGAGCAGCCACTCGCCCGCGGGTCCGACGTCGATCTCCTGCTCGGACGCGCGCGTCAGGCGGTCGTGGGCGCGGAGGAGGATCTGGTTCGTCTCGGACAGCCGCGCGAGCAGCGGTGCGCGGCGCCACCGCCGCGGCTTCGCCTCGAGCCGCTGCGACTTCGCGAGCTGCCGTGCGCGCGTCGCGAGGTGATCGGCGCCGAGGAGCTCACCGCGGATCGGCCCCGGGATCTGACTCTGCTCGGCAGCCTCACGAATGGGAAAGAGTCGCGAGAGGATCCGTTCGAGCGTCGCGGCTGGCGGCATTGCCCGAAGTTAAGCCCTCGCCGGAGCAGGGACAGGGGACGCGGCCTGCGGGAAAGCCGCTCGGGCTGGCCTGTACGACGAAGGTTCATCCGGATTCTGCGGATGAAACCGATCCTGCGGATGAACTACTTGGGGGCAAGCGTGGAGAGATGGTCTCGCCCCGGTTGCCACCAGCTCGTTCAGGGCTGGTGTGAGGAAGGCCGAGTGCAGGGGAGCAGATCCGCAGTATCCGGATGCATCTGCCTCATCCGGCCGAACCTTCGTCGTAACTGCCAGCCCGAGCGGCAGTTCAGCGCTCGGTCTCGACACCGGCACCCGCGAGGCGGTAGACTGGCCTCCAACCCGATACCAGAGACCATGCGCCTCGCCCCCCTTCTGATCGCTGCCGCGCTCGCAACGCCTGTCCTCGCCGGAGCGCAGAAGCGTGCGCTCCAGCCGAACGACATCTACCGAGTCCGCGACGTCGGCGATCCGCAGCGGTCGCCTGATGGGCAGTGGGTCGCCTACACCGTTCGCGTCGCCGATTCGACGAGGGACAAGAACGACACCGACGTCTGGATGTCGAGCTGGGACGGGACGAAGCACGTGCGGCTCACCTCCACCCCCGACGGC
The DNA here is from genome assembly GCA_036262535.1 of Gemmatimonadaceae bacterium. Taxonomy (GTDB): domain Bacteria; phylum Gemmatimonadota; class Gemmatimonadetes; order Gemmatimonadales; family Gemmatimonadaceae; genus JABFXC01. Next base: position 29,099 of record DATAIS010000145.1, on the reverse strand, counting down.
GAGAGCTCGCCGCGCTGGAGCCCCGACGGGAAGTACCTGTCGTTCGTCTCCGGGCGCATGGACGCGAAGGGCGGGCAGATCTGGCTGCTCGACCGGCTCGGCGGCGAGGCGCAGAAGCTCACCGACTTCAAGGACGGCGTCGAGGAGTACGCGTGGTCGCCCGACGGAACGCGCATCGCCGTCATCACCGAAGAGGAGGCGGACACCGCGCAGGCCAAGGGTGATTCGACGAAGAAGACCGCGAAGCCGATCGTCGTCGATCGCTACACCTTCAAGCGCGACATCGTCGGCTACCTCGGCGGCAAGCGCCAGCGCATCTACATCTTCGACGTCGCGACGAAGAAGTCGTCGCTCGTCACGACCGAGCGTGCCTTCGACGAGTCCGAGGTCGTGTGGTCGCCGGACGGGAAGCGGATCGCCTTCGTGAGCAAGCGCGGGACGGAGGACGTCGACCGCAACACCAACACCGACATCTGGGTCGCCGACGCCAGGGCCGGCGCGGCGGCGCGGCGGGTGACGAGCTGGATCGGCGAGGACGGGTCCCCCGTCTGGAGCCCGGATGGCAAGTCGATCGCATACCTCCAGGGCCCCGAGGCCAGGTACTACGCCTACGGAATGGAGCAGCTCGCGGTGGTGAAGGTGGACGGGTGCCCCGCCGCCGGCTGCGCGCCGCGCATCCTGACGCAGGCGCTCGACCGCACCATCTACTCGCCGCGCTGGGCGCGCGACGGCAAGGCGATCTACTTCGGCGTCGTCGACGACCGCGCGGCGTGGGTAGGTCGCATCTCGCCCGAGGGCGGCCGCGTCGAGCGCCTCACGACCGGTCGCACCGTCGTCGACAGGCTCGACGCACCGGGCGCCGACGGGAAGATGGCGATCGCGCTGAGCACGGCCGGTGCGCCGTCGGAGGTCTACGCCCTCGAGGGAACGGCGACGCGGAAGATCACGAAGCAGAACGACGAGTGGCTGGCGCAGCTCCAGCTCGCGACGACCGAAGATCTCGAGAGCCGGAGCAGCGACGGCACCATCGTGCACTCGCTCCTCGCCAAGCCGGCTGGCTTCCGCGCCGGGACGAAGTACCCGTTCCTGCTCCGTATCCATGGTGGTCCCAACGGCCAGGACGACTACACCTTCGACTTCGAGCGCGAGCTCTTCGCCGCCAATGGCTACGTCGTCCTCAACGTCAACTACCGCGGCAGCTCGGGTCGCGGCGAGGATTTCCAGCGCGCGATCTGGGGCGACTGGGGGAACAAGGAGGTCATCGACCTCCTGGGCGCGGTGGACGCGGTCGTCGCGACGGGGATCGTCGACACGACGCGGATGGGAATCGGCGGCTGGAGCTACGGCGGCATCCTCACCGACTACACCATCGCGACGACGCCGCGCTTCCGTGCGGCGACGAGCGGGGCAGGGAGCGCGCTCCAGCTCGCGATGTACGGCGTGGACCAGTACACCATCCAGTACGAGGCAGAGCTCGGCGCGCCGTGGAAGAGTATCGATCCCTGGATCAAGGTCTCCTATCCCTTCCTCCACGCCGATCGGATCAGGACGCCGACGCTCTTCCTCGTCGGCGAGAAGGACTTCAACGTGCCGAGCGTGGGCAGCGAGCAGATGTACCAGGCGCTGCGGTCGTTAGGCGTCCCGACGCAGCTCGTGATCTACCCGGGGCAGTACCACGGCCTCACGGTGCCGAGCTACCGCATCGACCGTTTGCAGCGGTACCTCGACTGGTACGGGAGGTACCTCGCGCCGGGGGCGCGGGCCAACTAGGCGGCCCCTCCGTGCCAACGACGCGCCGCGGCGGTGCCGCGAGCTGATTCGGAGATTCGGAGAGGACCCGTTGCGTCGATGCGAGGATGCGGTGAGATAGGGCGTCGTTGTCATCCCGCGCGAGCGAAGCGAGTGCTGGTATCTGTTCTCCCTTCTCGCAGGGCCAGCCCGGGAGGAGGGCGAGCAGGTCCCAGCAGGCGCGCTGCCGCGCCTGCGGGATGACATCGGCGAGAAGGGCTAGCCGATCCCGGTGCGAAGGCCGGATGCGAAGACAGATGCGGCGATGCTCGACGCATCGCCGCATTCCCGAAACGGATCCTCCTCGAATCTTCGAATCAGCTGGCCCCACGGCGGCCGCGACAGCGCTCGTTGCTCGCCGCCGTCCGCTACTCGCGGCGGATGTGCCCCAGCGCGCAGTTCTGCTCGACGATGTCGAGCACCGTCGGCCAGAGCAGCGGCGCGGCCTGCTCGATCGGCGCCATGCGCCGCAGCACCTGTGCGCGGCTCACACCGTGCGCCTTCCAGCTGCCGCCCTTCGCATGGTGGTTGGAGAGGAGCGGCTGGAGCCGGTCGAGCGCGATCGCGAAGCGCGCGCTCGGCGTCTCGCCGAGCTCGAACTCCTCCCAGAGGGCGCGCAGCTCCGCCCCCTGCCCGCGCGGCAGCATCCCGAAGATGCGGTCGGCGGCGCGCTGCTCGCGCGCCTCCTTGTCCTCATTCGCCTTCGCGTCGTAGGCGAAGGTGTCGCCGGCGTCGATCTCGACGAGGTCGTGGACGAGCACCATCCGCACGACGTGGGCGACGTTCACCTCGGGACCCGCGTGCTCGGCGAGCGTCAGCGCCGCGACGGCGAGGTGCCACGAGTGCTCGGCGCTGTTCTCTGCGCGCGATCCGTCGCAGAGCGTGGTCCGGCGCAGCACTGACTTCAGCCGGTCGATCTCGGCGAGGAAGGCGAGCTGGCGCTCGAGTCGCTGGGAAGGGGAATCGTCCATGGCTGACATACGCTAACGCCCCGAAAGGTCTTGCGGGGGGTGCTCAGAGGCTGCATCTCAAAGGGCGCCGAGCGACGTCGCTCCGCGGCTCCCCGCGTCCCCCCCGTCCGTTCCGGAGAATCCTTCATGCGCAAACTGCTCCTGCCCATTGCCGGGCTGGTCGCGATCGCGGCGTGCGTCGCCGACCGCGCGACCGGCGTTCCCGACGGCGTCGCCCCCCCGTCATTCGTCCAGAACGGCGTCGACACCGTCGGGCTGCCCGACCTGATCGTCGACAGCAAGGCGACGCAGAACAACTGGGTGACCCGCGTCGAGGACTTCCCCGCGAACTTCTGCTCGGTGCAGGAAGGGGGCGTCCAGGCCGGGACGCACAAGGTGCTCCGCTTCACGGTCACGACGCCCAACATCGGAGACGCCGACGTTTTCGTGGGCAGCCCACTAAAGCACATGGATCCCAACGGCGACGGAAGCTTCGCCGACCAGGACGGCCTGTTCGAGTTCGCGACCTGCCACGCGCACTTCCACTTCCAGCACTACGCGACGTACCGTCTCATCGACGCAAGTGGAAAGGAGTGGAAGGCGGCGAAGCGCGGCTTCTGCATGCTCGACACCGACCCCTACAACGTCAACAACGGCGACGGCACGTGGAACTACCGCAACTGCGGCACCGCCGAGCGTGACGGGTTCCAGGGCATCAGCGACGGATGGGCCGACACCTACGTCTTCAAGCTCGGCGGGCAGTATTTCGTCCTCGACGGCGGAGACGGTCAAGCCGTGGTCCCGCCCGGCCTCTATACGATCGAGGTCGAGGTGAATCCCGCATATGCGCCCGACAGGAAGGGCAACTGCCCGCGCGTGAAGGATCCGGCGACCGGCATGTGTCATCAGTTCGCGGAGAGCAACTACGCGAACAACTTCGGGAGGGCGATCGTCGAGGTCACCGACCATCCGGGACGCGCCGGCATCGGCCCCCTCAAGAACGACAACCAGGTCATCAAGGCCGCCGACGAGATCGAGCAGTAGGTAGCTGACGGCTGGTACCGGAAGGGGGCCCGCATCGGCAGGTGCGGGCCCCTTTCCCTTCGCCCTCGCCCCCTGACCGCGGGCACCGTACGTTATCGCACCCCGAACCCCGAGGCGTTCATCATGTGGCGTGAGTTCAAGTCCTTCCTCATCAAGCAGAACGCGCTCGCGCTCGCGATCGCGGTCGTCATCGGCACCGCGCTCAATGGTGTGGTGACGGCGATCGTCGAGGGATTCGTGATGCCGATCGTCGGCGCGATCACGCCGGCCGGCGACTGGCGGACGATGACGTTCACCGTCGGACGGGTCACCTTCGGCGTCGGCGCGCTCCTCGCCGCCATCCTCAACTTCCTCATCGTCGGGTTCGTGGCCTGGCGCCTGAGCAAGCTCCTGCTGCCGTCGCCCAACGCGCCGGCGACCAGGGCCTGTCCCTTCTGCAAGCAGAGCGACCTCGACGTCGCGGCGACGCGCTGCCCGCACTGCACCAGCCAGATCACCTAGCGCCGCCCGATATACTTCGGGCGTGCTTCAACGCATCGCGGCCGCCTGAAGATGCCCGATCCGCACGTCGTCATCATCGGCGGCGGGTTCGGCGGCCTCTACGCCGCGCGCGAGCTGCGCCACGCACCCGTGCGGGTCACCGTCGTCGACCGCACCAACCACCATCTCTTCCAGCCGCTGCTCTACCAGGTGGCGACGGCGTTGCTCGCGCCGAGCGACATCGCGATCCCGATCCGCTGGCGGCTGCACAAGCAGCGCAACGCCAGCGTCGTCCTCGCCGAGGCGACGAGCATCGACACCGCCACGCGCACGGTGCACCTCGACCGCTCGCCGGGCACGCTCCAGTACGATTATCTCATCGTCGCGACGGGCGCGCGGCACGCCTACTTCGGCCACGACGAGTGGGAGCCGCTCGCACCGGGGCTCAAGACGCTCGACGACGCGCGCGAGATCCGCCGCCGCTTCGTGCTCGCCTTCGAGCAGGCCGAGTGGGCAATGGACGACGCCGAGCGCCAGGCGCTGCTCACCTTCGTCGTCGTCGGCGGCGGGCCGACAGGGGTGGAGCTCGCGGGGATGATCCCGCCCGCGTCGCGCCACACGCTCGTCGAGGAGTTCCGCAACATGGACACGCGCCGCACGCGCGTCATCCTCGTCGAGGCAGGGAAGCGGCTGCTCGCGACCTTCCCCGACGAGGTCAGCACCGCCGCGAATCAGGACCTCGAGGGGATCGGCGTCGAGGTGCGGCTCGGCACTCCGGTGACGCGCATCGAGCCCGACGCCGTCTGGGTGGGGGAGGAACGGATCCCGACGCGCACGGTGTTCTGGGCGGCGGGCAACGCCGCCTCGCCGTTAGGCCGCACGCTCGGCGTCGCCGTCGACCGCGCCGGCCGCATCCCGGTTGCGCCCGACCTCTCGCTGCCGGGTCGGCGCGAGGTCTTCGTCATCGGCGACCTCGCCTTCCTCGAGATCGACGGCCGCGTCGTGCCTGCCGTGGCGCCCGCGGCAATGCAGGAGGGAACGCACGCCGCGCGCAACATCGTCCGCGACGTCACCAAGCGCGACCGCCGCCCCTTCCGCTACCGGAACAAGGGCGAGCTGGCGACGATCGGCCGTCACCGCGCCGTCGCATCGTTCGGCTACGGACGCGTCATCCTGCGCGGCTTCGTCGCGTGGTGGTTCTGGCTCTTCCTCCACGTGATGTACCTCGCCGGCTTCCGCAACCGGGTCAGCGTCCTGATCCAGTGGGCCTGGTCGTACTTCACCTGGCAGCGTGGCGCGCGGATCGTCACCACGGCCGACCGCGGCGACGGGCGCTAGACGCTGCGGTTCGCGGCGATGGCGAGGCGCGCAGCACGCAGCGACGTGTCCATCGCGTTGCGGATCATGTTCCGCAGCAGCTCCGCGGCCGTCTCGACGTCCGGATTGCGCGGCATGAGGTCGCGACGCAGGCGCTCGTCGAGCTCGGCGAGGAGCAGCATGTACTCCTGCTCGATGTGGTTCTCGCTCCAGCCGAGCGCGACGCGCTGGCGGCCGTGCTGCTCGGAGATCACCTGCTGGATGCGCGCGCCGTCGCGGAAGAGCTCCGACGCCTGCCCCCGCGACTCGCCGACGATGATGAGCTGCTGCGCGACGTCGGCGAGATAGGCGGCGCAGTGGTCCTCGAGGAGGGCGCGCGACAGCGTCGGGGCGCCGGGGAGCGGCGGTGTCGCGTCGCGCAGCCGCGCCATGAAGGCATCGACGACGTCGTCGATCGCCTCGCGGAGGAAGATGCCGACGTCGACGATCCGCGCCGAGGGCGTCCCCTGGACCCGCGGGTCGGCCGCGAGCGCAGCGGGCGTCACCGCGCCCGCGCGCTTCGGGGTCGGCAGCCAGAGCGTGAAGGTCGAGCCCTCTCCCTCGACGCTCTCCACCGTCAGGTCGCCGCCCATGAGCCGCGCGAGGCGCCGGCTGATCGTGAGGCCGAGCCCCGTGCCGCCGTGGGTCCGCGTCTTCCCCTGCTCGCCCTGGACGAAGGGCTCGAACATCGAGATCTGGCGCGACGGCGAGATGCCGATTCCGCTGTCCGTCACCCGGAGGCAGGTCCACTGTCCCTGGCGCGCCGGGCGCGGCTCCTCGCCGGACACGGCGGGGATCTCGTTCGCCAGCAGGCACTCGACGTGCACCGCCCCTCCAGGTTCGGTGAACTTCACGGCATTGGAGAGCAGGTTGACGAGCACCTGCCGCGCGCGGTGCTCGTCGCCGACGAAGGGGAGGTCGTCGCAGGGGTCGGCACCGAACCGCTTGAGCCCGCGCGCCTCCGCCTGCGGCTGGAGAAGGGCGATCGCGGCATCGACGACGGCGCGTGAGCTGTGGACCTCGCGCGCGACCGTGAGGTGTCCCGCGTCCACCTTCGCGAGGTCGAGCACGTCGTTCACGAGCCCGAGCAGGTGCACGCTGCTCGCCCGCACGCGGTTGAGGTAGTCGCGCTGGGCCTCGGTGAGCTGGCCGCCGACGCCGGCGTCGAGGAGATCCGAGTATCCCATGATCGCGTTGATCGGGGTCCGGATCTCGTGGCTCATCATCGCCAGGAACTCGCTCTTGGTGTGGTTCGCGGCGTCGGCCTCGGCGCGGGCGCGGCGCTCGCGCTCGAGGAGGTCGATCTCCTCGCTCACGTCGGCGAGGACGAAGACGACGCCGACGAACCGCCCGCTCTCCGAGCGAAAGGGGTACGTCGAGACGACGTACCAGCGGCCGCCGATGTGCAGCTCGCCGCGCGTCGTCTCGGCGCCGCCGAGCCGGCCGCGCCGCGCCGCGTCGAGCAGTGCTGCCCGCTCTGCCGGCTCGAGACCGTCGGCGACCTCGTCGAGGCCGCGGCCGATCATCTGCGGAAAATCCTTGTCGAAGATCCGCGCCGCCGCGCGATTCGTGCGCACCACGCGGGAATCGTCGTCGAGCAGCACCACCGCATGCTCGAGCGCATCGAAGGTGGCGCGCCACTCGCGCGCCGCCTCGAGCACACGCTGCTCGGCGGCACGCAGCCGGAGGAGCGAGCGCACGGTGGCGAGCAGTTCGCCCGGCTGCACCGGCTGGACCAGGAATGCGTCGGCGCCCGCCTCGAGCCCGTGCGCGCGCCACTCGCTCGACGTGAAGCTCGCCGAGAGATGGACGATCGGCACGTGCTGGAGCGCCGGGTTCTGCTTCATCGCGCGCACGACGTCGAACCCGCTCTGGTCGGGAAGCCGCACGTCGAGGACGATGACGTCGAGCGGGTTGCGAGCCGCCATCGTGAGCGCCTCTTCACCCGTCCCCGCCTCGAGCACCTCGAAGCCCGCGCCGCGGAGCCAGCGCGCCGTCGTGTAGCGATTGGCTTCCGTGTCGTCGACGACGAGGACACGCGCGCCGTTCCCGTCGCCCACCCTTCCGAGCGGCCGGTGCGCCGCCTCGTGCGTCGAGTCGTGATCGCTCACCGGGACGCCGGCGGTGCGTGTGGCGGAAGGCGCAGCGTGAACGTCGACCCGCGGCCGGGAGTGCTCTCGAGGGTGAGCTCGCCGCCGAGCAGCCGCGCGAGCTGGCGCGAGAGGGGCAGTCCGAGGCCGATGCCGCGCGCCCGCCGCTGGAGCGGACCCGCGACCTGCTCGAACTCGACGAAGATCCGCTCCTGGTCTTCGGCGGCGATTCCGATTCCCGTGTCGGAGACGGTGAACCGCGTCCAGCCATCGACCTCGCGCGCGACGGACGCGCGAACCTCGCCGCGTTCGGTGAACTTCACCGCGTTGGTGAGCAGGTTGCGCAGGATCTGCGACAGCCGCCCCTCGTCGGTCTCGATCCCGAGCGACGGATCGGCGTCCTCGATCACGAGCGTGACCTCCGGCCGCGTCATGAGGGGGCGGATCAACCCGCGCAGTGACGTCATGACGTCGGCGACCGCGACCGGGCCGGGGTTGATCGCGATCTTTCCAGCCTCGATCCGCGCCAGGTCGAGCAGCTCGGTGACCATCGAGAGGAGCGACTCGCCCGCCCGCACGATGAAGCCGAGCTGCTTCTGGTGCTCCGCGTCGAGCGGCGTGCCTGACGGCTCCTCGAGCAGGAGGCGGCCGAGGTTGATCACCGACGCGATCGGCGTGCGCAGCTCGTGGCTGACGTTGGACAGGAAGCGCGACTTCGAGTCGGACGCGCGCCGCAGGTCGGCGGCGCGCTCGTCGAGCTCGGCGTAGAGCGCGACGACGCCGCGATTCGTCTCCGCGAGCTCCTGGCGGAGGCGCTCGAGCTCCGCCTCGCGGGCAGCGAGCTGCTCGCGGAGCGCGTCCTCGCTCGCCACGTCGGTCTCGCCGGTCATGCGCTGCGCAGCCCCGCGCCACGGATGACGACGACGGTCGCGTCGTCGCGGCCGCGCTTGAAGTCGCGCCAGATCGTCGCCGCGATCACCGCCGCGTGGCGGCGCGGCAATCCCGGATAGCGGTCGAAGCGCCACTGCGTGCGCACGCCGTCCGAGGCGGCGACGAGCATCGAGCGCGGCGTCCACGCATAGGTGAACTCCTGCGGGCGGCCCATCTGGTGGCCGACGATCCCCGGGTGCGACACCGCGTGCTTCGTCTGCGGCCCGTCGACGATGCTCACCGCGACGTTTCCCGCGCCGGCGACGACCGCGCGTTCGCGCTCGATGTGCGCGACGATCATCGCCGCCCCCCGCGTTCCGCGAAGCGCCGCGTGGGCGTGGTCGAGCTGGCGCGCCGGGGGGTCGTCGTGCTCGCTGCGGTAGATCTCCACCGCGCGCATCGCCGCGCGCTCGGCGTCCTCGCCATGGCCAAGGCCATCGGCGACGATGAGCGACGCGCGATCCGGCCCGGCCACATTCGCCGCCCAGTCGTCGCCGACGTGCTGCTCGGAGTCGATCGGCGTCGAGATCCCCCCGACCTCGAGCCACGACCTGCGCCGCGCCGATGCGTCGGCGTCGCGCCAGAGCCGCGCGAACACCACCGTCCCGAGCCCCAGGTGGGAGTCGAGGTCGAACTCGTCGGCGAGCCGGCGGATCGCGCCCAGGCCCGTGCCCGCCGTGCCCCCCGTCGAGAACCCGTCCTCGAGGGATCGCGTCGGGTCGGCCATCCCGGGGCCAGTGTCGACGGCGATGACGTCAATTCCCGCGTCGCCCTCGTCGAAGGGCTGGATGATGAGCGTCCCGCGCTGCGCATGGCGCGCGAGGTTCGCCGCCGCCTCGGTCACGATCACCGCCAGCCGCCCGCGCCGCGTCTCGTCGAAGTCGAGCGCTTCCGCGATGCCAAGCGCCTGACGGCGGGCGGCGCCGACCTGCGACTCCTCGACCACCGCGGCGCACGCGGGACGCGGGACGCGCGTGATCACACCCACCTCGTGATGGCGATTCGCGTTCCCCGGCCGACTTCGCTCGCGATCTCGAACTCGTTGACCAGCCGTCGCGCACCGCCCAGGCCGAGACCCAGCCCACCGCCGGTGCTGAATCCGTCGCGCAGCGCCTCGTTCACGTCCGCCATCCCCGGGCCGTCATCCTCGAAGGTCACGCGCAGGCCGTTCCGCCCGTTCGAGGTCAGCACCTCCAGACGCGCGCGGCCACCACCGCCGTAGACGAGCGCGTTGCGTGCCAGCTCGCTCGCGGCGGTGACGAGCTTCGTCTGGTCCACGAGCGAGAAGCGGAGCTCGGACGCGCGAGCCCGCACGCGCTGCCGCACCTGCACGATGTCCGATTCCTGCCTGATGGCGACGAGGTCCGGCTGGGCTCCGGCCGGAGGCGACGCCGTATCGGGTATCGTCACCGCCGCGGCGCCGCCTCGCTGGAGAGCGCCGCGCGAAGCAGCGACATCCCGCGCTCGACGTTGAGCGCGGTGCGGATGCCCGGCAGGGAGAGCCCCAGCTCGACGAGCGTGATCGCGACCGCGGGACGCATCCCGACCACGACAGTGACCGCGTCGAGGATGCGCGCCATCGCCGCGACGTTGGCGAGCATCCGGCCGATGAACGAGTCCACGATCTCGACCGCCGAGATGTCGATCAGCACGCCGCGCGCGCCGGAGGAGGCGATGCGCGCCGTGAGGTCGTCCTGCAGGGAAAGCGCGAGCCGGTCGTCCATGTCGACCTGGATCGACACGAGCAGGAACTCCCCCATCTTGAGGATCGGGATGCGGTCCATGCGTCAGGCGAGAGGCGTGGACGGCGCCGCGACCGCGCTCGCCTGCACGCGCTGGAGCGCGAAGCGGAAGGCGTCGGCGAGCGTGGACTTCGTGACGATGCCGCTGAGGTCCACGCCGAGGTGCACGATCGTCTGCGCGATCTGCGGCCGGATGCCGCTGATGATGCACTCGGTGCCCATCAGCCGCGCCGCGGTCACGGTCTTGATCAGGTGCTGCGCGACGAGGGTGTCCACCGTCGGCACCCCGGTGATGTCGATGATCGCCGTCTCCGCGCCCGTCTCGACGATGCGCTCGAGCAGCGACTCCATCACGATCTGGGTGCGCCGGCTGTCGAGCGTGCCGATGAGCGGCAGCGCGAGCACGCCGTCCCACAGCTTCACCACGGGCGTCGAGAGCTCGAGCATGTCCGACTGCTGGCGGTTGATCACTTCCTCGCGGCTCTTCTGGTAGACCTCCGTGGTGTAGAGGCCAAGCCGGTCGAGCAACGTCGTCGCGCCCCACATCTCGTCGGCGAGAGCGCTGGCGTCGGCGCCCGCCTCACGGCGGAGCGCCGCGAAGAGCGGCTGCTTGAGCGAGAACACGAAGACCGCGGTCTCCGAGGGCGTCAGTCCGGCGAGCGCGCGCGAACGCGAGACGTCGGCCAGCACCCGGCGCGCCCCGTCCCATGCCGGGCCGTCGGCGGACTCCGTCGCGCCGCTGGAGATGCCGGAGCGGATCGCGGCGAGCAGTCGCCGCGCCTGTTCGCGGGTTTCCTCGCCGCCGAGCACGTGGTCGGCGCGGCCGCCCGCGCGCTGCAGCTCGCGCAGCCAGTCGGTGAGAATCTCCGATTCCTTCGTCTCGAGGATACGGACGAGGCGGGGCAGGTTCGGCACGGCTTCACTGGTGAAGGTGGTCACGCCACTGTGGCGCGCAGAGCTGTAAAGCGTTATGTTCGCGGCACCTAACGGTCGGCCTTCCGGACGAGTTCCGGCCCGCCGGCCGTCAGGCAGGCGGCGCTCCGGGTCGGGGAATCTCGCTCCAGACCGAAATTCGTGCTTGACGCCGGACCGCCGACACTGAAATTAGAGGACGTTAATGATTCCGCGCGACCATCCGGCCGCGCCGCTGCGGACTTCCCCCGACCCCTCCTACACGTGCCCCGTACCGCAAAGACCTCCCGGAAGAGCGCCAGCGGCCGCGGTTCCAGCCGCGGTGGTGCTCGCAAGGCCGCCTCGAAGTCGTCGTCGCGCCGCAACGGCGGCGCTCCCTCGCCCGGCAACCCGAGCGCGGGGATCAGCCGCATTGATCAGGAATCGCGCCGCACTCATGGCTACTTCGTCCGCGTCGGCTACAAGATGACCGACGCCGGCTCCCGTCCGACGGCGAGCGCCTATTTCGGTGACGCATCGCACGGTGGCAAGAAGAAGGCATGGGAGGCCGCCGAGGCCTGGCTGAAGAAGACACGCCGCGGGATGTAACAGACCGGCGCCGCCCGCCGGCGCCGCCCGCCGGTGCCGCAGGAACGCAAGTGTCGTGACGGGGCAGGAGCACCTGGTGTTCCTGTCCCGCCGTCGTTTCAACCCAGCGCTATGGGAGGTGCCCGGCCATGATGCTCTTCGGCACGTATGTGAACCCGCTCGCCGTGCTCGTCGCCGCCGTCGTCGCGTTCGGACTCGGCGCGCTCTGGTACTCGCCGGTCCTTTTCGCGCGGCAGTGGGTGCGCGCCAACGGCTACGAGAACATGAGCCGCGAGGAGATGCAGCGCGGCGCGGGCCGGGCCTATGGTGTCTCCTTCGTCGCCTTCCTCGTGATGGCGCTCGCCCTCGCGGTCTTCATCGGACGCATCGGCATCACCTTCTGGCTCGGCGGCGTCAAGGCCGGGATCCTCGCCTGGCTCGGCTTCGTCGCGACGACCGGCCTGATGGCCAACATGTACTCGCGTCGCCCCCTCGCGGCCTGGTACATCGACGCCGGCTACCAGGTGCTCTACCTCGCGATCATGGGAGCCATCATCGGCGGCTGGAGATAGCTCGGGTCTCCTTTCTCGTCGATCGCTCGTCGGTCCCTCGTCGGTCCCTCGTCGACCAGGGACCAGAATCGAGCGAAGTCGTCGCTGCGCTCGACAACGGGGGACGGGAGTCGGGAGAGGAGCCGATAAGGGACCAGGAACGTGAGAGCGACCGGCATCAGGTATCGCTGGTCCCGCATGCTCTTCCCGCGGACAGCTCCGTGACGAGGGAGGCGGCGACGAGGGAGGCGGCGACGAGGGATACCTGAAGCAGGTCGCTCCCTCGTCCCCCGTTCCTCCTCGCGGTCTCACCCGTCTCCCGTCCCCCGTCGCCGAGCGCCAGCGAAGGCTTCGCTCGTCTCCAGTCTCCCGTCCCAACGGGCAACGAACGCTTCGCTGGGCGCGCGGTCCTCTAACTAGGTTTCGCCGGACCCTCTCACGAACTCATGCGTCTACTTCCTTCGCTTCTCGTCCTTTCGACTGCCCTCGCCTGCGCGGGCCAGCCGGCCGCGACGCCGACTCCGACCCCCGCTCCCGCCGTCAGCGGTCCGGCCGCGATCACCGCTGCCGACCTCCGCGCCCGGCTCGGCGTCTACGCCGCCGATTCCTTCCGCGGCCGGAAGGCGGGAACGCCCGACAACATCCGCGCGACCGCGTGGATCGCCGAGGAGGCGCGCCGTCTCGGTCTCCAGCCGGGCGGCGACAACGGGACCTTCTTCCAGGACGTCCCGCTCGTCACGCGCGGCCTCACCGCGCAGTCGAGCTTCGGCATCGACGGGCGCAACTTCACCCTGTGGACCGACTTCGCGCCGCTCGACGTCGGCGCGCCGGCGCGTCCCCTCGGCGGTTCGGGCAGCATCTTCGCGGGGCGACTCGCCGACACGGCGTCGCTCGCGCCTTCGGCGGCCGGGGCGGGGAAGCTCGTGATCGTGCGCGCGACCCCCGGCATGCCGATCTTCGGCGCGATCGCGATCGTCGGCCGGCGATATCCGCAGGCGGCGGGAATCGCCTTCGCGAATCAGGACGCCGCGGTCCAGCTGGTCGCGAACTACTTCCGGGACGGCCAGGCGTCGCTGAAGAACCCCGAGGAGCCCGCCGACCCGCCGGCCCAGCCGGTGGTGCTCATCCTCACCGAGGCGACGACGACCGCGATCCTCGGCGGCAATGCCGATGCCTTACGGCCCGGCACCACCGGCAAGACCATCCGCGGCTCGGTGGCGTTCGCCCAGGTGACCGCGCCGGCACGCAACGTCGTCGCGATCCTGCCCGGGACCGACCCCGTGCGCCGCGGACAGTACGTCGCGCTCGGCGCGCACAACGATCACATCGGCGTTCGCTCGGAGCCGCTCGACCACGATTCGCTGCGCGCCTACAACCAGCGTCTCCACGAGCTCGGCGCGCTCGATCCGTTCACCGAGATCGATCCCGCGAAGCGGGCGACGATCCGCGTCAACGTCGACAGCCTGCATCGTCTCCGCGCCGGGCGTCGCGACTCGATCTTCAACGGCGCCGACGACGACGCCTCGGGTAGCGTCGGGCTGCTCGAGATCGCCGAGGCATGGGTCAACGCTCCCGCCGCCGACCGGCCGCGTCGCTCGGTGATCTTCGTCTGGCACACCGCCGAGGAGCTCGGGCTCTACGGCTCCGAGTGGTTCACCGATCATCCGACGATCCCGCGCGACTCGATCGTGGCGCAGATCAACATCGACATGATCGGACGCGGCAGCGCCTCGGACGTGAATGGCGGCGGCCCGCAGTATCTCCAGCTCATCGGCCCGAAGCGGCTCTCGAGCGAGTACGCCGCGCTCATCGAGCGGGTGAACTCGGATCGGCCGAACCCGTTCCGATTCGACTACACCTTCGACGCCGACGGCCACCCCGAGAACATCTATTGCCGCAGCGACCACTGGAACTACGCACGCTACGGCATCCCGGTCGCGTTCTTCACCACGGGAAGCCACCTCGACTACCACCAGGTCAGCGACGAGCCGCAGTACATCGACTACGACCACTACACGTCGGTGGTGAGCTTCATCTACGAGGTGGCACGCAACGTCGCGAACCGTGAGGCGCGGCTGATCGTCGACAAGCCCAAGCCCGACCCGCGAGTTCCCTGTCGCCAGTAAGCACTCGTCGCTCATCGGGGACGAGGGACTAGATGACGAGAAAAGCCTTCGGCTGGTGCCTCGGCGACGGGAGACGAGAGTCGGGAGAGACGGCGAAGAGGGACGGGAGACGAGAAAGCGGTCCAGCATCAGGTATCTCTCGTCGCACCCGCCCTCGTCACGGAGCTAACCGCGGGAAAGGACGACGAGGGAGCGACTGCCTGATGCCGGTCGCTCCCTCGTCCCCCGTCACTCATCGGCTCCTCGCCCGACTCCCGTCCCCCGTCGTCGAGCGAAGCGATGACTTCGCTCGACTCTAGTCTCCCGTCGACGAGGGACCGACGAGGGACCGAGCCAACAGCCTGTCGGTCCCGGGCGTAGAAGGTTCGCCCCTCCCGAGGAAGCATCGATGCGTGGTCTGCTGTTCGTGCTGCTCTTCACCCCCGTTGCCGCGCTCGCCCAGGTCGGCTCCACCACGGACATCATCACCGGCCGCGTCACCGGCCCCGACTCGCAGCCGGTCGCCGGCGCGCGGGTGGACGTGCAGTCGGTCGAGACGCAGGTGACGCGGACGACGCGCACCAACGACCGCGGCCGCTACACCGTGCTCTTTCCCGACGGGGGCGGGCAGTATCGCATCACCGTCACCTACATCGGCTTCGCCCCGACCCGCCTCACGGTGCAGCGCAACGCCGACGAGGACCGCCTCGTCGCCGACGCGCCACTGTCGCAGAACCCGACGACGCTCGCGACGGTGAACGTGCAGGGACGGCAGCAGCCGAATCCCTTCCAGCGCGCCGACGTCGGCGGCACCGAGCGCGGCATACCGCCGGCGATCGCGAACCGCCTGCCGGTGGACGCCGGCGACCTCAACGCCCTCGCGGCGCTCGTCCCCGGCGTCATCCCGGTCCCCGGCACCGACTCGACGCCGATCTCCTTCGCCGTCGCGGGGCAGCCGCCCTCGCAGAACGCGATCACCCTCGACGGGCTGAGCTTCGGCGCGGCGCAGATCCCGTCCGATGCCGTCCGCCAGACGCGCGTCATCACCAACACGTATGACGTCGCCCGTGGGCAATTCACCGGCGGCCAGGTCGCGACGACGACGCGCGGCGGCACCAACAACCTCTCGGGGACCGTCACCTACCAGCATCGCGATCCCGGACTCCAGTTCTCCGGTGTCAGCGGTCCCTTCGGCAACGAGTACCTCCAGAACCAGCTCTCGTTCGGCCTCGGTGGTCCGCTGAAGAAGGACAGGGCGTTCCTCTTCGCCTCGGGCCAGCTCGGGCGCCGCTCGAGCGGACTGCCGTCGCTCGTCGCCGCCGACGCGGCGTCGCTCGCGGAGTACGGCGCGAGCCGCGACTCGGTGCAGCGCTTCCTCGCGCTGCTGGGTGCGCGCGGCATCTCGCCGATCGGCAGCGCACCGACCGACCGCATCAATGACAATGCCTCGCTTCTGGTGCGCAGCGACGTCACGCTCAACGAGCAGCACTCGCTCACGCTCCGCGGCGACTGGCGGTCGCAGCGCCAGGAGGCGACGCGGATCTTCCCGCTCGCGGTGCCGCACGTCGGCGGCAACCAGAACACCACCGGCGGCGGCGCGATGGTCACCGTCAGCTCGCGCGTCGGCTCGTTCATCAACGAGCTCCGCGCCTACGGCTCGGCGGAGAATCGCGAGGGCGATCCGTATCTCGCGCTTCCTTCCGGGCGCGTCACCGTCGCCTCGACGGTCGGCGACGGGTCGAACGCGATCTCGACCTTCCAGTTCGGCGGCAACGCGGGACTTCCGCAGCGCGGGCGCACGACGATGGCGGAGTTGAGCAACGAGCTGTCGTGGGTGTCGCCCGAGGCGGCTCACCGCTTCAAGCTCGGCGCGCTCTTCACCTGGGACCGCAACCGGCAGGGGAGCTTCCCGAACCAGTTCGGGACGTTCAGCTACAACTCGCTCGAGGATCTCGCCAACGATCAGCCGGCGTCGTTCTCGCGCAGCTTCACCTCGCGCACGCGCGAGTCCGCGGCGACGAGCGGCGCCCTCTACTTCGGTGACGGCTGGCGCGTCAGCAGCGCCCTCCAGATCACGCTCGGCGCGCGCGTCGAAGGCTCGCGGTACCCCGTGGTGCCGGAATACAACGCCGCCGTCGAGACCGCGTTCGGCCGCAACACGAGCGCGGTGCCGTCGGAGGTGCACGTCAGCCCGCGCGTCGGCTTCAGCTACCAGCTCGGCCGGCGGGAGAACGCGCCGCCGATCGCGCTCGTCCGCGGGGGCTTTGGCGAATTCCGGAGCCGTGCGCCGTCGCAGCTCGTCGCCGGCGCGCTCGACGCGACCGGTCTTCCGGGCGCGCAGTCGCAGATCGTCTGCATCGGCACGGCGGTGCCGACGCCCGACTGGACCGCGTACCAGAGCGACCCCTCGCTCATTCCCACCGCCTGCGTCGGCCCGTCCACGCCGGCGACGGCGGGACGGCGCAACGTCATGCTGTTCGACCCCGGCTTCGAGGCGCCACGCGCCTGGCGCTCGTCGTTAGGCGTGAGCCGCCGGCTGCGCGAGCGCTTCAACGTCTCGGTGGACGCCGCCTGGGCCCGCGGCGTCGCGCAGACCGGAACCGTCGACCTCAACCTCGCTCCCACGCCCCGCTTCTTCCTGGCGTCGGAGGGGAACCGTCCCGTCTTCGCCGACTCGACCACGATCGTCGCGACGACCGGCCAGACGTCGATCGCGAACTCGCGGCGTGTCGCCGGCTTTGCGGCGGTGAACGAGCTCACCTCCCGCCTCGAGTCGGACACGCGCCAGGTCACCACGGCGCTGAGCGGCTTCGGCTTCCGCGGTACCAGCTTCAACCTGTCGTACACCTGGAGCCGGTCGCGCGACCAGCGCTACGGCTTCGGTGACGGCGGTTTCGGCGGCGGCGCGAACACGTCGGGCGATCCCAACCGCGCCGACTGGGGGCGGAGCGACCTCGATCGGCGGCACCAGATGTTCGCGCAGGTCCTCTACCCGATCACGCCATCGCTCGACGTCAGCCTGCTCGGCCGGGCGACATCCGGCTCGCCGTACACGCCGATGGTGGGCGGCGACGTCAACGGCGACGGCTCGCGCAACGACCGCGCCTTCGTCTTCGATCCGGCGACGGCGGGAGACACCGCCCTCGCCGGCGGCATGACACGGCTGCTCGCCTCGACGGAGGGAGCGGCGCGCGGCTGCCTGACGTCGCAGCGGGGCAGCATCGCCGCGCGCAACAGCTGCAGCGGCCCCTGGAGCGGCGCGCTCGACGCGCAGCTCAACTGGCGGCCTAACGCGTTCGGCCTCGCGCGCCGCCTCACGCTCTCGCTCTCGATGACGAACGTGCTCGGTGGTCTCGACCAGCTTGTCAACGGCGACGACGACCTCCATGGGTGGGGCCAGCAGGTCGTGCCCGATCGCATCCTGCTCTACGTGCGCGGCTGGGACGCGTCGTCGAAGCGCTTCGTCTACCAGGTGAACGAGCACTTCGGCTCCTCGACGAGCCGTGGCGCCTTCGCGCAGCCGTTCATGCTCGGGCTCCAGGGGCGCTGGCAGATCGGCATGGACGACGCGCGGCGCGGGATCGTCAACGTCCTCGGCGGTCAGAACGGCCAGCCGCTCAGCGCCGACCAGCTGCGCGAGCGCATGCGCCGCGGCTTCGCCAATCCCTTCCTGCGCACCCTCGCCCTGAACGATTCGCTCCAGCTCGGCCTCGACTCGACGCAGAAGGCGACGCTCAAGGCGAAGGGAGACACGCTTCAGGCGAAGACCGATCCGCTCATCAACGAGCTCGCCGACGCGATCGCGAAGCAGGGCCGCGGCGGCGACATGCTCTCGATGCAGGCGGCACTGGGACGGAGCCTCGGCCAGGCGCGCGAGCTCGCGCTCAATGCCGCAAAGGAGCTCCAGGCGACGCTCACCGCCGAGCAGTGGGCGAAGCTGCCCCAGGCGGTGAAGACGCCGGCGCGGCGGCCGGGCGGTGGAGGCCCCGGAGGCGACGGCCCGCGCATGATCATCCGCCAGCCGTAGGGCCGTCGCCGCGGCCGTGCCGCGGCCGCGCGGGTAGTGAGTGTGAACGGCTCCATTCACTGGCCCGAAAGTTGTTGGCGGCTGGGGCATGGCGAAGGAGCGACTTCCGGACCTCGACCTCGAGCTCGACGACGCCTTCCACCGGCGCGAGTCGCGCGTGCAGCGCGTCGGTTGGACGGTCCTCGCGGTCATCATTCTCGCCGCGCTGCTCGGGCTGACCGGTAGCGGTCCGCTCGCGAAGCGGCGCGTCAGCGCGTCAGGACTCGACGTGCACTGGGAGCGGATCGCGCGCGCCGAGGCGCGGACCGAGATCCGCATCGAGACGCAGGCGGCGCTCGTGCGCGACGATACGCTCGTCGTGCGCATCGCGCGACCCGCCTTCGACGACTTCCAGGCCGAGGAGATCCGGCCCCAGCCGGAGCGCGTCAGCGTCGGCGACGCCTTCATCGAGTACCGATTCGGCGTCCCCGCCGGCGCGCGCCAGACGACGATTCTGCTCGTCCTCCGTCCGGAACGGATGGGCGAGCACGAGCTCAACATCGCCGTCGCCGGCGCCCCCGCCGCCGTCATCAGGCAGTTCGCCCTTCCCTGACTCCGCGGAGTCGACATGCAGAGCGTCATTCGCGCCCTCGTCGTCTACCTCGTCCTGCTCCTGCTCTTCCGCATCGCCGGGAAGCGCACGTTGGCGCAGGTGACCACCTTCGATCTCGTCCTGACGCTGATCATCAGCGAAGCGATCCAGCAGGCGATGATCGACGACGACAACTCGCTCACCAACGGCATCCTCATCGTCTTCACCCTCGTCGCGCTCGACATCGCTCTCGGCTGGCTGAAGCACCGCTCGAATCGCCTGTCCGCGATCCTCGACGGCAAGCCGATGCTGCTCGTCGACCGCGGCCGGGTCCGTCGCGAGTGGCTCGACCGCGAGCAGCTGACGGAGGGGGACGTGCTGCGCGCCGCGCGACACGAGCACGGCATCGGCACGATGGACGGGATCCGCTACGCCGTGCTCGAGGACAGCGGCGGCATCACGGTCATCCCCGAGGACGGCACGAGACCGGAGCCGCGCGGCGAACGCCGCGACTAGATTTCCGTCATGCTTCGCTTCGCCTTCGCCGCCGCACTGTCGCTGGCGGTCTCCTCGCACGCCTTCGCGCAGGGCGGACCCTCCGCCCAGGACTCCCTTCCGGAGCCCGCGCCCCTTCGCCGGGAGTTCCGCGGCGTGTGGGTCGCCTCCGTCGCGAACATCGACTGGCCGTCGCGCCCCGGGCTCTCGACCTGCGACCAGCAGGCGGAGCTGATCGCGCTCCTCGACCGCGCCGTCGAGATGCGCCTCAACGGCATCGTCCTCCAGGTCCGTCCGGCTGCCGACGCGCTCTACGCCTCGAAGCTCGAGCCCTGGTCGTACTTCCTGACCGGCGAGGAAGGGAAGGCGCCGTCGCCCTGGTACGATCCGCTCGCGTTCGCCGTGCGCGAGGCGCACGCGCGCGGGCTCGAGCTGCACGCGTGGTTCAACCCGTATCGCGCGCACCACCCCGCGATCAAGTCGGCGCACTCGAAGTCGCACGTCTCGCGGAGGATGCCGTCGTACGTGAAGCGCTACGGCAGCTTCCTCTGGATGGACCCGGGCGAGCCCTCCGTGCGCCGCCACACGCTGCGGGTCGTGCTCGACGTCGTGAAGCGTTATGACATCGACGGCGTCCACATCGACGACTACTTCTACCCGTACCAGGAGTACTCGGGCGGGAAGGTCGTCGACTTCCCCGACAACGCGAGCTGGCGGAAATACCGCCGCGGCGGCGGCAGGCTCGCCCGCGAGGACTGGCGGCGGCGCAACGTCGACCTGCTCGTGCGCGAGCTCTACCACGGCGTGCATGCCACCAAGCGCTGGGTGAAGTTCGGCGTCTCACCCTTCGGCATCTGGCGCCCCGGCAACCCGCCCCAGGTCACCGGCTACGACGCCTACGCCCGCCTCTACGCCGACTCGCGGAAGTGGCTGCGCGAAGGCTCGGTGGACTACTTCACGCCGCAGCTCTACTGGCCGATCGCGCAGACGAACCAGAGCTATCCCGTGCTCCTCGACTGGTGGATCGGCGAGAACGTGAAGGGCCGCCATCTCTGGATCGGCAACTTCACGAGCAAGGTGGGGCCGGCGCGCGACCAGGGCTGGGCGACCTCCGAGGTGCTGGAGCAGATCGCGCTCACTCGCGCGCGCCCGGAGGCCACGGGCAACATCCATTTCAGCGCCCGGAACTTCTTCACCAATCCCGACTCCCTCGTCGACCGCCTGACGATGGGTCCCTACGCCGACCTCGCGCTGGTGCCGGCGTCGCCCTGGATCAGGAGCGCTCCGCTGGCGACGCCAACGCTGCGCCTCGCCGAGCGCGACACCACCGACTCGCTCGCACCCGTGCGCGTGGCGATCCGGCGCGGCAAGGACGCGCCTTTCCTCTGGCTGGTGCGCGCGCGCTCCGATTCGTCCGACTGGAGCGCGCAGGTCATCGACGGCACGACGACGGCGATCGACCTTCCTCCGCGGACGCGCCATGTGCGCGTCAGCGCCATCGACCGGGTGTGGAACGAGAGTGCCGCGGCGAAGCTCGAGGTGCCGCCTGCGCGCACCGCGACGGCGGTCGAGGCCGGAGTGGGCGGGCGCTAGCGGCCGCGGGCGCGGCGAATGTCGCGCCGGTCCTTCTTGCTCGGCCGTCCCGCGTCGGCGATGAGCGCGGCCGCCTCGTAGCGCATCCGCTCCGCCATCTTCGCGCGGGCGGCGGCGCTCTCCGCCGTCTCCTCGTACAGGCCCTGCGCGACGCTCGCCGGGCCGCGCCGTTCGGAGAGCCCTCGCACCACCAGCACGTGCTCGAAAGCGCCGAGGCTGACGCGCACCTCGTCGCCGACGCGTACCGTCTTCGCCGGCTTGGCGCGCTCGCCGTTCACCTCGACCTTGCCGCCGGCGGCCGCCTCCGACGCGAGCGAGCGCGTCTTGAAGAACCGCGCCGCCCAGAGCCACTTGTCGATGCGTACTCCGTCGCGCTCGTCGCTCATATTGATCAGGTAACCAACTTGCAATCGCTACGGCTAACAGCTAATGGCTAACGGCCATGACTGAGTCCAGACAAGAGACCAACGCGCTTTCGCATTACGTCCACCGCTGGATCCCCGGCAGCGACGACGTCGTCCTCCTTCTCCACGGCACGGGAGGCAACGAGAACGACCTCCTTCCGCTCGCCGCCGAGCTGATGCCCGGCGCCTCGGTATTGGCGCCGCGTGGAAACGTGATGGAAGGGCCGATGCCGCGCTTCTTCCGCCGCTTGAGCGAGGGTGTGTTCGACCTCGAGGATCTCGCCCTTCGCACGCGCCAGCTCGGAGAGTTCGTCCGTGCCGCGTCCGACGCGTACGAGTTCGATCTCGCGAATCTCGTCGCGGTCGGCTTCTCCAACGGTGCGAACATCGCCGCGAGCGTGCTCCTCACCGAGCCGGCACTGATGCGCCGCGCGGTGCTCTACCGTGCGATGGTCCCCTTCGAGCCGGCGACCCCGCCGAAGCTGACGGGCAATCGCGTCTACCTCGGCGCCGGCCGCAGTGACCCGCTCATCCCGCAGGAGGGCACCGAGCGCCTCGCCGCCATCCTCCGCCGCGGCGGCGCCGACGTCACCCTCGACTGGCAGCCCGCCGGCCACAACCTCACCCGCTCCGATCGCGTCGAAGCTCGCCGCTGGCTCACGGGGTGAACTGCCTCGGACTGGCAACTACGACGAAGGTTCAGCCGGGCAGTGCGGGGAGCTCGAGTGCTCAGGAGCAGATCCGGAGGATCAGTTCCATCCGCCTCATCCGGCTGAACCTTCGTCGTACAGGCCATCCCGAGCGGCAGTCCCCGGAGCGACTTGCTCAGCCCCGCGCCGCGTCCGATCTTCGAGAGGTGGCAGCCACCATTCGCGATCTCTGGCACCGTTTCGCCCCGCTCCCGGCGGGGCGCTGGCTATTCTCCCGCGTCCTCGGGCGAATCGTGCCCTACACAGGCTCGATCCGTCCCGACGTGCGCGAGCTCGGGCCGGGGGGTGCGGTCATCGCGCTGCACGACCGGCGCGCGGTGCGCAACCACCTCAATTCGCTGCACGCGCTCGCGCTCGCGAACCTCGCCGAGCTGACGACGGGACTTCCCCTCGCCTTCGGGGTACAGCCCGCGGCGCGTACGATCCTCGTCTCGCTGACCGTGGACTTCGTGAAGAAGGCGCGTGGCACCGTGACGGCGACGTCGAGCTTTCCACCGCCCGACGCGACACGCGACGGCGAGATCGAGATCCCCGTCGAGATCCGCGACGCCGCGGGCGACGTCGTCACGCGCGCCCGCGCACGCTGGCGGTATGGACCGCTGCCTTCGCGAACCACCTGACCTCCTTCGACATCGATGCGTCTCTCCGCGTTTTTCGCCGCCGCCCTCCTTCTCACTGCGTGCGGCGATGATGCTCCGACCGAGCCCAATCCCAATCCGACCTCGCGCGTAATCCCGACGCTCGGCAGCGGGGCCGTACCCGAACGCTACACCGCAGAGGTGACCGCGCGCGGCGACTACGCCTACACCAGCTCCTGGGGTCAACGGAACGGGACGTTGGGGAACGCGGTGAAAGTGTGGAATGTGAGCGGAGCCACGCCACAGCTGGTCGAGACGGTCATCGTGCCAACTCTCGCTGGCTCGCCTGCGATAAGCACCACCGGCGACGTCGAGGTCAGCGATGACGGGACGCTGCTCGCTGTGGCGACGGAGCGAATCGGTGGCTCGCTGGCGCTGTACTCACTTGCCGACCCGGCGCACCCGGCGTTCCTGTCACAGTTCCACTCTGCGGACACCGATCCGGGCGTGCATACCGCCGAGATCGAGCGAGTCGGGGGAAAGCTCTATGCCTTTCTCTCGGTCGACCCCGTGGGGACCACGACGCCCGCGAGGCTCGTGGTGCTGGATCTCAGCAACCCTGCGAACCCCGTGCAGGTGTTGGCCCGGCCGATGGGCAACCCCTACGTGCACGACGTCTTCGTTCGCGACAGCCTCCTCTTCACCGCGCTCTGGAACGGCGGCATGACGATCTGGGACATCGGGGGCTCGCGCGGCGGGACGCCCGCGAACCCGATCCAGATCTCGAACATCCAGACCGTTGGCGGCAAGGTGCACAACATGTGGTGGTTCCACGACAAGGCCGGCGGCAAGCGCTACGTCTTCGTGGGCGAGGAAGGGCCGCTATCCGGCGGGATCGGCGGCTCGGCGAGCGGCGACATCCACGTCGTGGACATCTCGAACATCACCGCGCCGGTCGAAGTCGCATACTTCACCGTCGCTGGCGCCGGGACGCACAACTTCTGGGTCGACGAGTCGAGCGCGATCCTGTACGCCGCGTACTACAACGGTGGCGTGCGCGCGATCGACATCGGCGGCGACCTTTCCCAGTGCGCTGCCGCCGCTCGCGTCGGGACGCGCTGCAACCTCGCGAAGTCCGTCCGCGAAGCGGGCAATGCCCTGAGTGGCGGCTTCGTCTGGGGGGTGCACGGGCTCGGCAACCGGCTCTACGCTTCCGACATGCTCGCGGGGCTCAAGGTCCTCGACATCAGCACCTTCAAGCGCTGATCGCTCCGGGGTCAGCACGAGGGGCAGCCCCTGCGTAGATTTCGGGCTGCCCCTCACGTATCTCCCTCCGTCGGTTCAACTCATGCGCATCCTTGTCATCGCCGCGGTTCTCGCGGTCTCGACGTCGGCCGCCGCCCAGCAGCAGGGACGCCAGGCAAAGCGCGCCTTCGTTCCGAGCGACGTCTATCGCGTCACCACGGTGAGCTCGCCGGCAGTCTCCCCCGACGGCCGCCGCGTCGCCTTCACCGTCACGACCGTCCGCGAGTCGGAGAACAAGCGCCACAGCGAAATCTGGGTCGCGCCGACGGCCGGGGGCGCGCCGGTGCGGTATACGTCGCCGTCCACCGAGAGCTCCAACGCGCGCTGGTCGCCCGACGGCAAGTATCTCTTCTTCACGTCGCGCCGCGGCGACGCGAAGAACAACACCTGGGCGCTGCGCATGGACGAGCCGGCGGGCGAGGCGTTCCAGCTCGAGGACTACCCCTCGGGCTCGGTGCCTAACGACCGCCGCTTCGCCGTCTGGGCCGACACCGCGCCGAGCGACACGCTCGCCGACTCGCTGAAGGCGAAGGATCCCTTCGCGGCGATGGGCGCGTCCGCGCGTCCGCCGTACGGCGCGATCACCGGCCCGCTCGACGCGAAGCGCTTCGACGGCCGCCACGTCGTGGACATGAGCTACAAGACCAACGACCGCGGCTTCCTCCCCAACCGCAAGGAGGCCCGGCGCTGGCGCGCGGCGCAGCTCTGGATCCAGGCCTTCGACGGCTCGAAGAAGCGCCAGCTCACGAACACGGCCTACTCGCACCGCGACGCGGTCGTCTCCCCCGACGGGAAGTGGATCGCCTTCGTCGCCGACGCGAGGCTCCGCTCCGATTCCGCGGTCCAGGCGGAGCGCGACTCGCTCGGCATGCTCCCGTACGACAGCGCGCGCGACGAGCGCCCGCGCAACGACGTCGACGTCTACGTCGTGAGCACCTCCGGCGGCACGCCGCGCAAGGTCGCCGAATTCCAGGGCAGCGAGGGCTCGCTCGCCTGGTCGCCCGACGGCGCGCGCCTCGCCTTCATCGCCAGCCCGACTCGCGTCGCCTCCGACCGGATCTACGCCGTCGACGTCCGCACCGGCGCGGTGACGAACCTCCTTCGCGACTGGAAGTACGAGCCGACCTCGCTCTTCTGGCAGCCTGACGGCGACATCCTCTTCGGCGCCGACGTCGGCGGGCGCACCGCCTTCCACCGCCTCGCCCGCAACGGCACCGTCACCGAGCTGATCTCCGGGCGCCGCCGCCTCTCCGGCTTCTCGATGGACCCCGCACGCCGCACCGTCGCCTACGTCGCGACGAGCATGGACGCGCCCACGGAGCTCTACGTCGCCGGCGCCGACGGCCGCAGCGAGCGGCGCCTCACTTCCTTCAACGACAAGCTGAAGGAGGAGGTCGCCTTCCAGACGGCGGAGCGCTTCACCTACCCGTCGGTCGGCGGTCTCGAGATCGAGGGCTGGCTGATGAAGCCCTACGGCTACGAATCGGGCCGGAAGTATCCGCTCGTCCTCTACATCCACGGCGGGCCGCACTCGGCGTACGGCGAGAACTGGTTCGACGAGTTCCAGAACCTCGCCGGCGCGGGGATGATGGTGCTCTTCACCAACCCGCGCGGCTCCTCGGGCTACGGCGCAGACTTCACCTACTCCACGCGCGGGCGCTGGGGCGCCGAGGATTACGAGGACCTGATGAAGGCGGTCGACATCGCCGCGAAGCGCCCCGACGTCGACAGCGCGCGCATGGGCGTCACCGGCGGCTCGTACGGCGGCTTCATGACGGCGTGGATCACGACCAGGACCGACCGCTTCAAGGCCGCGCAGACCGACCGCATGATCAGCGACTGGACCTACTGGTACGGCGCGTCGGACGCACAGGGGCTCACCGAGTTCGAGTTCTACGGCAAGCCGTGGGACAACTTCGCGCTCTACGACACGCTGTCGCCGATCCGTCGCGTCAATCGCGTGAAGACGCCGACGCTCATCGTCCAGAGCGAGGAGGACTTCCGCACGCCGATGGGGAACGCCGAGCTCTGGTTCATGGCGCTCAGGAAGCGTGGCGTGCCCGTGGAGCTCGTGCGTCGAACGCGGATAGCGCACGAGCTGTCGCGCAGCGGCGAGCCGTGGCTGCTCGTCGACCGGCTCGGCCGGCTGCGGCAGTGGTTCGGCCACTGGCTGGCCGACCGCGCGACGACGACCGCCGCGCAGTAGCGCACCTCGCGGGACTCGCACGAGATGGTCTTCGCGCAGCTCGCCCGGCTCTGCTTCGTGGTGCTCTGCACCGAGGGGCAGTGCCCGGCGAACGCCGCGTCCAGCGACTCGATGGTCGTCGTCCGCACCGCGGACTCCACGGTCGTCGCGGCCTGCGACGCGCTCGCCCAGCGCCGCGCCTGGCGCGCGACGCGGCTCCTCGAGCCGGTGCTCGCCGACCAGGCGCGACGCACGCCCGACGTCGTGCTCCTCGCCGCGACGGCGGCGGCGGAGTTGCAGGGATGGGGCGAGGTCGCGCGGCTTCTCGAGCCGGTATCGTGGATCGACACCGTGCAGGCGGGGCGCGGCCGCGTCCTTCTCGCCCGCGCCGCGCTCGAGCGCGGGCTCGACTCCCTCGCGCGCGTCTACGCCGAGGCTGCGGTGGGCACCGCGCGCGACGTCCCGGAGCGGGCGCGGCGTACCGTCATCCTCGCTCGCGCGCTCGACCGGCTCGCCGTGCGCGACAGCGCGCGCGATGCCTACGTCGCGGCGGCGCGCGGGCTCCCCGAGATCGCCGACTGGCTCTACCTCCGCGCCGCCGCGCTGACGCCGCGCAAGCAGGGCCGCGAAGCGCTCTACGAGGCGCTCGCCACCGCGCCGGCGAAGGCCCGCGCCACGCGCGTCGAGGCCCAGGCGCTCGAGTCGTTAGGCGGCGACCTCGCCGCCGCGGCGCGCGCCTACGAGCAGGCGGGGCTGCCGGTGCAGGGGCTTCGCCTGCGGGCGATGGCGGCTCCGAACGCGGGCGCCCGCACGGCCGTGAAGCGGCGCCTCATCGCCATCGTCGCCGAATCCCCGGGCGGGCAGGAGGCGCGCGACGCGATCGCCGTGCTCGACGAGCGCTTCCCCTCGCTCAGCGGCGGCGAGCAGCTCCTCGTCGCGCGCAGTCTCGCCGTCTCCGGCCCCTGGGCGCGCTCGGCGACGCTCTTCCGCCGCGCCCTCGCCGCGGGGCGGGGCACGGTACGCGACCGCTACACCTACGCGACCGTGCTGCGCCGGCTCGACCGGCATCGCGAGGCGATCGCGCAGCTGTCGCGCATCACGAGCCCCCGCCCGCTCGCCGCCGACGCCGCGTTCCTCCGCGCACGTTCGCTGCTCGAGCTCGACCGGGATCGTCAGGCGACGCGGCTGCTGCGCGCGATCCCGCAGCGCTACCCGCGCGACACCGCCGCGGCGGCCGGCGCGCTCTATCTCCTCGCCGACCTCGCCACCGATGCCCGGCGCGACGCGGCCGCGCGCCAGACGATGCTCGCCCTCGCGAAGCGGTATCCGACGAGCAGCCTCGCCGCGCCGGCGCGCTTCCGCGCCGCTCTCATCGCGTACATCCAGCGCTCGCCCCGGACGGCGGCGATGGAGCTCGACACGCTCATCGTCAGGCACGGCCGGAGCAACGAGGCCAACGCGGCGCTCTACTGGGCGGGCCGCGCCTGGGAGCGCGCGGGCAACCGGCAGAAGTCCGAGGCGCGGTGGCGTGAGCTCCTCGAGCGCGACCCGCTCTCCTATTACGCCGCGCAGGCGGCGCGGCGGCTCGGCAGCGAGCCGTGGGCACCGCCGGCGATGGCCGACGCCTTTCCGCAGGTGCCGGTGGTGGACAGCAGCTTCCGCCGCGCCGACATCCTCATGCGACTCGGCATGGAGTCCGAGGCGCGCCTCGAGTACGACCACGCGCTGCACGAGGCGGGGGAGAGCCTGCCGCGGCTGCTCGCCACCGCCGACGCCTTCCGCGACCGCGGGCTCACGACGCGCTCCATCCAGCTCGGCTGGAAGCTCATCGCCCGCGGCGAGCGCGATGCCCGCACCTATCGCCTCATCTACCCGATCGCGCTCGGCGACGCGATCGTGGCCGAGTCGCGGCAGCGTCGCGTCGACCCGGGGCTCGTCGCCGCGATCATCCGCCAGGAGTCGAGCTTCAACCCGCGCGCGACGAGCGGTCCCGGCGCGCGCGGCCTGATGCAGGTCATGCCTAACGTCGGCGAGGCGATCGCGCGCTCGCTGCGGTACCCGTACTGGAACGCCGACCTGCTCTATGAGCCGGACGTGAACCTCCAGCTCGGGATCACGCACCTTCGCGCGATGCTCGGCGGCCGCCACGTCGTGCGCGCGCTCGCGGCATACAACGCCGGCGACGGCCGCGTTGCGCGCTGGTCGCGCAAGGCGGGCGTCGACGATCCCGAGATCTTCGTCGAGCGCATTCCGTTCACGGAGACGCGCGACTACGTGCGCATCGTGCTCAGGAACCGCGATCTCTACCGCGCGCTGTACGGGTTCCCCGCGGAGTGACCGCGGTCACCTTCCGGGCTTCTGCAGGTTGCAACGATTCCGTGCAGAATGAGGCGGTCGCGTCCGCCTGAACGGAGTGCGCAGGATTTCGTAGACGGTTGCGTCATAACGACTTAGCCCGAAAGCGAGCTCTGGGTATATCCTTCGCTTTACCTCCGGGCGGAGATCTCCGTCTAGAGAGCGAGATCTCGGTAATCCCCCTCTCTCTGGAGAACGACATGCTGCGCAACACTCGCAAGGGTTTCACGCTGATCGAGCTGCTGATCGTGGTCGTCATCATCGGCATTCTCGCCGCGATCGCGATCCCGAAGTTCGCGAATACGAAGGAGAAGGCCTACATCGCGGCGATGAAGTCGGACCTCCGCAACCTCGTCACCGC
>DATAIS010000144.1:0-3526 GCA_036262535.1 Gemmatimonadaceae bacterium | reverse complement strand
ACGGCGATCCGTTTCACCGATCGTTCGACTCGTCGAACGATCGTTTCTGGCGTAAAGACGCGGCCCGTCCCATGACACGTCGGGCACGGCTCCGTCATGTTCTGGAGATGGCTCTGGCGGACGCGCTGCCGGGTCATCTCGATGAGACCGAGGTCGCTGACGGCGAAGGCCTTGGTGCGGGCGCGATCGCGGCCGAGGTGGGTCCGCAGCTCCTGCAGGACCTTGTCGCGGTTCTGCTTCGACTCCATGTCGATGAAGTCGCAGACGATGATGCCGCCGACGTCGCGGAGGCGGAGCTGCCGCGCGACTTCGCGCGCCGCTTCGAGGTTGGTGCGGAGGATCGTCTTCTCCGGATCCTTCTTGCCTGTATAGCGCCCCGAGTTGACGTCGATCGAGACGAGCGCCTCGGTCGGTTCGATGATGAGGTAACCGCCGCTCGGCAGGTCGCAGCGGCGCTTGAAGAGATCGCGGATCTCGGTCTCGATGTCGAACTTGTCGAAGATCGGGACCTGCTCCTCGTAGAGCTTGACGCGCTCCGTCAGGTCGGGCGCGATGCCCTTCAGGTACTCGCAGATCTCGTTGTACAACTGCTTCGAGTCGACGACGAGCGAGTCGACCTTGGTGCTGAAGACGTCCCTGATGATGCCACGCGTGAGGCTCGTCTCGCGATGAACGAGCGACGGCGCGCGGGTGAAGTTCGTCTTCTTCTTGATCCGCTTCCACTGGTTGATCAGCGTGGTGAGCTCGCGCTGGAAGGTCTCCTGCGTGACGTCCTCGCTGACGGTGCGGACGATGACGCCGCCCGAGTCCGGCGGGAGGATCGCCTGGACCTGCTCGCGGAGGCGCTTCCGTTCTTCGCGGTCGCCGATCTTGCGGCTGACGCCGACGCGGGACGCGAACGGCATGTAGACGAGGAAACGTCCCGCGAGCGAGACCTGCGCGGTGACGCGCGGCCCCTTCGTCGAGATCGGCTCCTTGGAGACCTGGACGATGATGTCCTGGCCCTTCTTCAGGAGCTCCTGGATGGGCTGGGTGTTGCGCTCGGGACGACGCCCGTTGCGGCGCTTGCCGGCGGGCTTCTCCGCGGATTCGTCGCCGCTGTCGGCGGCGTCGTCCTCGTCGTCGTCCTCGTCCTCGTCGTCAGGCGCTTCGGCCTCGGGGTAGACGAGGTCGGAGGAGTGGAGAAAGGCCGCCTTCTCGGTGCCGATGTCGACGAACGCCGCCTGGATGCCGGCGACGACGCCATTCACGCGTCCAAGATAGATGTCGCCGACCATGCGCCGGTTCTCCGGGCGGTCGACGAGGAGCTCGACGAGCTGGTCGTCCTCGAGGATCGCAACCCGCGTCTCGCGCGGATTGCCATTGATGAGAATGTCTCGCTTCATCTTGTCCGCCCCACCGGAATCGTCGCGACTCGACGGATTTCGGATGGCGGAGGTAGTCGAATGGTGAGACGTCCGGCGCCGGCGGCGTGGCTGGCGCGGTCGTGGTCTGGATCTCCTCGTCACGAGGCGGGATCGTACAGGTCCGGACCGCCCCGCGCGCTCCATCGAGGAGTCGTGGCGGGTGAAGTGCGGCGGACGTGCGATCGAGTGGTGAGACGTTCACCAGGCGCGTCGTGGAGGAGCGGCGGAGGGCGCGAGCCGATGATGCCTCGGCGGCGCCGCCACGCCCTGAGCCCGAACCGAACGCCGAGTCGCGGCGTCGAGCCGGGCGGTGATGAGAGCCAACTTCTTGATAGCTAACGACTAACGGCCGAGGACGCAACGCGTTCGGCGGCGCTCGCGTCGATCAAGGCGCCTCCCATGGACGAGATCAAGTTCAACAACAATCGATTCGTCATCGCCGGTGCGTCGAAGGAGGCACTCGGGGCGATGCCGGAGTTCCACCACGCGCCGTAGAACGGTCAACGTGCTGATCGACTTCGCGGACACCGAAGCGACCGTGACCAGACCTCCCGCAAGCCCCCGATGCCGCCCTCTGGGCGGCATCGCTGCGTTGCTACTGACAAGCGTATTTCGGAATGGCGGCTGCGCCATCATTATTGGCAACCGTGAGCGCTCTCGGGATCTTCATCGCAGCGCCGTGGCTCGCCTTGGTTCCTGCAGGCGTGTTCGCAGCCCTCGGGTACCGTAGCCGACGGTGGATGCCGTGGATCACTGCCATACTGTGGCTCCTCTATGCAGTCTATGAGATGGCGATGAAGCGGCGGATCCTCTGCACGGGCGAGTGCAACATTCGCGTGGATCTGCTGTTACTGTACCCGCTGCTGCTCCTGCTCTCGATTGCTGCGGCCGTCAGCGGTTTCCGCGGTCGGCGACCGCCGGTATGACCACGAGAGGAGGATGAGAGTTCTCTTCGTCTGTAGCCAGAACTACATGCGAAGCCTCACCGCGGAGACCGCCTTCAACAGCGCGGGAGGGCATGAAGTCCGGTCGGCCGGAACACTGCCGAGCGCTCGCCGCCGGGTGACGGGAGGTGACGTGCGCTGGGCGGAGCTGATCTTCGTGATGGAGACGGCGCACATCCGCCAGCTGGAGCGTGCGTTCCCCGAAGAGCTGGCGGCCAAGCAGCTCGTGTGCCTGAACATTCCCGACGAGTTCAACTACATGGACGCGGAACTCGTGGCTCGACTCCGCTCCGCGGCCGCGCCGTACGTCGTGTTTCCCGAGGTAGCGGCCTAGCGCGACTCCGAACCAGGAGGCGCCCACCGCCGACCAATCGCGGCCAGCGAGTCAGCCTGCCAGCCCTTCGAGTCTCGCTCGTCCGGGATGGTCGAGCCGGCGCACATCCTCGAGGTACTGCGACGGGACGAGCAGCTGTTGAACGGCCGGGCGCAGTCCCACGCGCGCCACCACGCCGTACATCTCCACCGCGGGACGCAGCCACTCCGCGCGCGCGAGGTGGAGGAGATCGCGCACGTGGTCGGGCACGAGGATCGACTGGATCCAGAGCAGGAGCCGGTAGCGCCAGGCGCCGAGGTGGTCGCGATATCTCGCATACAGCTCGGACGTGCCGCCGCTCTCGACGAGGTCGCGTCGCAGGTGGAGCTCGCGGTCGGCCCTCCATGCGTCGTACGTCGGCGGAAGATCGGGAATCCGCATGCCCGTTCCGACGCGGCGGAACACGTCGTAGAGCTCATCCCGCTCGGCGTCGGTGAGCGGGCGAGCGAGCAGCTCGTGCGCGCGCTCGGAGTAGTCGATGAGCATGTAGAGCACGTCGCGGTATGCCCAATCGGGGATGGCGGCGCCGCGCTTGCGCTCGACCGCCTCGTGCACGGCGCGGATCGCGTCGAGCGCGCGAGCCGCAGTGTCGCGATCGGCGAAGACGATGCGCTTCGCGTAGCTGGCCGTCGAAAAAAGCCGGCCGATGGGATCAGCGGGCAGCTTCCCCGTGAAGAAGAGCCAGTCGACGGCGCGATTGAGCGCGAACTCCGCCGATGAACCGGCGAAGATGAGCAGCACCATGTCGGCGTCGCCCCAGATTCGGCGTGCGATGGAGCCTGCCGATACGAACTGCCGAACGA
>DATAIS010000143.1:0-4634 GCA_036262535.1 Gemmatimonadaceae bacterium | reverse complement strand
CACGGTGCTCGAGACCTCCCCCGCCGGCGGCTCGGAGGCGACGCCCCCGGGTCCGATCCAGCTCGTCGTCAGCAGCGGGCCGGCCACGGTGCGGCTGCCTAACGTCGTGGGGCGATCCTACGCCGACGCGCGCCAGACGCTCGAGCAGCTCGGCCTCGTCGTCCGCGGAGCGGGACTCGACTCGGCTTCGACCGAGGCGCCGGGAACGGTGGTCTCGATGTCGCCCGCCGCGGGACGGACCGTTCCCTCGGGGAGCGAAGTCTCGCTCCGCCTCTCGGCGGGAATCGGTCTCGTCTCGCCGCCCTGACGCGCCGGCCCGTTTCCGATTTCATTCCGTATCGTGTCCCAGATCAGGATCGCCCCTTCGCTGCTGAGCGCCGACTTCGCCAACCTCGCCGCCGACATCGAGCGCTGCGAGCGGGGTGGCGCCGACTGGCTGCACGTCGACGTCATGGACGGGCGCTTCGTCCCGAACCTGACTTTCGGCGCGAAGGTCATCGAGACGGCGCGGCGCATCTCGAAGCTGCCGCTCGACGTCCACCTCATGGTCGTCGAGCCGGAGCGGTACTTCGACGATTTCGCGGCCGCGGGCGCGAGCGGGCTCACGATCCACTACGAGGTGTCGCCACACCTCAACCGGCAGCTGGCGCGCATCCGCGAGCTCGGCTGCCGGGCGGGAGTCGCGATCAATCCGTCCACGCCCGTGGAGCTGCTGCGCGACGTGGTTCCGTACCTCGATCTCGTGCTGGTGATGTCTGTGAACCCCGGCTTCGGGGGACAGCGCTTCATCCCGCAGTCGATCGAGAAGGTGACGCGGGCGCGCCGGATGCTGGACGAGGCGGGAAGCTCCGCGGCGCTCGAGGTGGACGGTGGCGTCAATCGCGAGACGATCGCGGCGATCCGACGCGCCGGCGCCGACACCTTCGTTGCCGGCAACGCGGTCTTCACCGCTCCCGACGCAGCCGCGGAGATCGGCGCGCTGCGGCAGCTGGCGATGGAGCGGGCATGACCGTCAGGCAGCAGTGGGCGATCGTCGGGGCCGTCATCGCCGTGCTGGCCGGGGCGCTCTACGCCGGGACGCGGATGTTCGGCGAGGAGCTCTTTCCGATCGCGGCCGGCTCGCGCGCGCCGGAGTTCTCGGCGACGCCCGTCATGGAGCCGGTTCTCCCCGCGGCGAACGACACGACCTTCACCGCGCGGGTGGTGGACAGCGCAGCCGCGAAGACGCTCGCGAGCTACCGCGGCGACGTGGTCGTGCTCAACATCTGGGCGACGTGGTGTCCACCATGCCGCGCCGAGATGCCGTCGCTGGAGCGGCTGCACCGGGAGTTCGCGCGGCGCGGTCTGCGTATCGTCGCCGTCAGCATCGACGAGCCGGGGACGACGGGCGCGATCCGCGACTTCGCGAAGGAGTACGGGCTCACCTTCGAGATCCTCCACGACGAGACGAAGAAGATCCAGCGCGAGTTCCGCACGACGGGCGTCCCGGAGACGTTCGTGATCGCGCGAGACGGAGTGATCCGCAAGAAGCTGATCGGCGCCGACGACTGGTCGTCGGCGGGGAACCGCTCGCTGATGGCGCAACTGCTCGCGGAGCCCGACCCCACCGAAGGCGCGCGCCGATGAGCACGAGCGCACACCCTCATCACCAGCGCGGCCTGAAGAGCGCGATCCGGCGCGCCTTCACGGAACACCTGCCGCTCAAGGGTGCGGCGCTCTTCTTCGCGCTCGTGCTCTGGCTCGTCGTGAGCGCGGAGGAGCCGAGCGAGGAGGTAATCAACGTCCGCTTCACGCCTGCGCTCGACAGCGGCGTGACGATCGACGGCGAAACGCCCGTGGTGCGCGCGCTCGTCGTCGGGCGGGGGCGAGAGCTGCTCAAGCTCTACAGTGCGCCCCCCTTCATCAGGCGGCGGATCCGCTCGGGACTGCGCGATAGCGTCCGTGTCGAGCTCGGCCCCGCCGACGTGGACCTCCCGGCTGGGGTGCTCGCGGCGGTGCGCGACGTCCGCCCGCGGGTGCTCACGGTGCGGCTGCGCCGTCCGGCGCGCCCGGCGCCCGAGGACACCGCGACGGCGTCCGTTCCGAGCCTGCATACCGACACGCTCCCGACCGCGGATTCGGTGCGCGACTCGACGCAGCGTGACACGGTGAGGGCGCGCCAGTGATGCGCATCCTCGGCATCGAGACGTCGTGCGACGAGACCTCGGCCGCGGTGCTCGAGGGAAGCGGCGACGACGCGACGCTCCGCTCGCTCGTGATCCTCTCCCAGGATGTGCATCGCGTCTTCGGCGGTGTCGTGCCGGAGATCGCATCGCGCGCGCACGTGACGGCGATCGTGCCGGTGGTCGAGCGCGCGCTCGCCGACGCGGAGGTCTCGCTCGACGACCTCGACGCCGTCGCGGTGACGAACGCGCCGGGGCTCGTCGGCGCGCTGCTCGTCGGGGTGAGCTTCGCGAAGTCGCTCGCCTTCGCGCGCGCGATCCCCTTCGTCGGTGTGCATCACATGGAAGGGCATCTCTTCGCGACGACGATCGAGCACCCGCAGGCGCTCCCGCCATTCACCGCGCTGCTCGTGAGCGGTGGCCACACGCTGCTGCTCGACGTCGAGCGGTGGGGGAGCTACCGACTGCTCGGTGCGACGCGCGACGACGCGGCCGGCGAGGCGTTCGACAAGGTGGCGAAGCTGCTCGGCCTTCCCTATCCGGGCGGCCGCCACATCGAAGCGCTCGCACGCGAGGGAGACGCGACGCGCCACCGCTTCGCGCGGCCGATGGTGCGCCGCGACCAGCAGCCAGGCGACGCCGACTACTTCGATGTATCGTTCAGTGGCTTGAAGACGGCCGTGCTCCACGCGGTGCGCGGAGCGGAGCTCGCCCCGCCACCGGAGCAGGGCCCCGATCCCTTCCGTGACGAGCGTGCCGCGATCGCGGCGTCGTTCCAGGAGGCAGTGATCGACACGCTCGCCGAGAAGACAGCGCGCGCGGTGCGTGCCTTCGGGCGCGACCGGGTCGTGCTCGGCGGCGGCGTCGCCTGCAACCGGGCGCTGGCGGCGCGCATCGCCGACGCGGTGCGGCCGTTGGGTGCCCAGGTGTTCGCGCCGACGCCGCGACTCGCGACCGACAACGCCGCGATGATCGCGCGCGCCGGACTCTTCCGACTCGAGCAGGGCGAGCGCGCATCGCTCGACCTCAACGCCTATCCGTCGCTTCCCATCCCCGGACTCGCCGCCGCATGATCTTCGCCGCTCCGATCGTCGTTCATCCCTTCAGCTATCCCGTCGGCCCGCTCGAGCTCACGGGGTTCGGCCTCGCGATGTTCCTCGGCTTCGTGATGGCGCAGATCGTCGTCAGCCACGAGACGGCGCGGCGCGGACACGACCCCGACCCGGTCGCGGACCTGGTCTTCGCCGCGGTGGTCGGCGGCCTGCTCGGCGCGAAGCTCTACTACGTGATCCTGACGCGCGATCCGGCGGCGCTTTTCCAGCGCGCGGGATTCGTCTACTGGGGCGGGCTGATCGGCGGCGCGATCGCCGTGCTCGCGATGGCGAAGTGGAAGAGGATCCCACTCTGGCAGGTCGCCGACGTCGCCGCGCCGGCGGTGATGGCGGCGTACGCGATCGGCCGCACGGGATGCTGGGCGGTGGGCGACGACTACGGGCTGCCGTGGAACGGACCATGGGCGGTGATGTTCCCCAACGGCGCACCGCCCTCGACGGCCGGCATCATGTCGCGCGCCTTCGGCGTGCAGTTTCCCGCGGGAACACCACCGGACACGGTGATCGCGGTGCACCCCACGCAGCTCTATCAGGTGATCCTCGCCAGCATCTTCTTCTTCATCCTTTGGCGGCTCCGCGACCACAAGCATGCGGAGGGCTGGCTGTGGGGGGTGTTCTGCGTGCTCGCGGGGGTCGAGCGCTTCATCGTCGAGTTCTTCCGCGCCAAGGACGACCGCTTCGCGATCGGCCTCACGACCGCGCAGTTCCTCGCGATCGCGTTCATCATCGTCGGCGTGGTGATCATGACGCTGCGCAGCCGGGTCACCGGGAAAGCATCGGGGATCTACGCCCGCGCCTGACGGCCGCTCGGGCTGGCCTGTACGACGAAGGGTCATCCGGATGCTGCGGATGAAACAGATCCTGCGGATGACTACCTGGGGGCACGCCTGGAGAGATTGTCTCTCCCCGCCTGCCTTCAGTTTTTTTGGGCTCCTGGCGGGAACAGCCTCACACGGAGTTGAACAGCGAGGTACACGAAGGGCACGGAGGGCGGCACACCCATCCGCGAACTACCGGCGTGTGCAGTTCCAAAAGTCCTTCAAGGCTCCGTGTGGCTTGGGGGCAAGCGGGGCGAGATCCTCTCGCCAGGTCCTCCGTGCGCTCCGTGCGCCTCGCCGTTCGACCTCCGTGTCATGCTGTGGCCGTTGCCGTTCTTCCCACGCTTGGGGCCGTTGCAGCGCTTTGGTGCGAGGAGCCGCGGCGCGCAGCGGAGCGATCCTCCGGCATCAGTTCCTATCCGCCGCATCCGGCTGAACCTTCGTCGTAATTGCCAGCCCGAGCGGCAGTGGCTGGCCTGCCGCGTGCGAAGGAAGCGCGTATGGCGACACGAGAGAGAGTGGAGAACGTCCGCGTGCTCCCC
>DATAIS010000142.1:0-5831 GCA_036262535.1 Gemmatimonadaceae bacterium | reverse complement strand
GCGAATGCCATGGATGGCACGACCACCCTGGAAGATCGGCTGGGTGAAGGTGCCGGAAATCGTGTAGGTGTTGACCTGCCCGAAGAGGCGCCCCACCGCGGCGCCGCGGGCGCTGCGGAAGGAGCGCGTATACCCGCCGTTGACGCGGAGCGTCGGCAGCGCGGTCGCGCGGGCGAGATCGAGCTGGACCTCGCTGATCTCGAGCTGCGCGCCGGCGAGTCGCGCGGCATCGCCCAGCCGCTCGGCGCGCGTCACCGCATCGCCGATCGACAGGCGAAGCGTATCCCCGTTCTGGGCGAGCGCGGCGCCCGGGACGACGAGGGCGACGCAGAGCGCCGCCCGGGGGAGAAGGGGTCGAAGCATCGTAGAAAGCTACGCCTATCCGGGGAGGAACGTTGGGTTCAGCGCCGCTGTTCCGGCCGTGGCGGACGCGACCTGGCGCGCCACGCCGACGCTTAGCTTTCGAGCGGTTCGAACCTCGTTCCTCGGACATTCCACTCTTCGATTTCGATGCCGAAGGTCCTCATACAGTTCGACGGTAGCAGCAGGGACGCAGCGCAGGCCGCGCGTACGGTCGCGGATGGTGCCGAATCCGTACGATTCACGGAGGTCGAGGTCCGCGCGCTCGATGCGCGGGAGCAGCTGGCCGACTACGACGGGGTGGTGTTCGTCGCGTCGGGAGCGGGAATGGCCGCGGCGGCGGAATCGCTCGCCGGACAGCTCACCGACAAGGTCGGCGCGGTGGTGGCGCCGGACGGCACCGATGCGCAGCCGGCGCTGGTCGCGGCGATGCTACGAGCGGGGATGATCGTCGTCGGCGCCGGAACGGAAGACGAGGCGCGGACGCTCGGCGCGCGGGTGGCGAAGGTGACGGAGTGGGTGCGCCACGCGCGCTCGCATCATCATCAGCACCACACCCACTCTCACTGAACCACGCGCGGCACTACGTGCCGCTGGTGCGATGGTCCGGGAACCGTTCTCGTACGTCGCACCAGCCGCCGTCAGGCGGCGGTCATCTCAGCCGTGGACGACGTCGATGAAGACGAGGGTCTTGCGGCGGCTGACGATCTGCTGGAGGGCTTCGAACACCCTCGGCTCGAGGAGCTGGCCGATCTGGTTGGAGCGCAGGAGCTCGAGCGTCGCCTCGGGGGTGAGCGGATCGCGGTAGGCGCGGCGCGAGGTGAGCGCGTCGAAGGCGTCGGCGGCGGCGAGGATGCGGCCGCCGATCGAGATCTCCTCGCCACGGAGCGAGCGCGGGTAGCCGCTGCCGTTCCAGTGCTCGTGATGGTCCTGCACGAAGGTGAGGACCGGCCCGAGGTGGCGGAGCGGGGCGAGGATCTCCATGCCGATGCGGACGTGATCCTTGATGTGCTCGAACTCGTCGACGGTGAGCTTGTCGGGCTTGTTCAGCACCGACTCGCGGATGCCGATCTTCCCGACGTCGTGGAGGCGGCCGGCGAGGCGCACCTGCTCGACGGTATCGGCGTCGAGGCCTAACGCTTCGGCCATCGAGGCGCCGAGCTCGGCGACGCGCTGCGAGTGGCCGCGGAGGTAGATGTCCTTCGCCTCCATCGCGTTGATGAGCGTCTCGGCGACGTTGATGGTGAGGTTGCGGAGCGCCTCCTTCTCGCGCTCGAGCTCCTCGGTGCGCGTCGCGACTTCCTCGCGGATCATCCGCTCGACGTTGCGCTGCTCGATGGTGAGGTCGCGCTTGTGGAGCGCGCGCTCGACCGCCTGATGGAGGTCCTCGAGGTCGATGGGCTTCATCAGGTAGTCCATCGCACCCTGCGACAGCGCCTCGGTGGCGGTCGGCGCGTCGTTGACGGCGGTCAGCATCATGATCGCCATCTCGTCGTCGAGGCGGGACGCCTTCGCGACGACGTCGATGCCGGACATCTTCGGCATGCGGACGTCGCAGAGCATCAGCGTGAAGCGCTCGCGGCCGAGCATGTCGAGAGCGATGGGCCCCGACTCCGCGGTGGCGACCTCGAAGCCGCGCGAGCGGAGGAACTTGCCGAGAACGGCGCGGATCGACTCCTCGTCGTCGACGACGAGAAGGCGCTTCACGCCATTGGGCGCGGCGGCAGCGCGCGAGAGGCGCGGCGCGGGGAGGGTCGCAGTGTCGCTCATGCCCTCACTTGACGCGCCAACCCTAAGGCTGTCACAGCATTAGGGCACTCTAACTGCTCGCCGCCTGCAGCGGCTGATTCGGAGATTGCGAGGAACAGTTCTGCGCCATCTTCGCATCAGCGGCCCGACGGGCCGCGGGCAGTGACGACAGCGCGGGCGATGTCGTTGGCGTGCTGGCCGTATTCGGGGAGGGCGCGGCGCTCTTGGGCGT
The DNA here is from genome assembly GCA_036262535.1 of Gemmatimonadaceae bacterium. Classification (GTDB taxonomy): domain Bacteria; phylum Gemmatimonadota; class Gemmatimonadetes; order Gemmatimonadales; family Gemmatimonadaceae; genus JABFXC01. The sequence continues at coordinate 3,490 of DATAIS010000142.1, read as the reverse complement.
CGAGGGCGGAGAGGAGGCGGCGGTCGTAGCCACGGGCCGTGCCCTCGTCGCCGCGCATGCGGGCGCCCTGCGCGGCGAGCAGGAGGCCAAGCAGGTGTTGGCCGTCGGCCTGGAGGATGGAGTCCGCCTGTACCGACGCGAGCTGCGGGACGCCGGTGATCGCACCGATGCGGCCGAGGTGGTAGCGCTGATCGGCGGTCTTGCGCGGGAGGCGCTCGAAGGCCTGGACGGCCATCGGGGCGAAGAACTGGACCTGCGCGCTGTCGCCCTGCTCGAAGGCGCTCATGACGCGGTTGAAGAGGCGCTCGGCCTGCTCCTCCGGCGTCATGCTCGAGATGTCGGGCGCGGCGGCCTGGGCCTCGCCGATGGCGCCGGGCATCCCCGACTGCGCGACGGGCTGCGCATCACGGGTGCGAGCGAAACGCTGGCCGGCGACGAGCGAGACCACGGCGAGGAGCGCGATCCCGGCCACGGCCCAGGGGAGCGCGACGGCGAGTCCGCGCTCGCCGGCGGCACGCGGTGCGCGCTCGCCGACGGCGGTGCCGCAGCGATGGCAGAACTTCGCTCCCGGCGACAGTGCCGCACGACAGCTCGCGCAGGTGGCGCCGCCGAGGGGGGCGCCGCACTCGGCGCAGAACTTTCCCGTACCGGTCGCGCCGCATGAGGCGCACTTCGTGGCTTCCATGGGGGAAAGATAGCTGCCGGCTACCAGCTGCCAGCTGCCAGCTTAATGGCGACGAGGGACGAGCCAAGGCCCGTCCCCCGTCGCACTGGCTGGCAGCGGGAAGCTGGCAGCTGGCAGCTTCAGTTCGAGTGCCGTCCCCCCGGCTCCGAGATCTTCTCGATCGTGCGCTCGGACTTCTTGTCGCTCGACGCCTTGCGGACGATGTCGGCCTGGGCGACGATGCCGACGAGCTGGTCGCGCTCGTCGACGATCGGGATACGGCGGACCTGCTCCTTGCCCATCAGGTCCATGACGTCGTCGACGCTGTCGCTGGGACGAGCGGTGCGGACGTTCTCCGTCATCGCCTCGCGGACCGCGCAGTCGCCGGTGTGCCCTTCCGCGACATGGCGGATGGTGATGTCGCGGTCGGTGACGACGCCGACCAGCCGGCTCGAGCCGGACGACTCGACGACGGGAATGATGCCGACGTCCTCGTCCTTCATCAGCCGCGCCGCCTCCGAGAGTCGCGTCTCGGGGGTGACGGTGCGCGGATTCCGCGCCATGATCTCTTCCGCCTTCATCCCTTCCTCCGTGGCAATGGGTAGCCATGCTCGAAGCGCAAGCGAGGTGCCACCAAGAGCAGCTCTTAGCTGTTAGCTATTAGCTGCCAGCACCGGCGTCGTGTAGTTTCGGGTTCCTGTCGCATTCGCTCAACGCCAACAGCTAATGGCTAACAGCCGCAGTTCAGACCGTTCGATCACCCCGGATCTGAAGGGCGCGACCGCCTCGGACGTCCTCGACCTGGCGCGGAAGCAGCACGTGCGCTTCCTGCGCCTCCAGTTCACCGACATCCTCGGCGTCAACAAGCACGTCGAGATCCCGGCGTCGCAGTTCGAGAAGGCGCTCGCGGGCGACATCATGTTCGACGGCTCGTCGATCGAGGGGTTCGTGCGGATCGAGGAGTCGGACATGCTGCTCTCGCCCGACCTCCACACCTTCCGCATCCTCCCCTGGAGCGACGAGGGGGCGCGCGTGGCGCGGGTCATCTGCGACATCACCACCCCCGACGGCACGCCGTTCACCGGCGATCCGCGGGGATGCCTCAAGCGGCAGCTCGCGCGCGCCGCGGAGATGGGCTACACGATGAACGCCGGGATGGAGGCGGAGTTCTTCCTCTTCAAGCCCGGCCCCGACGGCGAGCCGACGACGGCGACGCACGACGTCGGCGGCTACTTCGACCTCGCGCCGGTGGACCTCGGCGAGGACGCGCGGCGCGAGATGGTGGACGTCCTCGAGCGGATGGGATTCGAGGTCGAGGCGGCGCACCACGAGGTCGCGCACGGGCAGCACGAGATCGACTTCCGCTACGCCGACGCGATGACGACGGCGGACAACATCGCGACCTTCCGCTTCGTCGTGAAGCACGTCGCGCGGCAGTTCGGGCTCGTCGCGTCGTTCATGCCGAAGCCGATCTTCGGCCAGAACGGGAGCGGGATGCACACGCACCAGTCGCTGTTCTCCGGAAAGGAGAACGCGTTCTGGGACAAGTCGGCGGAGTGGGAGCTGTCGAAGACCGCGCTCCACTACATCGGCGGGCTGCTGAAGCACGCGCGCGGCTACACGGCGGTGACGAACCCGCTCGTGAACTCGTACAAGCGCCTCGTGCCGGGGTACGAGGCGCCGGTGAACGTCGCGTGGTCGCTGCGCAACCGCTCGCCGATGCTGCGCATCCCCGACCGGCGCGGGCTCGGCACGCGCGTCGAGCACCGCGTGCCCGATCCGGCGGCGAACCCCTACCTCGCGCTGGCGGTGATGCTCGCGGCGGGACTCGACGGCATCGAGACGCAGGCCGACTGGCGCGAGCCGGTCAACGTCAACATCTGGGAGATGAGCCACCGCGAGAAACGGCGGCTGCGCATCGACGACCTCCCGCACGACCTCAACGAGGCCTGCGACGAGCTGGAGAAGAACGAGGTCGTGATGCGCGCGTTAGGCGCCCACATCGCCACCAACTTCCTCGAAGCGAAGCGCCACGAGTGGCGGGAGTACATCACGCAGGTCACGAGCTGGGAGCTGGACGAGTATCTCGTGAAGTACTGACCTCCGCGAACAGCGCGCCGCGGCCGTGCCGCGAGCTGGTGCGGAGGTTCGGAGAGGAGCCGGTGCGGTGATGCGACGGTGCGGCGAGCGGGGGCGTCGTCGTCCCGCGCGAGCGAAGCGAGCGCTGGGATCTGTTCTCCGCTCTCGCGTGGCTGGCTTCAGGGCAGGGTGAGCAGGTCCGAGCAGGCGCTCCGCGCCTGCGGGATGACGTGCCCGGTGTGAGCGGCTGCGGGAAGCGAGTATCCGGCCGGATGCGGAGAGGGTGCGGAAGTGCTCTTCGCACCGCCGCACCCTCGCACCGCCGTCTCCCGCACCGCGCACCAGCAGGCCGCATGGCGGTCGCGGCGGGGATTACTGCTTGGCGTACACGAGAGTGTAGGGGACGAACACCGGATTCGTTGCGCCGAGGGACTCGTGCGGGAGGGAGCCGCTGAGGTTCCAGCCGGCGGTCGTTGGAATCGGGAGGAAGAAGGTGTCGGGCTTCACGGGCCCGCGACCGGCAGCGGTGACGAGCGAGTCGACGATGAAGCGCACCGCGGGCTGCGGACCGTAGGTCGAGCGGACCCACGTCCCGAGCGCGGTCGCCTCGGACGAGTCGCGCAGCTCCGGAACGCCAACCTTCGTGGTCGTCTTCCGCGCGCGGAACTTGTAGCTGTTCGAGAAGCGACCGTTCGCGTTCAGCGTGTAGTCGTCCCGCACGATCGTCTCGAAATAGGCGAGGGTGTC
>DATAIS010000141.1:0-1603 GCA_036262535.1 Gemmatimonadaceae bacterium | reverse complement strand
GTGGAGGAGGCGAAGCGGCACATCGTCGCCTGGCTCGCCGAGCGGGGCGCGGCGCAGGCGGTGACGACGTACCGCCTGCACGACTGGTGCATCTCGCGGCAGCGCTACTGGGGCCCGCCGATCCCGATCATCTACTGCGAGCGCTGCGGGACGGTGCCGGTGCCGGAGGAGGACCTGCCGGTCGAGCTTCCGTACGTCGAGGACGTGCGCCCCGACGACTCGGGCATCTCGCCGCTCGCGCGCCACGCGGAGTGGTACCACGTCGCCTGCCCCCGCTGCGGGGGGGAGGGCCGGCGCGAGACGGACGTCTCCGACACCTTCCTCGACAGCGCCTGGTACTTCCTCCGCTACCCGAGCGCGGAGCGGGAGGACGTGCCCTTCGACCCGGCGCTGATCCGGAAGTGGCTGCCGGTCAACAGCTACATCGGCGGCAACGAGCACGCGGTGCTGCACCTGCTCTACTCGCGCTTCGTGACGATGGTGCTGCACGACGCGGACATGCTCCACTTCGAGGAGCCATTCACGCGCTTCCGCGCCCACGGACTGATCATCCGCGAGGGCGCGAAGATGTCGAAGTCGCGCGGCAACGTCGTCACCCCCGACACGTACATGGACGAGTGGGGCGCCGACACGATGCGGACGTACCTCATGTTCCTCGGGCCCTTCGAGGAGGGGGGAGACTTCCGCGACCGGAGCATCTCCGGCGTGCGTCGCTTCCTCGACCGCGTCTGGGCGTCGGTGCACGAGGCGAGCACCGACGGGGCGCCCGATCAGGCGGTGTTGCGCAAGCTGCACCAGACGATCCGCAAGGTCGGCGACGACATCGCGAAGCTCGGCTTCAACACCGCGATCGCCGCGATGATGGAGTACGTCAACGTGCTCCGCGCCGGCGAGCGATCGGTGCACCGTGCCGAGGTCGAGCCGCTGGTGCAGCTCGTCTCGCCGTTCGCGCCGCACGTCGCCGAGGAGCTCTGGGAGACGTTAGGCCACACGGAGTCGATCTTCGACGCCGGCTGGCCCGCCTTCGACGCCGCCCTCGCGACCGAGGACACCATCCAGATCGCGGTCCAGGTGAACGGCAAGCTCCGCGGCACGATCACTGCGGCCCGGGACGTGGACCAGGAACGCGCGCTCTCGCTCGCCCTCGACGAGCCGGGCGTGGCGAAGTTCGTGACGGGAACGCCGCGGAAGGTGATCTACGTTCCGGGGAGGCTGTTGAACGTCGTCGTTTGAAGGCAACGAGCAACTGAACGGCCGTGCAATGCGGCAACGAGCAGGGAACGAGGAACAAGCAACGAGCAAGGTTGCCTGCCACGAGCAACAGCAACGGCGTTTGCCCATTGCCGGTAGCCTTGCCTGGTGCTCGTAGCTCGTTCACTGCTCGTGGCCTCTTGCCGGGCAGTTCAGTTGCAGTCGAGGTCCAATCGCGCCCGAACCCGAGGAGTCCAATGAACGAGAAGCAGCTTCAGAAGCTCGTGAAGAAGCTCTCCGGCCAGGCGGAGAAGCCGAAGCGTCCGCCCAAGACCTACGACAAGACGCTCGACGTCACCAAGCCGCCCGAGAGCACCGCGACCGAGGAGACGCGGGACTTCTTCGACGAGAT
>DATAIS010000140.1:0-3279 GCA_036262535.1 Gemmatimonadaceae bacterium | reverse complement strand
GCCGCCCTACACCCACGAGCACATCACGGCGCAGAAGAACGGCATCTACGCCGCCGGCTACGACGGCTGGGTGCTGTGGAGCCCGGGCTCGAAGTACGAGATCTTCCTCCCGGCGCTGGAGAAGACGATGGAGCGGCGGGCCAAGGACTATCCGGCGGGGAAGTCGGCGGCGGTAGCGCGTTAGGCCGGCTTCACGCATTGCGCTCCGGGATTGGGAGCGAGGAGCTGAAGGGAACCGCAATCAGGAGCTGGACAGGAAGGCTCCGAGAGGGATCGGAATCGGGAGGTGGGAAGCGGGTATCGCGCATGTGACCGTCCCACCTCCCTGTCCCGTTCCCCATCGGCCCCTTCCGATCCCGCATCCCCGTCGCCGTTCTCTCCAGCTCCCGGCTTCCTGTCACACGAGCGCGCCGACCGCGTCGACGAGCCGCTCGACTTCCTCGCGCGTGGTGTATAGCGCACACCCCGCCCGAACGAGTCCTTCGTCGCGCAGTCCAAGCTTCCGCACGATCGTCGACGCGTAGAAGTCGCCGTTCGAGAGGAAGAGGCCCTTCTCGGCGAGGGCGCGGCAGACGGCGTCGGACGAATGGCCGCGCACCGTGAAGGCGATCGTCGGCGTGCGGCGGGCCTGGGGTGGGGCGCCGTAGGTCGTCACGCCGCGCACTGCGCGAAGACCCTCCCACAGCCGCGCGAACAGCTCGCGCTTGCGGTCGTGGACCTCGTCGAATGCGCGCACCAGGCGCGCGCGTCTCGAAGGACCGCTGGCGAGCGAGGCGAGGAAGTCCACCGCCGCCGCCGCGCCGGCGATCGACTCGTGGCTCAGCGTCCCCGTCTCGAGCCGCTCGGGCGCGGTGTCCGGCGCCGGCTCCAGCTTCGGCACGTCGAGCTGCCTGACGAGCGGCTCGCGGCCGAAGAGGATGCCGATGTGCGGGCCATAGAACTTGTAGGCGCTGCAGGCGAGGTAGTCGCAGCCGATCGCCTTCACGTCCACCAGCACGTGCGGCGCGTAGTGCACCGCGTCGACGAAGCTCAGCGCGCCCCGCTCGCGTGCCATCGCGCAGACCGACTGCACGTCGGTGATCGTGCCGATGGCGTTCGAGGCCGCCCCGATCGCGACGAGTCGCGTTCGCGGGCCGATGAGGCGGGCGACGTCCTCGAGGTCGAGGATCCCCGCCTTCTCATCGGCGCGGGCCATCCGCACCGTGATGCCGCGCTCGCGCTCGAGCGCGCGCCAGGGAGCGACGTTGGCGTGGTGATCGAGCTCGGTGACGACGACCTCGTCTCCCGGTCCCCAGCCGCGGCCGAGGGCGCGCGCGAGGTGGAAGGTGAGCGTCGTCATGTTCTGGCCGAAGGCGATCTCGCGGGGCCCCGAGTTCAGGAAGTCGGCGAGCGCCTCGCGCGCCTGGGCGATGATCGCATCGGTCTCGATGCTCGTCGGGTAGACCCAGTGCGTGTTCGCGTTGTGATGGAACAGGTAGTCCGTCATCGCGGTCGCGACCTCGCGCGGCACCTGCGTCCCGCCCGGCCCGTCGAAGTACGCCACGGGCGCGCCGAGGTGCGTCCGCTCGAGCGCCGGGAAGTGCGACCGTACCTCGGCGACGCCGGCGACGCCCGGATGCTGGCTCGGGTGCGAGCCCGAGACGCGGGCGCTCGCCGTCATGCGATCTCGACCCCCGCCGAGCGCTCGACCACGCGCACCGCCTCGACGTGGTCCGCGTCCTCGCCTAACGTGTGATGGGCGGCGCGGAAGAGCTCGGCCGTGAGCTGGATCAGCGGCGATGGGACATGCTGCTCGCGCGCGACATTGGCGGCGATCGCGACGTCCTTGTCGAGCAGCGAGAGACGAAAGGTGCGCGGGAAGGCGCGCGTCAGCACCCGCTCGGGAAAGAGGTTCATCGACGCGTTCGAGCGGCCGCTCGAGGCGTTGATGACGTCGAGCGCGACGTCGGGATCGACCCCGGCCTTCTTCAGCGCCGCCAGGCCTTCCGCCGTCGCCCAGATGTGCACCGCGAGCAATGCATTGTTGACCGCCTTGAGCGCGTGCCCGGCGCCGACCGGTCCGCAGTGCACGATCTTCTTCCCCATCGCCTCGAGCACCGGCATCGCCTGCTGCATCGCCTTCTCGCTCCCGCCACACATGATGGTGAGCGTCCCCTGCTCCGCCCCACTCACGCCGCCGCTCACGGGGGCGTCGAGGAAGTCGGCGCCGTGCTCGGCGAGGCGCTTCGCGATCTGCTGCGAGGTGGCCGGGTCGCCCGACGTGCAGTCCACCACCAGCGCGCCGCGGTCGAGCCCAGCGAGCAGCCCGTCCTTCCCCTCGAGCACCTGCGCGACCTCGCGCGACGTCGGCAGGCAGGTGACGACGATCTCCCGCCCCTCCGCGGCCTCGCGAGGCGTCCGCACCTGCGTCGCGCCGTGGTGCATCGACGCGAAGGCGACGGCGCGGGAGGTGGTCCGGTTCCAGACGGCGAGGTCGAAGCGGCGGGCGAGATTCCGGGCCATCGGTGCACCGATGGCGCCGAGCCCGAGAAAGGCGACGCGGGGCATTGCGGGGAGGTTTGCTGGTGAGAGGAGCAAGCTACGGCTACCGACTGCCAGCTGCCAGCGGCGGATGGCGACTGCCAGCTACCAGCTGCCAGCTGCCAGCTGCCAGCTAACTTCGTGCATGCCCCGGTTCGTTTCGAAGGTCTGGATTGGTGGAATGCATGCCGTGCACTCGGTGCGGGCGGTTTTCACCGCGCTCACGGCAGTGCCGGGTATCGAGCGCTGCGATGTCGTGCTCGGCAGCGCGACGATCGAGCATGACGGCCGCGTCACCGAGGGGGCATTGCGCGAAGCGCTCGCCGTCGTCGACTGCACCGTCGAGGCAATGGCCAACGCGCGCACCCGCGAGCTGCCACAGCTCTGACGAGAAAAACGAAGGCCCGAGCGACGCCCGGGCCTTCGAGAGCTGGCAGCCGGCAGCTGGCAGCTGGCAGCTTCAGTTAGAGCGAGAACCAGTACGACGCCTTCACCAGCAGCGTGTTGTCCGGGTGCGCGCGGAAGAGGTCGCGGTAGTCGCGGTTCGCGCGGAAGCTGCCGAAGTTGCGGTCGGACTGCTCGCGTCCCTGCTGCCAGACCACGAACAGCGCCGAACCTGGCCGGTACTCCCAGCGCAGCACCGCGTTCGTGTTCAGCGCCTTGTAGTTGAAGTTGTTGCCGGTCACCGAGTAGTTCGCGTACTCCGAGGCATCGGTCGGGTTCACGGGCGTGAACGGTCGCAGGCGGTCGGCGTAGTTG
>DATAIS010000139.1:0-7230 GCA_036262535.1 Gemmatimonadaceae bacterium | reverse complement strand
CATGCCGTCGAGATATACCACCGGCTGGATGGGCGTCGGGTCCTGGATCGACTGCGACCCGCGCGTGTTGAGGAAGTGCGGACGCAGCGATTGCACCGCGTCGAGCGCGCTCACCGCGTTCGTCTTGTCGATCTCGGCGGATGTGAGGATGTTCCGGCTCAGGACCGGCCGGCTGTCGGTCCGTTTCGTCGAGCAGGCGGACAGCATCAGCGCTCCGGCGAGCATCGGAAGCCGGAGCAGGCGGTAGACAGGCATCATCCCTCCCTGGTGCGCTGCGTGGGCCAACATACGTTCGGGGCCAGAGGCGCGCGAGCGTCCAGGGTCACAGGAAGGACGCGCCATCGAGATGGGCCGGCAGCGGAACACCGAGCGCCGTCAGCGCGCTCGGGAAGACGTCGGCGGTGCGGCGCGGCCGGCGCACCGGCGGCCGGCTCGCGATCAGCGGCACCATGATGTGCTCGCGATGCAGCGCGCCGTGCGACGATACGTGCGGGATCGGCTCGTAGCGTGCCCGGAAGTCCCAGCCCCTCGCGCCGGAAAGGATGATGTCCCCCACGCGCGGTGATCCGGCGAGCCGCGCGATCTGGACGATCGCGTCCGGATAGTCGCTCGCGATCGTCACGTCCCACGCCGCGTCCGCATCCAGCCCGCGCAGCTGCCCGAGACCCAGCGGGTCGCCGTCGCGCGGCACGTACGAGTAGAGCTCCCCGTCGCGCTCCACCATCGCGCTTCCGCGTCGCGACCTGATCTCGCAGCTCGCCGCGCCGTGCGGCAGCAGCACGAGATCCACCGACTCGCGCTCGACGAGCGCACCGGCGAGTGGCGTCCACTCCGCCGCGAGGCGTCCCCACCAGGGCCGTTCGCGACGCTCGAGGTCCACGTAGAGATGCGCCATCGCGTTCCCGCTCACCATCACCGCGACCTGAGGCGCCCGGCGCCAGACCCACGGATGGGCGACGACGCGCCACCCAAGCGACGCGACGAAGCGCTCGAGATCCTCGTGAGCGTGCACCGGCGAGTGGCCATGGTCGCTCACGATCCAGAGGTGAGTGTCCTCCCACCAGCCGTCGGCGGTCGCGGCGCGCCGCAGCTCGCCCACCACTTCGTCGACGATGCGCATCGCCTCGCGCACGATCGGCGCCGCGTGTCCAGCCGAATGCGACGTCTTGTCGATCCCCGTGAGAGCGGCGAACACCGCGCGTGGCCGGTCGCGCCGAACCCGCTCGACGATCTCGGCGCCGACCGCGCGATCGATCTCGAGCCATCCCGCGACGTTGCCGGCGAAGTGGGTGCGCGCGGCGCGCAGCGCGAAGCCGAGCCCACCGCCGATCCGCGACCGGCGCGGCAGGCCGCGGGCGATCACGCTCAACGCCCCGAGCGCGGTCCCGGCGAGCTCGAAGAGCGTCGGTGCATCGGCGTCGAGATCGCGGTCCACGAAGCGCATCTCGTGGCCGACGTAGCTCCGTGTGTAGTGCGGGAACGACGCCGTCGCTCGCTCGCGATCGAACCATCGCAGCGCGGGCAGCCCCGCCGGCGCGGGAAAGCGGCCGACGATGAACGGCGCATAGGCCGGGCCGGTCACCGACGGAAACGCCGAGGTGATCTCGAACGCGCCGCCGTCAGCGCGCAGTGCCGCCAGCTCGGGCAGCACTCCAGCGTCCATGGCGGCGGCTAGGGTGTCGGGACGCGCGCCGTCGGCGACGATGATGATCACCGGCATTCATGCAAAGATAGAGCGTCTGGGCGCCGGAGGAGCAGCCGCGCTCTCCCGTCGGCGGTCCCATCCGGGTACGTTGCACGCGTTCACGCCATCATCCGCTAATGCCAGCACGCAAGAGACCGTCAAAATCGCGCAGCAATCCGCCCGCGAGCACGCCGCGAACCGCAACCGGCAAGAAGGCAAGCCTCGCGGTGCTCGCGAACGCGGAGCAGGAGTCGCAGAACTTTCTCCGCCAGCGCACGGAGGAGGGACATCTCGCCGCCGGACGCACCCCGCCGTCGCACAAGCAGGAGAAGCGTGTCTCCGGCGCGAAGCAGGTCATCATCGACGACGCGATCCGCGACTTCCAGCCCTGGGCGACGGAAGACGAGAAGCTTCTCGCGCTGCCGCGACCCGGCGGAGACTTCACGCGCAGCGACCCGTGGCGCGTCATGCGCATCACGAGCGAGTTCGTCGAGGGGTTCGACACGCTCAACTCGGTGGAGAAGGGAGTCTCCGTCTTCGGCTCGGCGCGCACGCATCCCGACGATCCGCAGTACCAGCAGGCGCAGGAGGTGTCGCGCCTGCTCGCCGAGGCGGGATTCTCGATCATCACCGGCGCGGGACCCGGGATCATGGAGGCGGCGAACAAGGGCGCGAAGCTCGCGGGTGGGCGCTCGGTCGGCTGCAACATCGAGCTCCCCTTCGAGCAGGGCGCGAATCCCTACGTCGATACGCTGGTCAACTTCCGCTACTTCTTCGTGCGGAAGACGATGTTCATCAAGTATTCGGTGGCCTTCATCATCTTCCCCGGCGGCTTCGGCACGCTCGACGAGCTGTTCGAGGCGCTGACGCTCATCCAGACGGGGAAGATCTCGCAGTTCCCGGTCATCCTCTTCGGGCGCCACTACTGGGCTGGACTCGTGCGCTGGCTGCACACGCGCGTCCTCGGCGAGGGGAAGATCTCCCCGGGCGATCTGGACCTGATGTTGCTGACCGACGACCCCGCCGAGGCGGCGCAGGCGGTGATCGCCGCGTACGAGGCGCAGGCCCGCACCAGGGCCAGGGCGGAGGAGGTCTGACGGAATGGCGAAGAAGAAGAGTGAGAACGGCGGAAGAGAGCGAGGCGCGGCGCGGCAGCGCCGCGGTTCCGGACAGGATGGCGAAGCCGCCCCGCGGGAGCGGGGCGGCTTCAAGGCCTCCCGGCACGGTACGGGGAAGCGTGCGTCGGCGGCGGGAAACAAGAGCGAGCAGAAGAAGGCCGCCGAGGAGCGCGAGAAGAGTGGCAAGGTCCACACGAGCCACGAGCGATCGAAGTTCCTCAGCGGCCAGCGCATCGACCCACGCCGCATCGACGGCAGCGAGACCGTCGCCGACCTGATCGAGGGGACCTTCCACGCCTACAACGCGGCCCGCCTCCGCGAGGCGGCGCAGCTCTTCACGCAGAAGATGCTCGAGCCCGACGTCACGATCGGGCTCACCCTCACCGGCGCGCTGACGCCGGCGGGGCTCGGCATGTCGGCGCTCATCCCGCTCATCGAGGCCGGCTTCGTCGACTGGATCATCTCGACCGGCGCGAACCTCTACCACGACACGCACTTCGGCCTCGGATTATCGATGCACCGTGGTAATCCATCGGCAAGCGACACCGTCCTCCGCGAGGAGGGCGTCGTCCGCATCTACGACATCTTCTTCGACTACGACGTCCTCCTCTCGACCGACGCCTTCTTCCGCCAGATCATCCGCGCGCCGGAGTTCCAGCGGCCGATGTCGAGCGCCGAGTTCCACAACCTCTGCGGCAAGTACGTCCGCGAGCGCGAGAAGGCGTTAGGCATCGGAACGAAGTCGCTGCTCTCGGCGGCCCATGCGGCCGGGGTGCCGATCTACACCTCGTCACCCGGCGACTCGTCGATCGGCATGAACGTCGCCGCGCTCGCGCTCGAGGGCGGTAAGTGCCTCATCGACCCGAATCGCGACGTCAACGAGACGGCGTCGATCGTGCTCGCGGCGAAGCGCGGCGGGGGGAAGAGCGGCGTCATGATCCTCGGCGGCGGGAGCCCGAAGAACTTCATGCTCCAGACCGAGCCGCAGATCCAGGAGGTGCTCGGCATCGACGAGCGGGGACACGACTATTTCCTCCAGATCACCGACGCGCGCCCGGACACCGGCGGGCTCTCCGGAGCGACGCCGGCGGAAGCGGTCAGCTGGGGGAAGATCGACCCCGACCGCCTCCCCGACGCAGTCGTGTGCTACCTCGACTCGACGATCGCGCTGCCGCTGCTCGCGAGCTACGCCCTGGCGCGCGTCGAGCCGCGGAAGCTCAGGCGGCTCTATGACCAGCGCGAGCGCATGATGCGTGTGCTGCTCGACGAGTTCGAGCGCGCGAGCGAGCGGCCCACGGAACCCGCCGACACCGACGCGACGCTACCGATGCACCGCTAGCGCCTCGCGGGGCGTGCCTAACGCCTGCGCGGCGCCGTCGGCCGCGCCCCGCGCCGCGTCCAGGCGACGATCGCGCCGCAGGACGTGATCGACTGGTACTGCACCGGCGTCTCCGCCGGCCCGCGGTAGATCGCCAGCCCGACGAGATCGTCCGGGTTCGAGAGCAGGACGTCGATGTCCGCCATGTCACCCTCGAACTTCATCCCGTCCACGAAGACCGCTGGCGGGCAGGGGTTGAGCCCCGCGCCGCGCATCGTGATCACCGACTGCTGTCCCGGCTGCCCGCCCTGGAAGAGCTGCACCCCGGGCGCGCTGCGCAGCAGATCGCTCGTGCGGAACGGGTTGCGGCGGTCGATCGCCTCGCGGTCGATGAAGTAGCCTGGTCCCTTCCGGGCCTGGTTGAACTCGTTCTCCGCGCGCGAGAAGACGACGTCTGCACGGACCTCGACCGCCTCGAGGATACGTGCCGCGCTGTCGAAGCGGATGTCGCGGTTCACGGTCCGGTTGGGCTGGAGGTTGACGCTGCGCGCGATCGGGATGTAGCCGATCGCCCGCGCCTCGAGCGTCTGCGTCCCGCCCGGGAGCCCGCCCAGCGAGTACCGGCCGTCGGCGTCGGTGGTGACGACCAGCGGACTCCCCGCGAGGGCGACGCGCGCGCCGCCGAGCGGCGAACCGCTGGGGCCGCGGACGATGCCGGCGACGCGAGCCGTCCCGCGCGGCGCGGTGTCCGTGCGCGCCAGAGTGTCGGCGAGGTCGATCGCGAGGTCCTGGGTCGTGACGCCGAATGCGGGAACGATGACCGGCACGACCCCCGTGGCCGCCTTCCCCCGCGTCGCGTAGACGTCGACGCTGCCGTCGTAGGGCAGGCCGCAGATGATGAAGCGTCCCTCGGGCGACGTCTCGGCGCGCACGTTAGGCATCGCCCGGACCATCCCCCGTGCGCCGATGGTGAGCTCGAACCACCGGCCGGTCACCATCGCTCCCGCCACCGGCCGCGTCGCATTTGCGTCGCGGACCTCGCCGATCAGCACGCCGCTGCTGTCCCCCCGCGGGCGGCGTCCGCAGTACATCTCGATCACCCGCCGCGCACCGGGGATCCCCATGTCCATCTCGACCTGCTTGCCGCTCGCGACGGCGACGGCGGCGGTCGAGGCGCTGAGGCCGAGCTCGTCGAGCCGCGGATGGTAGAAGCTGACGAGATACTCGCCCGGCGGCATCCCGGTGACGCGGAAAGTCCCGCTCGAATCCGAGACCGCGGCCCACGACTTCCCGCTCGCGACGTTCGCGCGCTCGACGATCTGCACCGTCGCCTCGACGAGCGGACGCATCGCCGTCGAGTCGAAGAGCCAGCCGCGAAGAGTACCCGGCGGTGCCGCCGCCGCCGGGTCCTGGGCGGAGGCGACGCTGCCTGCGGCAAGAACCAGGGAGAGCAGGGCGAAACGGATGACGCGCATGCGGAATCGGGAGAGGAGCGGGGCGGGAGAGGAGTAATTCCGCTCCCGGAACTGCTACTTGGCAAGTGTACCCTCGGAGCGTCCGCCAGGTTCTCGCCTTTACGGCCCGACACGCCGCCCCTACGTTGGGGCATGACCGAGCGGATCCGCCACGCCCTTCGCTTCGCCCTCCCTACGGTCGTCGCGGTCTACCTCTTCGGCGCCGCCTGGAACGCGGTCGAGGTGTTCGCCCTTGGCGACATCGATCCGACCCTGGGGCCGGCGAAAACCTTCTGGTTCGACGAAGGACAGTGGCGGATCATCGCCCTCACCCTCGGAGCCGTCGTCTTCCTCTGGCGGCTCGGCGACATGGAGAAGGAGCCGCCGTCGTGGCGCTACGCGAGCTGGTTCTCCGTCTGGCTCGCCGTGGCGACGGTCGGGACCGCGATCGCGATGATGGAACGGAATGGCTGGCTCGCGGCGGCGGTTGTCGCCGTGGCTGTTGCGCTGTGGCTCGTGTATCGACGGCGACTTCCCGGACGCCCCGGCACCGGTGGATCAGCCCGGCAGCCGCAGGAGCGAGAATTGCGATAGGCTGGAGCGAGGCTTAGCTTCTCGAAACAGGTAGAAGCGAAAGCGCCCGGCCTCCCGGCCGGGCGCTCCACTTTTTGTGTCTCCGCTGACCCCCGCGCGGAGCTGCGACCGACGATGATCGAAGAACTTAAAGCGAAGCTTCACGACGAGGTCGAGAAGCTCCAGCACGAGCTCAACGTCGTCCTGCCCAGCGAGATCCGGAAGGCGGTCGAGCACGGCGACCTGCGCGAGAACAGCGAGTACAAGGCCGCGCTCGAGCGGCAGCAGTTCGTTCAGGCGCGGCTCGGGCACCTTCGTGAACGGCTCTCGCGCCTGGCCTCGATCGACGTCAACCAGATTCCGGCCGACAGAGTCGGCCTCGGATCGCGCGTCATCGTCGAGGACCAGAAGACCCGCGCGCGCGAGACCTACACGCTCATCTTCGGCGACTCCTTCGAGTTCGACGAAGGCCACGTCAGCATGGCCTCACCGATCGGCCGTGCCCTCCTCGGCAAGAGCGTCGGCGAGATCGCCTTCCTCAAGCTCCCGGCGATGACGAGGCAGCTGAAGGTCGTGGATCTGAAGACGATTCACGATACCATTCTCGAAGATCAGCCTTCGAGCTGACGACGGCTTTTAGCTATTAGCTGTTAGCGTCGAGCAGGTGCGAAAAATACGACGGCGTCCAGAGGGGAACGGTCCCTCTGGACGCCGTTGCTTTACGCTAAGAGCTAAGAGCTAATGGCGGCAGTTAGGCTGCGCGGACAAACTCAGCGTCGATCGAGATCTTGATCTCATCACCGACGAGGACTCCGCCCG
Organism: Gemmatimonadaceae bacterium; assembly: GCA_036262535.1. GTDB lineage: Bacteria > Gemmatimonadota > Gemmatimonadetes > Gemmatimonadales > Gemmatimonadaceae > JABFXC01. Next base: position 264 of record DATAIS010000139.1, on the reverse strand, counting down.
TCTCGAGCGCCTGATTCCACGTCAGGCCGAAATCGCGGCGATTGATCTTCGTCGTGGCGCTGAAGCCGGCGCGCTCGCCGCCCCACGGGTCGCGGCCGCGGCCCTCGTCGGTCACGTCGAGGTTGACCTGACGGGTCACGCCACGGATCGTGAGGTCGCCGAGCACGCGGAAGTCGTCGCCTTTGCGCTCGACCTTCGTGCTGCGGAAGGTGATCGTCGGGAACTGCTCGGCGTCGAAGAAGTCAGCCGAGCGAAGGTGACCGT
>DATAIS010000138.1:0-1942 GCA_036262535.1 Gemmatimonadaceae bacterium | reverse complement strand
CGATCGGGCTCGGTGAAGATCAGGTCACCGCGCTTGTACTGGGTGAAGCGGCGCGCGAAGCCGATGGTAAGGACCCTGGGGTCGAGCTGGACGCCGGCGCGACGCTGCACCTCCTCGAGGAGGGTCGCCTTGGCGCGCGCGCGTGTGTCGCGCAGCTCGCCGAGCGGGAGCTTGACCGCGTAGCGCAGGTAGAGGTTGTCCCGCCGCCACTCGGGAATGTGCCTGTCGAAGAGCTCGCGGAAGGGTGCCGACGCCCAGGTGACCGCGTGCACGCCGTTCGTCACCGCCTCGATGTCGTACTGCGGGAACATCTCGCGCGACACTTCCTGGTGGCGCATCGCGACGGCGTTGACGTAGCGCGCGAAGCGTAGCGCGAGCACCGTCATGTGCAGCCATTCACCGTCGAGCGCGCGGGCGCGGCGCAGCCGCGTCATCCTCGCCTCGCCGAGCAGCCGCGTCGCGAGATCGACCGGGAACTTGTCGTGGCCCGCTGGCACCGGCGTGTGCGTCGTGAAGACGCACTGCCGCCGCACGGCCTCGATGTCCGCCTCGGAGACGTCGGCGTCGGGCTGCCACGACGCTCCCTCGAGCTGGCGCTCGAGCAGGGTCAACGTGAGCAGCGCAGCGTGCCCCTCGTTGATGTGATGGATGATCTCACCCTCGTAGCCGAGCGCGCGCAGCATCTCGGCGCCGCCCATGCCGAGCACGATCTCCTGACGGAGCCGGTACTCGGAGTCGCCGCCGTAGAGGGTGTCGGTGAGGCCCCGGTCCTCGGGACGGTTCGCGTCGAACCCGGTATCGAGGAGGTAGACGGGGACGTTGTAGCCGTTGACGCCCTTGACAGTGTACTTCCAGGCCCGGACGTGGACGGCGTGGCCCTCGATCTCGACCGCGACGGTCGGCTCCTGCAGCTCCAGCTGCGCCTCCGGCGACCATTCGACCGGCGTCTCGCTCTGCGTGCCGCGCGCGTCGAGATGCTGGGTGAAGTAGCCCTTCCTGTGAAGGAGCGTGACGCCGACCATCGGCGCGCCGAGATCGGCGGCGGAGCGAATGGTGTCGCCAGCGAGGACGCCGAGTCCGCCGCTGTAGGTCGGGACGGCGGTCTCGAGCGCGATCTCCATCGAGAAGTAGCCGATGATGGAGTCGGTCGGGTTACGACGGCCGTGCGAAGGATGCGGAGTCATCTGCTGAGCGCGTGAGCGGGGTCCCGGCGGGATCGATGTAACCGGTACAATCGTACTCTACATCGTCTGGAACGATCCGGTCAGGCGACGAGCAGAAGCACTCCCGGTCACGCTCCTAATGTCGCGTTCGCTTCGCCGAGCAGGAACGCGACGGGAAACCCGGTGAGCAACTCATCGACCACGAGTGCCGTTCCAGAGCCTCGGGATTCCGCTGCAACGACGCGGCCGGTGAGTGCGCAAAGCCACTGGTTGCCGGGAAGCGAGGGCGGCAGGAGGAGGGTCGTCCCCCGCCAAGCGTCACTGCCGGGGAGGTGCTCGGTGCCTTTCGCGAGCGTGCGCAACTGTCGCCCGAACAGTGCTACCGCCGACGCGTCGCCGGTACGTCGCGCGAACGCGACCACATGCCGCGCCGCGCCGCCCTCGACGGCGAGTGGAAGGTATTCTCCGCCGACGAAGAGACCTTCGTGTGCGCGACGCACCTGAAGCATGCGCCAGGTCAGCCAGAGCTTGAGGCGATCGTCTTCGGGCCGCGAGGCGAGCTCGCGCACGAAGGGCCAGACCTCGTCCGATCGCTGCTGCCGGCGCGCGAGCTCCGCGAGGAGCTTCGCGCGCTTCGTGAAGTCCACCGGCCGCCGGTTGTCGGGATCGACGAGGGCGAAGTTCCAGAGCTCGTCGCCCTGATAGATGTCGGGCGTGCCGGGGGACGCGAGATGCGCGACCACCCGGCCAAGAGCGTTCCACAGCCCCGGACGCGCGAT
>DATAIS010000137.1:0-1774 GCA_036262535.1 Gemmatimonadaceae bacterium | reverse complement strand
TGGCCCGACGGATACGCCGGATGGTTCGGCAACGGGAAGGGAAACCCCGGCACGCCGGGGACGATCGTGATCGTCGCGTCGGCTTGCGTCGGCCGGAGCTGGAGGTAGTGATACTTCGTGTCCCAGCAGCCGATGATCGCGTCGAGCCCCGCGCTGTTCATGAGCGCGAAGAGGTGCGACGCGTCGCGCTCGCCCAGCGCGTGCTCGCTCGCGTACTTCGAGGCGAGCACGTTCCAGTAGCCGAGCGTCGTGATGGTGCCGACGTTGAGGTTCCAGAAGTTCGCGAGCGCGACGCTGTCCGCGGTGCGCTCGCGCTGCGCCTTGCGCACCGCCTCGAGCTCGGCGGTGAACTCGGGCGAGTTGGTCGGGTAGCGCGACGGCGGCGGCCCGGGACGGAACTGGCGCGGAGCCGTCATGTACCACGGCCGCATCGTCGGAAACTGGAATCCCGCCGGCGGCCCTGCGACGCCTGTCCAGCCGCCATGGAGCGGATCGGGAAAGGGCAGGCCATTCCATGGCGGATCGGTCCACGCGACCGTGAAGCCGTCCGTCCGGCCCCAACTCACGACGCGCGCGCCCATCGCGCGACCGGTCTCGACGCCGCGGGTGAACTGGGGATGAGTGCGTCCAGGCCCGGCATTCCCGTCGTCCACCAGCCGCTGCTCGAGCGCGGCCGCGGCGGTCGGGAAGAGGTAGCCGAGAATGGTCGCCGACGCGCCGGCGATCGCGCCGCGTCGCGCCTCGTATCCCGCGCGTCCACCCGGCTCGACGAAGCCGCCGTCGCCCCCCGCGCCACCGGCGCTGGCGTCGGCCCATCGATCGGCGGCGACGACGCCCGCGTACTGCGCCATCCCCACCAGCGCGTAGGCGCGGCCGGCGGTGATCGGATTGAGGCGGCTCGCGATCACGAGGTCGCGCGTCACCTGCTGCCACTCGAGTGTCGCCGCGCCGGCCACGGGCGTGGCGCCACCGAGCGCCGTTTCGGGACGTGCGGGATCGTCAGGCGGGGCGATCGGGTCCGCGCAGGCGGCGTACGCGAGCGCGACCACCGCGCCGACGAGTACGGGCCGGAGGTGAAGTCTGTCGGGAGCTCTCATCGCAGTCTCCTTGCTTGAGGGGCGGGGGGCAAACGAAAAAACCAGCCGTGCGGGGCGCGATAGCGCTCCACTCAGCCGGTTTCGCGATTAGCTCCGCCCGGGGCATGGGCGATTTCGAATCACATGCTACTTACCCCGGGCATCAGTGCTTCTGAGGTGTCCAGAGCATACCGCCCCCAGCGTCGATGTCAACGTCACCAGTGCGGAACATGGGTCTCTCTCCTGGCTGGGTCGTTGTGAGGATGATTCTGCCTTCCTGAATCCTGGACGGGAAATCATCGGTCCGCGCCCGGCGACTGCCGCTCGCGCTGGCAATTACGACGAAGGTTCAGCCGGATCAGGCGGACATGGCGGATCCTGCGGATGACGTTTCGGGACATCGCGCCGACCGGACCGGCGCGACTCATCGCAAGGTGCGGCATCCGCAGGATCCGTTTGATCCGCGGAATCCGGATGAACCTTCGTCGTACAGGCTGGCCCGAGCGGCCGTTCCCGCCTTTGCGAGCCGCAACTCAGCGTCGCGAGTAGGCGCCGATGTATCGCCGCAACCGCTCAGGGTCCGCACCGGGATCCGCGAGCGCGACGTAACTGTCGGGCCGAATGAGGTAGAGCGCGCCGCGCGCAAATCCCGCCTGCCGCATCCGCGGCTGCCATGCGAAGACGTGGAGCGGAAGCCC
>DATAIS010000136.1:0-1944 GCA_036262535.1 Gemmatimonadaceae bacterium | reverse complement strand
CGATCGGGCTCGGTGAAGATCAGGTCACCGCGCTTGTACTGGGTGAAGCGGCGCGCGAAGCCGATGGTAAGGACCCTGGGGTCGAGCTGGACGCCGGCGCGACGCTGCACCTCCTCGAGGAGGGTCGCCTTGGCGCGCGCGTGCGTGTCGCGCAGCTCGTCGAGCGGGAGCTTGACCGCATAGCGCAGGTAGAGGTTGTCGCGCCGCCACTCGGGAATGTGCTTGTCGAAGAGCTCGCGGAAGGGTGCCGACGCCCAGGTGACCGCGTGCACGCCGTTCGTCACTGCCTCGATGTCGTATTGCGGGAACATCTCGCGCGACACTTCCTGGTGGCGCATCGCGACGGCGTTGACGTAGCGCGCGAAGCGTAGCGCGAGCACCGTCATGTGCAGCCATTCACCATCGAGCGCGCGGGCGCGGCGCAGCCGTGCGATCCTCGCCTCGCCGAGCAGCCGCGTCGCCAGATCGACCGGGAACTTGTCGTGGCCTGCGGGCACCGGCGTGTGCGTCGTGAAGACGCACTGGCGCCGCACTGCCTCGATGTCGGCCTCGGAGACGTCGGCGTCGGGCTGCCACGACGTTCCCTCGAGCTGGCGCTCGAGCAGGGTCAACGTGAGCAGCGCAGCGTGCCCCTCGTTGATGTGATGGATGATCTCACCCTCGTAGCCGAGCGCGCGCAGCATCTCGGCGCCGCCCATGCCGAGCACGATCTCCTGGCGCAGCCGGTACTCCGAGTCGCCGCCGTAGAGAGTGTCGGTGAGAGCCCGATCCTCGGGACGGTTCGCGTCGAATGCGGTGTCGAGGAGGTAGACGGGGACGTTGTATCCATTGACGCCCTGGACCGTGTACTTCCACGCCCGGACGTGGACGGTGTGGCCCTCGATCTCCACCGCAACCGTCGGTTGCTGCAGCTCGAGCTGTGCCTCAGGCGACCACTCGACCGGCGTCTCGGTCTGCGCGCCGCGCGGATCGAGATGCTGAGTGAAGTAGCCCTTCCGGTGAAGGAGCGTGACGCCGACCATCGGTGCGCCGAGGTCGGCGGCCGAGCGAATGGTGTCGCCGGCGAGGACGCCGAGTCCGCCGCTGTAGGTCGGGACGGCGGTCTCGAGCGCGATCTCCATCGAGAAGTAGCCGATGATGGGATCGGCCGGATTACGACGGCCGTGCGAAGGATGCGGAGTCATCTGCTGAGCGCGTGAGCGGGGTCCCGGCGGAATCGATGTAACCGGTACACAATCGTACTCTACATCGTCTGGAACGATCCGGTCAGGCGACGAGCCGAAGCACTCCCGGTCACGCTCCTACGGTCGCGTTCGCTTCACCGAGCAGGAACGCGACGGGAAACCCGGTGAGCAACTCGTCGACGACCAGGGCCGTTCCAGATCCGCGCCGTTCCGCTGCAACGACGCGGCCGGTGAGTGCACAAAGCCACTGGTTGCCGGGAAGCGAGGGCGGCAGGAGCACGGTCGTCCCCCGCCACGCGTCGCTCCCGGGGAGGAGCTCGGCGCCTTTCGCGAGCGTGCGCAACTGCCGGCCGAACAAAGCGATCGCCGATGCTTCCCCGGTACGCCGCGCGAACGCGACTACATGCTCCGCCGCGCCCCCCTCGACGGCGAGCGGAAGATATTCTCCGCCGACGAAGAGAGCTTCGTGCGCGCGACGCACCTGAAGCATGCGCCAGGTCAGCCAGAGCTTGAGGCGATCGTCTTCGGGCCGCGAGGCGAGCTCGCGCACGAAGGGCCAGAGCTCGTCCGACCGCTGCTGCCGGCGCGCGAGCTCCGCGAGGAGCTTCGAGCGCCGCGCGAAGTCCACCGGCCGCCGGTTGTCGGGATCGACGAGGGCGAAGTTCCAGAGCTCGTCGCCCTGATAGATGTCGGGCGTGCCGGGGGACGCGAGATGCGCGACCACCCGGCCAAGAGCGTTCCACAGCCCCGGACGCGCGAT
>DATAIS010000135.1:0-2663 GCA_036262535.1 Gemmatimonadaceae bacterium | reverse complement strand
GGAGACCACGCCGTCGTTCCGCCGCCGACGAGGTACATCGGGATGAAGGTGCCGAGGAGGAGGAGCTTGTCGGCGAGCGGGTCGAGGATCTTCCCGAGGTCGGTGACGAGGCCGCGGTTCCGCGCCAGCGTGCCGTCGACGTAGTCGGTGACCGCGGCGATGATGAAGACGACGAAGCCGATCGCGCGCGCCCAGACCGAGTTCACGAACGGCAGCAACGCGATCAGCGGCGTGACGGCGATACGCCCAACCGTGATCGCGTTCGGAAGGTTCATGCGCCTCGTGGTCGCCGGCCTACGCCAGCGATTTCAGGACCAGCTTGGAGACCGCCTTGAGGGTGTCGAAGACGCCGTCGCCGGTGACCGCGACCGCCTCGAAATATGTCGCGCGCTCGACCCATTCGCCGGTGGGGAGCTGCTCGACGAGGCTCTCGCCGGCGTGGTACGGGTCCGGCGCCATGCGCTGCCTGGCGGCCTCGACCACTTCCCAGCCCGGGTTCAGCGCCGCCTGGAGCTCGCGCACCGGCGCGGCGTTGGGCAGGTCGCGCTTGTTGTACTGGATGACGAACGGCATCTTCGTCAGGTCGTACCCGTACTCGGCCATGTTGTCGTACAGGTTCTGCATGGCCTCCTGGTTCGCCTCCATGCGCTCGATCTGCGAGTCGGCGACGAAGACGATCCCGTCCACGCCCTTCAGGATCAGCTTGCGGCTGGCGTTGTAGTAGACCTGGCCCGGCACCGTGTAGAGGTGGAAGCGGGTCTTGAAGCCGCGGATCGTCCCGAGATCGACGGGGAGGAAGTCGAAGAAGAGCGTTCGCTCCGTCTCCGTCGCGAGGGAGATGAGCTTGCCGCGCGTGTCCGGCTGCACCTTGCCATAGACGTGCTCGAGGTTCGTCGTCTTTCCGCCGAGCCCCGGGCCGTAGTACACGATCTTGCAGTTGATCTCGCGCGAGGCGTAGTTGATCATCGACATGGCTGTATTCCTCGCTTACTGGAACAGCTTGTCGATCTCGTCCTCGGCGCCGGAGAGGATCCCCGAACCGCCCGCCTGCCCCGACTGCGCGCGCTTGAACACCTGGTGGAAAAGCTGCGCGAGCTCGTCCACCGTCTGCTTCATCTTGAGGCGCACGAGCCCGAGGGTGGTGCGGTTGTCGAAGAGGACGACCAGGATCACGCGCCGCGCGACGTCCGCGAGGTACATCGACTCCTTCTCCCCCTGGTGGAAGAGGGAGTTGAAGTCGGTCTCGCCGATCAGCTTCGCGAGCTGGTCGTTGGCGCTGAAGTCAGCGGCCGTGAGGGTCGCGAACGCGGTCGGGTCGAACTTGGGCTGCTCGCCGACGGTGGCGACGAGCTGACCGGTGCGATCGACGAGAAGCGCGCAGCGCGCGTTGCTTTCGTAGAGAAAGCGCTGCAGCGACTGCGTGATCGCGCCGAAATCCTCTTCGGTGAACGACCAGCTACTGGCGCCGGCGGCCATGTGGAACCTGGTTTCTAGCCGAGATGGGACTCCATTCGCCGCAGGAGCGCGTCCGCGCGGCGCCGGAGGGCGGGACGAGGCTCCCACGCGACATAATCGCGTAGAAGCCTCGCGTGTTCGACGCTCGGCTGCGCCCCGACGTAACCCAACGCGGCCAGCCGTTTGAGCGCTCGCCGGCTGAAGAGATCGCGGCGCGCGACGCGCATCTCGCGACTCCAGAGCGCGATCCCCGCGGCCGTTCCGGCGGCGAGCCCGAGCAGGATCCAGCCGGCGTAGCCGCGCCTCACCGCATCTCCCGGCGTGCCGCCAGCGCCTGCGCGATGGTGACGCCATCGGCGTATTCGAGGTCGCCCCCTACCGGGAGTCCGCGCGCGATGCGCGACACGGTGAGGCCGAGTGGCGCGAGCTGGCGCTGGACGTAGAGCGCGGTCGCCTCGCCCTCGAGGCTCGGGTTGGTGGCGACGATGACCTCGCGGACGGCGCCGTCGCGCACACGCTCCAGCAGCTCGCTGATGCGGAGGTCCTCGGGTCCCACGCCGTCGAGCGGCGAGATCCGGCCCCCCAGCACGTGGTACGTCCCGCGATATTCGCCCGCGCGCTCGATCGCGCCGATGTCCGACGACTCCTCGACCGCGCAGATCACCGCGGCGTCACGGCGCTGGTCGCGACAGATGTCGCAGAGCTCCTGCTCCGTGAGGTTGAAGCACCGGCCGCAGGGACGGACCCGCTCGCCGAGCACGAGGAGAGCGTCGGCGAGCCGGCGCGACTGCTCGGCGGGCTGCTTGAGGAGGTGGTAGGTGAGCCGCAGCGCGGTCTTCCTGCCGATGCCGGGGAGACGCGCGAGCTCCGTCGCCAGATCGTCGATCACCGACACGAGCGCCCGCTCAGAACGGAAGCTTGAAGGGGAGCGAGAGACCGCCGGCGAGGCGCTGCATCTCCTCCTGCTGGAGGGTCTGGGCCCGCTTCTGCGCGTCGGTGACGGCCACGGCGATGAGGTCCTCGAGCATCTCGACGTCGGCTGGATTGACGACGGACGGGTCGAGCTTGACCCGCTTCACCGTCCCCTTCCCATCCGCCTCCACGGAGACCATCCCGCCCCCGGCAGTGCCGGTCACGCTGCGCGACTCGAGCTCCTTCTGGATCTCCTCGAACCGCGTCTGCATGTCCTTCGCCTGCTGGACGAGCTT
>DATAIS010000134.1:0-3154 GCA_036262535.1 Gemmatimonadaceae bacterium | reverse complement strand
GATGCCTCCAGCTCGCGGCCGCCGCGGCCGATCTTGGCGCGGAGGCGGCGGGGGGACATGCGGCCGTCGAGGGTCATCGGGAAGTCGGTGCGGAAGCTGCCGTTGACGGTGCGCAGCTCGACGTCGGCCTCGAAGTTCGCCGGCAGCGTGATGTCGATCGAGCCGTTCACCGTGCTGAAGTGGAGGTCGGCGTCGGGCGGAACGGAGCCCATGCGCACGCGCAGGCCGCCGTTGACCGTGCTTCCCGAGACCGGACCGCCGGTCGACGTCGCCGTGACGTCGCCGTTCACCGACGACACCTTCACCTCGCCCGTCGCGCCGGTGACGTCCACGTCGCCGTTCACCGTGCCGGCGCCGATGTTCACGCCCGACGGCAGCTCGACGGTGAACTCGACCTCGGTCTCGTTGCGGCGGCCGTCGTCGCGGCGGTTGTTGTTGTTCGAGCGGTAGTTGTCCTCGCTGCACTCCGAGTTCTCGCCCCAGAGCGCGCAGACGAGGATGCCGCCGTTCGGGAGCTGCTCGGAGTAGAAGCGCACGTAATCCTCGTCGCCGCGGCGGACGGACTTGACGCCGACGATGCGCGCCGTCGACCCGCTCGACTCACGCACGTTGATGCGCCCGTTGAGGTTCTTGACGCGGATCCACCCGCCACGGGACACCGAGCCGCTCCACTCGAAGCGGTTGTCGGTCGACTCTTTCCCCTGCGCCCCGGCGGCGGCCGCGAGCGAGGCAGTGGCGACGGTCAGTGCGAGCACGGTACGAAACATCGGTCGGTCTCCTGGGGTGGTGGTTCGGGGTCAGCGATCGCGCGGCGCGCTGCTGCCGCTGCCCGCGCGCTGGATCATGATGTCGCCACTGAACGTCTCGGCGGTGATGCGAGCGCCGCCGTTGCCGAAGGTGAACTCCATCCGCTTCGGCCGGCTCTCGATCCGCTCGCCGGGCCGGATGTTCATCGGGAAGTCGCTGTCGATCGAGCCGCTGTACGTCTCGACGCGGACCGTGCCACCCGCGCTCGACGGGACGTGGAGCTCGATCGTCCCCGAGTGCGAGTGGAAGTCGTAGCGACCGCCCGGGTCGAGGGTGCCGTCGTAGGTGAGGTCTCCGCTGACGGTCTCGGTGCGGACTTCCTTCGTCCGCGCGCCGATCAGGCGCAGCTCGCCGCTCACCGTCTCGACCTCGAGCTCGCCTTCGACGTTGTCGAGATCGACGTCGCCGCTCACCGAGGTCGCGCGGATGTCGCCGCTCAGGTTCGACCCCTTGAGATCGCCCGACACCGTCTCGAGGTACGCGATGCGTGTCGCATCCACGACCTCGAGGTCGCCACTGACCGTCGCCGCCTCGACTTCGCCACGGACGCCGCGGGCGGTGATGTCGCCCGACACCGCGCGCAGCTCGAGCCGTGCCCCGACGGGGACGGTCACCTCGTAGCGCGTGTCCCCCATGCGGCCGCGGCTCGAGCGCACCTCGAGCGACACGCGGTTCGGGCTCGCCGAGAAGCTCAGGATCCCGCGCTCGCTGTAGGCGCGCACCTGGACGCGGTCGCCGGTGCCGGCGCTGACGATGATCTCTCCCGAGACGAGCGAGAGGTCCACCGTGCCGCCGCGCGCGAGCGTCACGGTGGTGTCGAGCTTCGACGTCATCGCCGACGGCTCGCGACCGCGATCGCGATCGCGGGTGCGGTGATCCTGCGCCGCCGCGGGCGCTGCCGCGGCGCCAAGCGCCGCGAGCACGAGGAGGTGGTATTTGATGTTCATTGGTCTGGTCAAGTCTTCGAGGGCAGCATCGCCGCCGTGCGCAGCAGCCGCACCTTCTTGTCGAGTGCGTCGGTGAGCTCCTTGCTCAGGAACTGGCTACCCGGATCCTTCGCGAGCGCCGAGCGCGCCTGGGCGATCGCCGTGTCGATCACCGCGAGGCTGCGCTCGATCGTCTTGAGGGTCTTCCGGTCGAGCTCAGTGTTGCGACTCCGCAGCGCCGTGCGGAGCTTCGAGATCTCGTCGTCGTAGGTCGTCGCGCCCACGCGCAGCGGGACGCGATCCTCGGGCGCCGGCCTCGCGTCCGGGAAGACGTCGTTCCCGTTCCCGACGGACGCGTTGAGCACGCCGGTCCGGCTCGAGTCGAGCGAGTCGTCCTCCGTGGCCGCGACCTCCTGCGGAACGCCTTCCACGGGGTCGGAATCAGGCGGAGCAACGGCGGTGGAAGTGGTCGGGCTCGCGCCATTCTGCTGGCGCGTGAACATGTACGTGATGGAAGAGCTGGTGACGACCAACAGGATCGCGGCCGCGATGCCGAGCACCAGCGGCATCCAGCGCCGGCGCCGCGCACCGATCTCGACCACGTCCGCGCCGATGCGCGACTGGATCCCCTCCCACACGCGGGCGGGCGGCTCGATCGGAGGCAATGCCGCCGCGGCGGCGCTGATCGCGCGCAGGTCGCGAACGAGCAGGCCGCACCGGTCGCAGGAGTCGGCATGCGCGTCGAGCGCGAGGCGCTCGTCGGGTGAGACGTCTCCCTCGAGGTAGTCGGCGAGCCGGTTCTCGAACTGCTCGCAGGTCATGGTCTGGTCGGTCATCGGTTCAGTGCCTCCCTCAACAGCATCCGGGCGCGGTGCAGCTGCGATTTCGTCGCCCCCGTCGTCACGCCGGACATCTCGGCGATTTCTTCGTGCGTATAGCCTTCCACGTCATGGAGCACGAACACCCGTCGCGCTCCCGGCGGCAGCTTCGCGACCGCCGACTCGAGGTCGAGCCGGTCGCCGGGTGCCGAAAGTCCCGGCGCCGTGAGCATGAGGCCCTCCTCGTCCATCTCCTCGTGGCGCCCGCTGCGACGGCCGTCCTGCTTCCGCGCGTTGAGCACCACGTTCACCGCCAATCGGTGCAGCCAGGTCGAGAAGCTCGCCTCGCCGCGAAACTGCCCCAGCTTCTGCCAGGCGCGGACGAACACGTCCTGTGTCAGCTCTTCCGCAGCCTGGCGGCTTCCCGCCATCCGGACGCAGATCGCGAAGACCCGACCCGCGTTGGCCCGATAGATCCTCTCGAATGCCCCGCGATCGCCCGTCGCCGCGAGTGCGACGTCGGGATCGACCAGAACGGCCGGATTCGTCTTGGAGCTATTGGTCTGCTGCAGGGCCAGGGTCGCCATCCGGTCCAAATCTGAC
>DATAIS010000133.1:0-8221 GCA_036262535.1 Gemmatimonadaceae bacterium | reverse complement strand
AAGAGGCGGTGGTCGTACTTGAGGTGCATGTAGAACAGCACCACGATCGCGAACTTCACCGCCGACATGATGAGCAGCGACGGGACGAAGAAGCGCGAGGCGACGAAGCTGGGGATGTAGTAGACCCAGACCTCGACCGCGGTGATGAGCGTGAGAATCGTCGCGACCTTCCAGTAGGTGGACCAGGTCGGGTGCGCGTGCTCGACGCCCATGCCGTGATGGTCGTCGGCGGGCGTCGCTGGCGAGTGGGTATGGTCGGCCATCGTTCCTACTTGATCAGGTAGACGAGGGTGAAGATCGCGATCCAGACGACGTCGACGAAGTGCCAGTAGAGCGCGGCGATGTCGACGTTGACCTCGTCGCGCGGGCCGAGGCCCCGCTTGCGGTCGATCGCGAGCAGCGTCAGCAGCCAGATGACACCCGCCGTGACGTGGGCGCCGTGGAAGCCGGTGAGGGTGAAGAATGTCGAGCCGAAGAGGTTCGTCCTGATCGTCAGGCCTTCGCGCACGAACGAGGTGAACTCGTACGCCTGGAAGCCGAGGAAGGTGATGCCGAGGAGCGCCGTCATCAGCAGCCAGAGCTGCGACGAGCCGAGGATCCGCTCGCCGCGCGTGCGCTTCGGCACGTTCCTGTTCTGGACCGCGGCGAGCGCGAGCACCATCGCCAGCGACGACATGAGGAGGACGAAGGTCGATGCCGACGTCACCGGGATGTCGAGGATCTCCTTGAAGACGCGCCCGGTGCTCGGATCGCGCCACGTCTCGTGCGGGAAGGGCCCGACTCGCGAGCGGCCCTTGTAGATCAGGTACGTCGAGATCAGCGACGCGAAGAGCATGCACTCCGAGCCGATGAAGGCCCAGATCGCGAGCTTCTTGTTGTCGAGCCCCGTCGACGTGTGATGGTGCGAGTGGGCGTCGTTCACGCCGTGCGCGGCCGTCAGTGGTACGGAAGTCATGAAAGGTCGCGGACTAGTGGTGGTCGGACTCGAGCGGCGTGAGCAGCCAGTTGTAGAGCTGCGCGATCATGAGCACGGCGCCACCGAGGCACAGCACCCAGAACATCGTCATCGCCGAGCTCGCGGCGGCCGCGTTCCCCGCCTGCTCGGCGGCGAACTTCTTCGTGAGGAAGAGCGGCGAGGCGAGCATGATCGTCATGCCGAGCGCGACCCAGAGCGGCTTGATCGTCATGTCGGGCATCGGGATGCCGAGCTGGCGCGCCGTGTACGACTCCGTCTCGATGTGCATCGGCGACTCGGCGGGCTGGCGCGAGTGCGGCGCCGGGCTGGCGTGCGTCACTCCGGCGGGCTTGCCGGCGACGTCGACGTGCATCGCCTTGTCGCCCTGACGCGTGTGCGGCACCTCGGCGGTGAGCGCGGGCGCCTTCATGTCCCAGAGCGGGTAGCGCGACGTCACCGTCGGGATGCGGGCGAAGTTGTACTCCGGCGGCGGCGACGGGATCGCCCACTCGAGCGTCGGGGCGCCCCACGGATCGTTGCCCGCACGCGCGCCCGAGCGAAGGCTGCGGATGATGTTCCACATCGAGATCAGCACGCCCGCGGCAAGGATGTAGGAGCCGATCGAGCTCGCGAGGTTGAAGCCGTCCCACCCCTGATCGGCGGCGTAGCGATAGATCCGGCGCGGCATGCCGAGCAGGCCGCTCATGTGCATCGGGAAGAACGTCAGGTTCATGCCGACGAACATCGTCCAGAAGCTCAGCTTGCCGAGCGGCTCGCTGAGGAGCCTGCCGGTGATCTTCGGGAAGTAGTGGTAGATGCCGGCGAAGATGCCCATCATCGACCCGCCGAAGAGCACGTAATGGAAGTGGGCGACGATGAAGTAGGTGTCGGTCTGCTGGAGGTCGGCGGGCGGCGAGGCGTGCATGACGCCCGAGATGCCGCCGATGGTGAAGAGCGCGACGAGAGCGACCGCGAAGAGCATCGCCGTCGTGAAGCGGAGCGAGCCGCCGTGCATCGTCGCGATCCAGTTGAAGATCTTCACGCCGGTCGGGATGGCGATGAGCATCGTCGTCACGCCGAAGACGGTGTCGGCGACCGGGCCCATGCCGACGGCGAACATGTGGTGTGCCCACACGCCGAAGCCGAGGAAGGCGATGAGGATGATCGAGAAGACCATCACCGGGTAGCCGAAGAGCGGCTTGCGCGCGTAGGTCGGGATCACCTCGCTCACGAGCCCGAAGGCCGGGAGGATGAGGATGTAGACCTCGGGATGGCCGAAGATCCAGAAGAGGTGCTGCCAGAGGAGCGGGTCGGCGCCCGCCGACGTCTGGTAGAAGTTCGTGCCGAAGAAGCGGTCGAAGAGCAGGAACACGAGCGCGATCGTGATCACCGGGAAGGCGAGCACGATCAGGAACTGGGTGATGAACGCGGCCCAGGTGAACATCGGCATGCGCATCAGGTTCATCCCCGGCGCACGCATGTTGATGATGGTCGTGAGGAAGTTGAACCCGGCGGCGAGCGAGGAGACGCCGAGGATCTGGAGGCTGAGCACCCAGAAGTCGATGCTCATCCCCGGCGAGTAGGTGCGGGTGGTGAGCGGGGTGTAGCCGAACCAGCCGCCGTCGGGCGCCGCGGCGAAGAGCCACGAGATGTTCATGAAGATCCCGCCGAACAGGAACACCCAGTAGCTGAAGGCGTTGAGGCGGGGGAACGCGACGTCGCGCGCGCCGATCTGGAGCGGGATGAGGAAGTTGAAGAACGCGGCACTGAGCGGCATGATCGCGAGGAAGATCATGGTCGTGCCGTGCATCGTGAACAGCTGGTTGTACGTATGCGCGTCGACCAGCGTCCCGTTCGGCCCCTGGAGCTGGGCGCGGATGATGATCGCCTCGACGCCGCCGACGAGGAAGAAGAAGAGGGCGGTGAAGAGGTAGAGGACGCCGATGCGCTTGTGATCGACGGTCGCGAGCCAGCTCCGGAGGCCCGTCGGGTGCATTTCTACGCCGACGTGGGCGGGAGCGGTGGCGATGGTTGCCATTGTGCGGTCAGTCTCCGTGATGCCCGGTGCGGATTACTTCAGAGCCTGGAGATACGCGACGATGTCCGCGATCTCCTGGTCGGTGAGGCCCGTGGTGACGGTCGTCTTGAAGACCGGGTCGTACTGGCCCTTGCCTAACGTCGGCATGATCGCCCCCGGCTTCATCGCGCGCGTGTTCTTGATCCAGAGCGCGAGGTGGCGCGCGTCGTTCGGGTAGAGTCCCGCGCCGAGCGTGAGGCGCGATCCGAAGTGGGTGAGGTTGGGGCCGATCACGCCGACCGACATCGGGTTGCCGGTGATGACGTGGCAGCCGATGCAGGCGCTGCGCGAGTAGATCTGCTGCCCGCGCGCTGCGTCGCCGACGAGCGACTCGTTCCAGGTCAGTCCGTCGGGTGTCGGCTTGTTCGGCACCGAGTACTCGGGGAGTCGCTCGCGCGGCCAGGAGACGAACGTCACCGGCGTCTGGGTGCCCGTCGTCGTCGTTGCCGCGGCGGCCGCGACGGCGCCGAACGCGGCGGGCGACTTCTGGTGCGCGGCCCACTGCTCGAACTGCTCCGGCGACACCGTGAAGGCGCGGAAGAGCATGTTCGCGTGGCTCGCGCCGCAGTACTCGTTACAGCTCCCGTTCCACGCCTGCTCGTCGACGCTGTCGGGCGTGAACCACAGGTAGTTGGTGTGGTTCGTGATCAGGTCGCGCTTGCCGCCGAGGCGCGGGATCCAGAACGAGTGCAGGACGTCGTTCGTCTTGAGCGCGAAGTTGACCGTGCGCCCGATCGGGAGATAGAGCTCGTTCGCCGTGACGACGCCGTACTGCGGATAGCGGAACTCCCACCACCACTGATGGCCGATGACCTCGACCTCGAGCGCATTCGGCACCGCCTTCGCCTGGGTGCGGAAGATCGCGCGCACCGTCGGTACGGCGATGAAGATGAGCACCACCGCCGGGATGAGCGTCCAGAGCACCTCGAGCGTCGTGTTGCCGTGAATGTGCCGCGGCTCCGGCGCGCCCTCGCGGCGACGATAGCGCCAGAGGACCCAGAGCAGCGCCAGCTCGACGAGGACGAAGACGACCGTGCCCCAGAAGAAGAGGCTGTGGAAGATCGAGAGGACTTCGCGGTTGAACTCGGTGTGCCTCTCGAAGATCGAGTTCGGATACTGATTGGCGCTGCACGCGGAGAGCGCGAGCGCGGATGCGGCCGTCAACGCCGCGGCGAACCGCCGGCGCAGGCGGTGAGTCGCAGTCATGCCGTTTCCTTGAAGGCTGACGTGTGGAGCACCCTGCGGCGCTCACGCGGTGGATTGTGGTGCGGGGAAGGTACCCGGGAGCGGGGGGGATAATCAAGCAATTGAAGGACCTTGCCTGGCGATTCGCACGTTGTCGGGTCATCTCCGACACGGCGACTCGTCTCGACCGACGCTCAGCGGGTGCGACCCTGCGTACGGCGAAGCACCATCCCCGGCCTGCGCCCGGTGAACGCGCTCCGCTCGACGACGGCGACGCCATTCACGAGCACCCACTCGATCCCCGACGGATACTGATGCGGCGACTCGAAGGTCGCGCGGTCGGCGACGGTCGCCGGATCGAACACGACCACGTCCGCGACGAGTCCCGCGGCGACGCGTCCCCGGTCGGCGAGACCGAGGCGGCGCGCCGGCATCTCCGTCATCTTGTGCACCGCCTGCTCGAGGGTGAGTACCTTCCGGTCGCGAACGTACGTGCCGAGCACGCGCGGAAAGGTGCCATACCAGCGAGGGTGCGGATGTCCCTCGCCAGGCTCGACGAGTCGTCCGTCGGAAGCGATCATCGTCCGGGGATGCCGCATGATCCGCTCGACGTCGCCCTCGTCGAGCACGTGATAGATCGCCGACGCTCCGCCACGGCGCATCGCCTCGATCACGAGGGTGGCGCCCGTCTCGAGAGTCGGCGGCAGGCCGCGCCGCACCGCCCAGTCGTAGAGCGTCCTCCCCTCGAGCGACCGGTCCCAGGCGACGCGCGAGAGCTGGATGCGCCGCAGGTCGCCGCCGCCGCGGTCGTTGAGAATGTTGAAGACGATGCCGGCCCGAATGCTGTCGCGCAGCGTGCCGTCCGTCAGGCGCCGCGCGAACGCCGAGTCGCCGTCTGCGAGCGCCCACGCCGGGACGAGTACGCCGATGCCCGTGTAGGTCGCCGTGTACGGATACTGATCCGCCATGACGTCGACGCCCGCGGCGTTGGCGGAGTCGATCATCGCGAGCGTCCGCACGCTCGCGCCCCACATCGGCTTGCCGACCGCCTTGTGATGTGTGAGCACGACGGGGATGCGGGCGCGCCGGCCGATCTCGATTGCCTCCGCGACGCCCTCGAGCAGTCCCAGCCCCTCCTCGCGGAGGTGTGAAGTGTAGATCCCGCCGGAATCGCCGGCGACGGTGGCGAGCGCCACGACCTCGTCGGTCCTGCTGTATGCGCCGGGGATGTACTTGAGCCCCGTCGACAATCCCCATGCGCCCTCGGCCATCGACTCGCCGACGAGCCGGCGCATGCGCGCGAGCTCGGCGGGGGTCGGATCGCGGTTCGCGTCGCCCATCACACGCGCGCGAATGGTGTTATGCCCCGCGAGAAACGCGACGTTGATCCCGAGCTTGCCCGCGGCGGAATCGAGATACGCGCCGAGGGGGAGGGGCGAGCCGCCATCGGGGCCGCCGAGCGCGGTCGTGACGCCCTGACGCACCGCGCTCTGCGCACCGGGGAGGCGGAGCAGGGGATCGAGATGCGCGTGCAGATCGATGAAGCCGGGGGCGACGACGCGATCGCGAGCGTCGATGACGAGCCGTGCACCGGACGTCGGGATCGACTCGCGCGAGACGGCAGCGATGCGGCCGGCGCGGATCGCGACATCGGCGGCGTAGGCCGGCGCTCCGGTACCGTCGACGACGCGCCCGCCGGCGATCACGACGTCATAGGGCGGTGCGTTCGCCGCCGACGAGCCGCCCGCGGCCCCCGCGCACGCGGCGAGGGGCGCGGCGAGGGCGACGATCGAAAAGCGCGTACGACCCACTGGACCTCCTGGCGGCGGTGGTGAAAAAGCCGTCCGCCATTGTGAAGGCC
Organism: Gemmatimonadaceae bacterium; assembly: GCA_036262535.1. Classification (GTDB taxonomy): domain Bacteria; phylum Gemmatimonadota; class Gemmatimonadetes; order Gemmatimonadales; family Gemmatimonadaceae; genus JABFXC01. Next base: position 2,143 of record DATAIS010000133.1, on the reverse strand, counting down.
TGGTCGAAGCTCGTCAACCGCCGCGACGGAATTCGCCGCGACCGAATTCGCCGCGTCGAATCAGTCCGCGCTCGCCTCGGCCTTGCCGTCCGGGACGGCGTGCTTCTCGAGGACCTTGGTCTCCGCGATCTCGAGCTGCATGCGGATGCTCGCGATACCCTCGCGCAGCGATCTGACCTTCATCTGGTCGGGGCCGCCGCGCGTCGCGGCGAGCAGCATCGCCGTGACGACGTCGGCGATCATCCCGAACTGCGCCTTGAGCAGCGACGCGAGCGGCACCGCGGCGCGCTTCAGCGTCTGCACATGCCCGGTGATCGGCCGGCTGCTCTTCACCTCGACCGCCATCTGCTCGACGATCGAGTGACAGCGGGCGAGCATCCCGGTCGCCGACGTCAACGTCTCCATCTTCACGGCGCCAGCGCCGTCCAGCTTCGGTCCCGCCATCCTGATCCACCAGAGTGTGTGCACTCGATGGACGACCGAGCCGGTCGCTGCGTCAGCGTGGGGACGTCAGCGCACGCGCTCGAGCTTTGGGTTCGCGTGCAGCTCGCGTCCCGCCTTGGCCTGCGTCTCGCCGTCGACCTGCACGATGTCGGCGGTGTACGGGATGTGCGCCGCGTAGAGCGAGCTGCCGACGCCGTACGCGTCCACCGGCACGCCCTCGTCCTCGAAGTCGCGGATGCGCTCGATGCTGAAGCCGCCGGACGCCACGATCTTCACGTCGCCGAAGCCCTCGTCGTCGAGCGCATTGCGCACGTTCCAGACGAGCTGCGGGTTGACCCCGGTCGGTGCGAAGCCGCCCATCATCGGGATGATCGACCTGTCGACGAGGTGCTGCGAGGTGTCGATGCGCACCCCCCAGAGCCGTCCCTCGAGCGCGCGGGCGACGGCGACGCTGGTGCCGACGGCGTCGTTGCCGTAATCCACGAGCGCGATGAGCCGCTCGACGTCAGGCGCCTGCTCGGCGAAGGCCTTCGTCGCGGCGACGGTGTCGCCCCCCATCGCGGCGATGAGCGCGTGCGGGACGACGCCGAGCCCGGCTCCGCCCCACCAGCTCCCCTGCGCCGGCGTCGAGATCCCGGTCGCGCCGCCGATGTACGCCGCCCACCCGTCGCCGGGCTGCATCAGCGGATGGTCGCTGCGCGCCGAGAAGACGAAGACCGGCTTCGGCCGCGCCGCCTCGACGATCCGCCGCATCGCCGTGGCGACCGTCGTGCGCCGGGAGAGGACGCCGACACAGTAGGTCTCGAGGTGGGCGAAGGTCTCGTAGGGCCCCTCGACGGTGAGCACGGTGTCGCCGGCGTCGGCGCGGTCGCCCTCGAAGAGGGCATGCACGGAGAGCGCGCTCCATTCGTCGGCGCAGAGCTTGAGCACCGCGACGGCCTCGTCGACGCCGCAGACCACCGCGCTCCGCTTCGTCGCGAACTGGAGCAGCACGCGCGGCGACTTCCCCGCCGTACGAAGGGCCTCGCGGGTGGTCGTGAGCGCGGTGTCGGTGTAGAGCCCACCGCGAACGGCCTCGACGGGAACCTGGAACAGGGCGGGGTCAAGCCGCTTCTTTCGGCGAGGAGGCATCGGGGCGGAGACTAACGAGATGAGAGACCAGAGTCGAGAGACGTCCGGCTCCTGTCTCGTCCTGTTTCGTCGACGGGAGACTAGCGTCGAGAGAAGTCGTCGCTTCGCTCGACGACGGGGGACGGGAGACGGGGGAGGAGCCGATGAGGGACGGGGAACGTGAGAGCGACCGGCATCAGGTAGTCGCTCGCTCATGCCCTTCCTCGCGGTCAGCTCCGTGACGAGGGAGGCTGCGACACGGGATACCTGAGGCGGGTCGCTCCCTCGTCTCCCGTCCCTCTTCGCGGTCTCTCCCGACTCTCGTCTCCCGTCGCCGAGCGCCAGCCGAAGGCCTCTCTCGTCCCCCTGGTCCCTCGTCCCGCGGGGCGTAGGCGACCCCGGGAAACGGGCCCGCCGCTTGCATTTCCGGGCGGTAGTATGCGTATCAGCCACGCCCTCCGGGCGCTGGGGGGAGCGGCTGCTCTCCTCGTCGCCCTTCCCCTGTTCGCCCAGTCCGACGACGATCGGGTAAACCCCGAGGTCCTCGGGCTGAGCATCCGTGGCGCGAAGGCGTTCGAGAAGGACCTGA
>DATAIS010000132.1:0-4803 GCA_036262535.1 Gemmatimonadaceae bacterium | reverse complement strand
CACCCCTTTCGGCCGCTGGGCCGGGAGCGGGAGGAGCACCGACGGCGACCGCGATCCTCAGCGACCTCCTCGCCCCCTTCGAGTCCTCCCGGGCGCATCGCCCGCGGGCCGCGGCCGTCGCCGACGAGCGGCGGCTCCGCTGGCTGGTCGAGGCGCCGGTCGGGGTCCCGGCGCTGCTCGAGCTCTTCGCGCGGTCGGAACTTCCCGCGAAGGCCGCGGGTTGCGGACCGCGGGGCTCCCGGGTGATCGTCGAGGCAGCGTCCTGGCGCACGCTGGAGGGCGCGTTAGGCACCCTCGACGCCCCCGAGCACGTGGCGACCGCCCGCCTCGAGGAGGGCGTCGCATGACCTGCACCGCGCTGATGACCGACATCGTCCCGCCGTACGAGCTCGCCGGACCGGCCGAGGCACCCGCGATCGCGGTGCTCGGCGGGATCTCGGCTTCGAAACACGTCTCCCACCAGCCGTCGGACGAGTCCGACGGCTGGTGGGAAGGCGTCGTCGGCGAAGGGTGCGGGATCTACACGCGCGCGTCGCGCGTCGTCTCCTTCGACTGGCTCGACGGCGGCCGCGCACCCGACGGACGGCCCGCGCGCCGCGTCAGCACCTACGAGCAGGCCGATGCCCTCGCCGCGGTGCTCGACGAGGCCGGCATCGACCGCGTCGAAGCGATCGTCGGCGCCTCGTACGGCGGGATGGTCGCCCTCGCCTTCGCCGAGCGGCACCCCGCGCGCGTCGGCCGCGTCGTCGTCAACGGGGCCGCGCACGAGAGCCATCCGATGAGCACCGGCATCCGCGCCATCCAGCGCCGGATCGTCGAGCTCGGCCTCGACACCGGGCGCGCGCGCGACGGGCTCGCGCTGGCGCGCGCGTTAGGCATGACGACCTACCGCAGCGCCCGCGAGTTCGCCGAGCGCTTCGAGCCGGGACGCATCGACGAGGACGGCACCTTCGACGTCGAGCGCTACCTCCTCCACCACGGAGAGCGCTTCGCCGCCACCTGGCGCCCCGAACGCTTCCTCGCCCTCTCGCTCTCGACCGACACCCACCGGGTGACCCCCGAGGCGATCGCGACGCCCGCCGTGCTCATCGCCGCCGAAGGCGACACCCTCGTGCCGCGCGAGCAGCTCATCGAGCTCTCGCGCCGCCTCGCCGGACCGAACGTCATCCGCGACTTCCCGACCCGCTACGGACACGACGCCTTCCTCGCCGAGCCCGAGCGCTTCGGTGAGACCGTCGCTCACGCCCTGACGCTGCCACTCGCATGACCGCCTTCGACCAGCAACCGACGACGCGCGCGGTGCGCGCCGGGATCGCGACCGACCGTCACCACGGCGCCGTCGTGCCACCGATCCACCTCTCGTCCACCTTCGCCTTCGACGGCTTCAACGGGAAGCGCGAGTACGACTACACCCGCAGCGGCAACCCCACGCGCAGCCTCCTCGCCGACGCGCTCGCGGAGCTCGAGCAGGGCGAGTTCGGTGTAATCACGAGCACGGGGATGTCGGCGGTGACGCTCGTCGTCCAGCTCCTCAGGCCGGGGGATCTCCTTCTCGCCGCGCACGACTGCTACGGCGGCACGCACCGCCTGCTCAAGGCGCTCTCCGGGCGCGGCCACTTCGACGTCGCGCACATCGACCTCACCGCCCCCGATGCCGATGCGGAGATCGCGCGCCGCCGTCCGCGGATGGTCTGGATCGAGACGCCGAGCAATCCGCTGCTGCGCATCACCGACATCAGGCGGATCGCCGCGGCCGGTCATGCGGCGGGGGCGCTCGTCGTCGCCGACAACACCTTCCTCTCCCCCGCGCTCCAGCAGCCGATCACCCTTGGGGCCGATCTCGTCGTCCACTCGACCACGAAGTACATCAACGGCCACAGCGACGTCGTCGGCGGGGCGGTCGTGGCGCGCGAGCGCGCTCTCGGCGAGGAGCTCTGCTGGTGGGCGAACTGTCTCGGCATCACAGGCGCCCCCTTCGACAGCTACCTGACGCTGCGCGGCGTGCGCACGCTCTATCCACGCATCAAGGCGCACCTCGCGGGGGCGGCGGCAGTCGTCGAGGCGCTCTGTAGCCACGAGGCGGTGGAGCGGGTCTACTATCCCGGGCTGCCGTCTCACAGCGGTCACCTCATCGCGAGGTCGCAGCAGCAGGGTTTCGGGGCGATGACGAGCTTCGAGCTCCGGGGCGGGCTCCCCGCGGTCCAGACATTCGTCGCCGCGCTGCGCTACTTCACCCTCGCCGAGTCGCTCGGCGGGGTCGAGAGCCTCGTCGCGCATCCGGCGACGATGACTCACTCGTCGATGGATCCGGCGGCGCGCGCCGTGGCGGGGATCGGCGACTCGCTGCTCCGCCTCTCGGTCGGGATCGAGGACCCGGACGACCTGGTTTCCGACCTGACGCAGGCGCTCGACGCCGTGGCCGCCGTCAGCGCAGTCGTCCGGGCGACATCTGGCAGCGAGCCCGACCGGCAGGAAGCCGCCGTCGCCTGAGGTATCCATCTTGCCCCATCCAGGGGCAATGCACACGAGTCCGTCGACCGGCGTCCTCTCAGGGGACGCCGGATTTCCCGCATCCACGGCGACGCCGGCGGTCCACGACCCGCGCCGGCTCGCGGTGCTGCACCGCACCGGGCTGCTCGACACCGAGAACGAGGAGGTCTTCGACCGGCTGACGCGGCTCGCGGTGAAGCTGCTCGACGTGCCCTCGGCGTTCATCTCGCTGGTGGACGAAGCGAGGGACTTCTACAAGTCGGCGCAGGGGTTCGCCGAGCCGCTGGCGACGCGGCGGGTGATGCACGGCAAGACGTTCTGCCACTATGCGGTCGAGAAGCGCTCGCCGCTCGTCATCCCCGACACGGCGGCGGATCCGGTCTACCGCGAGGTGCCGACGGTCCGCACGTTGGGCGTCGCGGCCTACGTCGGCGTCCCGCTCATGGTCGAGGGCGAGGCGATCGGCAGCTTCTGTGTCATCGACATGAAGCCGCGTCAGTGGCTCGGGACGGAGATCGAGATCCTCGTCGAGCTGGCGGCGGCGGCCGAGCGCGAGATCGAGCTGCGCGTGGCGAATGCCGACCTCCTGCGGGCCCGCGACGAGGCGTGGGAAGCGCGCGAGGCGGCGGAGCGCGCGACGCAGTTCCGCGACGACATGCTCGCCGTCGTCGCGCACGACCTGCGCAACCCGGTGCAGACGGTCGCGATGGCGGCGTCCCTGCTGCTCGAGCTGCCGTTGAGCGAGGAACAGCAGACGCGCCACCTGGCGATGATCAAGCGTGCGACGCAGGGGATGAATACCCTCATCCAGGACCTGCTCGACGTGAGCCGCATCGAGTCGGGCCGCTTCGCCGTCAGGCAGCACCCGCTGCCGGTGAGCGCGCTGCTCGCCGACGTGGTCGAGCAGTTCGAGGGCCAGGCGCGGGCGAAGGGACTGACGCTCGCGCTCGACCTCGCGCAGGGGGACGGTGCCGTACGGGGCGACCGCGATCGCCTGCTCCAGGTCTTCTCGAACCTGATCGGCAACGCGATCAAGTTCACGCCGGAGGGGGGGACGATCACCGTCACGGCGTGTCCGGAAGGCGACATGATGCGCTGCAGCGTCTCGGACACCGGCATCGGACTCGGCCCGGAGGAGCTGGCGCACGTCTTCGACCGCTTCTGGCAGGCCGACCGCGCGTCTCGGGCCGGCGCCGGGCTCGGGCTCGCGATCGTGAAGGGGATCGTGGACGCGCACGGCGGCGAGGTGTCGGTGGCGAGTGAGCTCGGGCGCGGGACGACCTTCAGCTTCACCGTGCCGCTGGCGGCGTAGAGTACGCACAACACGCCGCGGCCGTGCCGCGGCTGGTGCGGAGGTTCGGAGAGGAGCCGGTGCGGTGGTGCGAAAGTGCGATGAGCGGGTGCGTCGTGATAGCCGCCGCGTTGCTCTCGGACCCCGGACCTGACTCCGCTCTCACCTCGCGAGAGCCATCATAGAATCAGGTATCTGGCTGGATGCGAAGCGGGCGCGGAAGTGCTCTTCGCACCGCCGCACCCTCGCACCGCGGTTTCTCGCACCTCGCACCAGCAGGCCGCACGGCGGCCGCGATCAACGTTTAGAGCCAGCGTCTCACCCGCGACCGGTACAACTCGTACTCGGGCCCGAAGAGGCGGTGCATGCGGCGCTCCTCGTAGGGGACGAATATTCCGGCGACGACGAAGAGGGCGATCGGGAGGGTGACGATCGGCCAGAGGGTGTCGAGCCAGATCGCCGCGCCGACGTAGAGCATCGTCATCGCGAGATACATCGGGTTGCGCGTGACACGATAGATGCCGTCGGTCGCAAGCTGGTGCGTCTTTCCCGCCGGCAGCAGCGTCGCGCGCGCCCTGTAGAACTGATGGAACGCGCTCGTGACGACGCCGGCCGCTGTCATGGCGAGCAGGATCGCGAGCGAGACCCGCGAACGGCGTACGCCCGGCGGCAGCAGCCGCGCGTGCGTCAGCCAGTGGTCCACCGCCCAGCCGAGCGCGAACGCGATCGCGAACCAGGCCGGGGGCGGGACGAACATCGGCCAGGGAAGGGGCTCGGATTCGGGAGAGCGAGGCATGCGCTCAAAATGCCCATAACTCCTTTCCTGTCAACAGGATGCCTCCTAGGACCAATCGAGTCGAGTTGCCGGGCTCGGCCATTCAGCGTCTTTATGAGTCTGTTCTAATAGGCGCCCGCCCGGGGCGTCCTGCCACGCCTCGACCCCGCCCGCCACATGCCTGGCCAGATCAAGCGGATGATCGACCGGATCATCGAGGAACGCACGAGGAAGAGTCCCGCGTTCG
>DATAIS010000131.1:0-9222 GCA_036262535.1 Gemmatimonadaceae bacterium | reverse complement strand
CGATCGGCGTGCCGGTCCGGGAGTTCGCGGGATGAGGCGTATGGCGAGGCCGCGGGCGCGGAGCGGCTCGTCGGCGAAAATCACGAGGTCCGCGTCACCCCTGCCGCGGCCGCGTCTTCCTCGCGCCGCGACGGCAACGCGATCGCGAAGGCGGCGCCTCCCTCTTCCGGGAATTCCGCCCAGACGCGCCCGCCCAGCGACTCGGCCGTCTCGCGCACGATGCTCAGCCCGAGGCCCGACCCCTCGATGCCGGTGACCGTCTCCCCGTGCGCACGATAGAACTGCTGGAAGAGTCGCCCACGGGCGGCGGGGGGAACTCCGATGCCATTGTCATGCACGCGGACCACCAGCTCGCCCCCGGCGCCGTCGGCGCGACGCGGATGGAATGCGCCCGTCACCTCGACCCACCGTTTCTCCTTCGCCGGATCGGAGTACTTGATCGCGTTCGAGACGAAATTGGCCAGGCAGAGCTCCACCGCGGCCGCGTTCACTTCCACCGCCGGCATGTCGTCGGCGATGCGCACCTCGACTCCGCGCGCCTGCGCCTGGTCCCGGAGCTGGCGCACCGCCTCGGCGGCCGCCTGCGGCAGAAGAATGTTCCGCTGCTGCCGCGCATCCGACTCGAGCCGTGAGAGTGCCTCCAGATTCTCGAGCAGCTGCTGCAGCCCCTCGGCATTCTCGGTCACGATGCGCTGGAAGCGCCGTCGCTGGTCGGCGGTGATCCAGTCCTCGCCGAGCAGTCCCCCCGCGCCGCGGATCGCCGATACCCGGTTCTTGAGCTCGTGCGAGACCATGCGGTTGAATCGCCGAAGCCGGTCCTCCCGTTCCTGCACCCGCTCGGCCGAGAGCTGGAGGAAATGGTTCGCGGTCGCCTGCCGGATCTGCTCCACCGCCTGCATCACGCGGCGCAGGCAGCCGGCGAGCTCGCGCGGCGAGCAGGGCGACTCCAGCTCCTCGACCACTTCCTCGATGAAGGCGAGCACGATCGCGCCGAAGATCTCGTGCTCCTTGAGGATCTCGTGGGCGCCAAACCCCTGCGCGTGGCGGAGCGCGCCCAGTTCCCGCGCCTTGGCGACGACCGGGATGTCGGCGTCGAGCTCCTGGCCCGGATTCTCGAGGAAGCCGGCGATCCCGTCGACGAGCAACGGAACGTGGTTGAGCAGCTCGTCGGTGGGGAAGACACGGTTCGGCGTCACCGCGACGCGGGCGACGATCCGGTCCAACCAGCGGTGGACCAGCGTCTCACGCTCCGCTCGCAGCCTGGCCGCGAGCTCGGCGCCGACCGTACACACGGGGGGGAGGGTCATCGGTACGGTTTCCGCGCGCAGAATGGTCCAACGGGAACGCGACGAGTAGCGCGGGGACACGACCTGACGTGCGCCCCTACACTACTCGCCAGCGAATGACAGGACAAGCAGCAGAAAACTACCCGACCCAGCCCCCGCCGTTCCCGCACGGGCCGCGCCGCCGGCGACGCGAAGCTACCTGAGGTAGTGGCAGGTGTATCCCCCGGGATTCTTGCGCAGGTAATCCTGGTGGTACGTCTCCGCGCCGTACCACGTCGCGGCCGGCTCGATCGTCGTCGTGATCGGCCGCTTCCACTTCCCCGACGCGTTGATGCGCGCGATCACCCTCGCAGCGATCTCATGCTGCTCCGGCGTCTGCGGAAAGATCGCCGAGCGATATTGCGTGCCGACGTCGTTCCCCTGGCGATTGAGCGTCGTCGGGTCGTGCAGCCGGAAGAACCACTTCTCGAGCAGCTCCTCGTAGCTCAGCACCGACGGGTCGAAGGTGATCCGCACCGCCTCGGCGTGCCCCGACTTGCCGTCGTGGGTGTCGTGATAGGTCGGATTCTTCAGCCAGCCGCCGGTGTAGCCGACGTCGGTGTCGATCACCCCGCGCACGTCGCGCAGGATGTCCTCCACCCCCCAGAAGCATCCGCCCGCGAGCACCGCGACCTCGGTCTGCTGCGCCGTCGCCGCGCCCGCCTGCCCGGCCTTCTCGTGCTCCGTCATATCGCTACTCCGTTGCCTCGTGGCTTCGTGGATCTCGTGCACGAATCGCGCGCGTTCCTCAAACGGCCCCTCGGGCTGGCAAGTCGTTCAGGACCGTGACCCTACCGCGGCACCGCCGGACCGGCAGTCGCGGCTTGTTTCGCGACCGCCTCGCGGACCCGCGCCTCGATCCAGCGGGCCATCGCCGGATGCGGCAGCAGCGGCTCGCCCGAGTAGACCGACGGCGTCCCCTTGATGTCGTTAGGCACCCGGTCGCGGCTCACGGTGCCCTTCGAGACGAGCACCGGAACGACGATCACCTCGCGGCCGGTCGCCATGTGCTGGAGCTCGATCAGCTCGCGCACCCGGCGCACCGCCTCGGCGCGCACCGGAGCGGGCGCGTCGTCGCGCACGAGGTCCACGCGTACGTCCCTGAAGCCCGTCCACTTCTTCACCGAGTCGGTGACGACGCGCAGGTTCTCCATCCACGCCGCGTAGTCTTCGGCACTGTTCGGCCCGTGGCCGACGATGAGCAGCGCCTGCCGCGCGGGAGTCTTCGTCATCGCGAGCGCGCGGTCGGCGAGCACGCGCGCCATCTCGGGCGACGCATCCATCGCCTTCGTCACGACGAGCGGCACCTTCGTCGCCGGCCGCTCGATCCCCGACATGTGCAGGTGGTGCATCATCTGCTCGTCGAGCGTCACCGCCTCGCCGCCGAGCCAGCGGATCTGGTCGTAGTGGCCGCTGTGGCTCGACACCAGCGCCGGCACGACGACGATCTGCGTCACGCCCTGCGCCTCGAGCCTCGCCGCCGCGTCCTGGAAGCGCGTCGTCTTCGCCTCCGGACCCATGAGGAAGCTCACCTCCACGGGTCCGCCCGTCTTCGCCTCGGCGGCAACCTGGCGTACGTAGCGGTTCCAGAGCGTGTCGCCGCCGTGCGCGACGACGATCGTCCCGACCCTGGTCGTCGACGAAACGGCCGCCGGCTGCGAGGAAGTCGTGGTCTGCGCGCGCGCGAAGGCGGGGATCAGCGCGGCTGCGACGAGAAGTGCGAGGGGCGCGCGGCGGCGCGGAAAGGCGTCTGTCATGGATTCGGTCACTGCGCCGTGAGGCGGCTGTAGCTCCAGGTCAGCGTCGTGTAGACGTGACGTCCGGTGAAGCCGGCCCACTCGGCCGGCCTCTGGTCGAAGAGGTTGTCGGCGCCGAGCACGAGCTCCGCGCCACCACGGAGCGTGCGGGCGAGACGGGCGTCGACGCGCGCGAAGGGATCGCGCCAGCTCGTGATCGCGCCCGTCGCAACGTTGCGCTGCATCGGCGTCCGCCCGGTGGCGATGGCACTGACGCTGGTGCGGAGCCCGAGGGGAAGCGTTCGCGCCACGAGCAGGCGGCCGCTGTGCGACGGACGGCCGAGCAGCGGGCGACCCGTGGCGTCGTCGCGCGTCGCGAGGCCGCTGTATCCGCCCTCGAGCCGCCAACCCGCGAGCACGAGGCCCGTCTCGAGCTCGGCGCCGCGCGTCGAGCCGTCGTCGACGTTGAAGTAGCGGAACACCGGCGGCTCGCCCGGCGGCGTCGTCACCCGCGTCTCGATGAAGTCGCGGAAGCGATTCCAGAAGAGCTGTCCGCGCACGAAGCCGCGTCCACCCGCCCACTCCGCACCGGCCGTGGCGTTGCGCGAGGTCTCGGGCCGCAGGTCGGGATTGCCGTAGACCGCGTACCCCGCGCTCGTGTTCTGGAAGAACATGAACAGCTCCTTGAAGTCGGGAGCGCGGAAGCCCTCGCCTGACGATGCCCGCAGTGTGAGGCGGTCGGTCGCGCGCCAGCGCGACGCGAGGCGCGGCGTCACGTGCGTTCCCCACTGCGCGCTGCGCGACACGCGCACCCCAGGCACGAGCGAGAGCCGCGACGTCGCCGCGACGTCGAGCTGCGCGAAGGGCTCGATCGTCACCAGCGAGCGGAGGCCGCCGGTGACGCGCTGGGTCTCGGTCTCGTCGCGCCGCAGCTGCGCGCCGAGGTCGAGCGCGTGCGCGCCGGTGCGTCCGAGCCGCGCACCGTACAGCAGCTCGCCCTGATAGATGCGCTGACGCTGGCGCTGGCCGGTGTCGCCCGCGATCGGCTTCGGCTCGGTGCTCGCGCGCGAGCGGTGATCGAAGATCGACGCGTAGAGCGTGGGCGAGAAGCGGTGTCGCCCCTGATGCCATGCTCCCGTGAGCCGGCCGCTCCACTGCCTGTTGTCGCCGAAGTTGTAGAAGCTGCTCGTGCGCCAGCGCTGCCGCTCGTCGAGGGCGAGCACGCTCGCCTCGACCATGCGCGCGCTGTCGGGGGCCCAGCGCAGCTTCGCCGCACCGTCGGTGCGCGCGGCGAGCGACCCGTCGGCTTCGGCGCGGCCCGGCGCCGTCTCGGTGCTGCGGTACGAGACGTCCCAGCGCGAGCTGAGCGCGCCGCGGCCCAGCGTCAGGCCGGCGGTACCGTCGCGCCGCGCCTGCGTGCCGCCGGTCGCGGCGAGCGACGCGCCGACCGTCCCGGCCGCAGGCGTCTTCGTCACGATGTTGACGACGCCGCCCATCGCGTCGGTCCCGTAGAGCGTCGACTGCGGACCCTTCACGACCTCGATGCGCTCCACCGCCGACGTCGGAATGCGCGAGACGTCGAAGACGCCGCTGATGCGGCCGGCGATCGGCTGGCCGTCGAGGAGCACGAGCACGCGCTCGGAGCCGAGCCCCTGGAGCATCAGGCCCGCGCCGGCGGGATGACCGCCCTGGAGCTCGATTCCCGTCTGCTCGACGAGCACGCTCGCCAGATCCGACGCCCCGGTGCGCTCGATGTCGGCCCGGGTGACGACTTCCGTGGTCGTGACGGCGTCGGCGAGCCGCTGCTCCCGCCGTGCCGCGGTGACGACGACCTGATCGAGCGCGTAGGGGGCCTCGTCGAGGGCGACGACGATCGACGACACGCGGTCGGGCGCGCTCTCGACGTCCACCGCGAGCGCCGCCGCCGCGTACCCGACGCGACGGACCCGCAGCGTATACCGGCCGGGATGGGGAAGCACGGCGTTGAACCCGCCGCGCGCGTCGGCGCGCATCACCACGCTGTCGGCGCCCGAGTCCGCGAGGAAGCGCACCTCCGCGCCGTCGAGCCGCGCGCCGGTGGCGGCGTTCACGACGATGCCGCTCAGCCGCGCCGGCGTCTGGGCGCCGGCGGCGCGCAAGGGAGCGCAGAGCGCGAGACCACCGGCCAGCAGCACCGCCAGCAGCACCGCCAGCGCGCCCTTCGCGTGGATGCGTGGCATCGTCAGCCCGCGATCTGCGCGTACCGGAAGGTGATGAACCGCGCCTGGCCCGTCGCGTTGTAGTAGTTCGTGATCTGCAGCTTGTAGACTTTCGCGCCCCGCTTGATGAGGTAGACGTCGAAGGTCGGGGTGATGCGGTTGTCGTTGGCGAGGTTGTACTTGTAGAAGCGCGACGTGCCGAAGACGCCGGCGTAGGCGTCGATGCGGAACGCGTTAGGCGAGGTGCTGGCCGGCGTCGCCGCGGCGAACGTCGTGCCGGTGACCTTGGTGGCAGCGCCCTTCTCCGTGCCGCTCACGCCGCCGTTGACGAGCGCGGTGAAGCCCTCGAGGCGGAGGTCCCACGCCGTGGCGCTGGTCGTCGTCTGACCGGTCTGGAAGTCGAAGCTCTTCGCGCCCGTGGTGAGGTCGAGCGTCGCCGTCTGCGTCGCCCCGAAGGCCGTCTGTCCGTTCTGCGCGACCGCGTACTCGAGGGTGACGCGCCCCGCCGAGGTCGCGGTGGCTCCCTGGAGCTGCGTGACGTGAAGCTTGGCGACGCCGCTCGAGTCGGAGAGCCGCACGAAGTAGACGGAGTCGGGGCTCGCCACCGCGGCCGCGCCGGACCCCGTCAGCCAGCCGCGGATCGCCGGGGTGAGCACGTCGGAGACGAAGCTCGCGCCGGCGGGCACGCTCGTGACGGCGTCGAAGTCCGCCTTCTCGCTCTCGGGAGTCATCGCGAGCCACTGCGCATTGCTCGGGTTCTGCGACGAGTTCTGGCAGATGCAGTAGCCGACGACGCCGCCGGGGCCTGCCTGGCCGCCGTTGAGCGTGACGTTGGTGCTGAAGAGGGCGATGTCCCACGCCGTCGACTCACCGGCGCGCGGCGTCGGGCTCACGACGGCGCTGTCGGCGAGGCTCACGTACGCGAACTTCGTCGTGGCGTCGACGGTGAAGGTGCCCGCGGCCGGCTTCTTCGGCGCGGTGGTGTCGTCGGAGTTGCAGGCGGCGAAGAGGACGCATGTGCCGGCGGCGACGAGCGCGCGCGCGGCACGAAGGAGGCGTGGATGCAAGGCAGATCCCGGTGGTGGTCGAGCGGCATTCGCGGGCCGCGAATGAGGCTGGCCGGGATCATAAATCGGTAATTCCTACAAAGTCAATCGGGATTCAGCGAAACTACTCGGCCGTCGGCTTCGCATGGTTCGCACTCTGGCTGTGTACCTGGTGTTCGTGATCCGCTTCTTCCCCAGGGTCCAGACGGGGCCGGCGAGACCCTGACCTCGCGCGAACGTCCGCTGCAGATTCAACCGAGCCAGCAGACGCCAGGACACCTCAACGCGAGCCGGCGATGAGTGAGCGCACCCCTCCGGGGGACGACCCGATCATCCGCAGCATACGGAACGCGGGCATCCGCCCCTTCGGTCCCGACGCCGACCCCGGCGGCCCACGGCAGAGGCGTCGCTCGCTGATCACGGTGGGGCTGGTCGCCCTCCTCGTCGCCCTCGTCGTTCTCGTCCCCGCGATCGCGCGGCGCCTCGCCGATTGGCTCTGGTATCGTGAGATCGGCTTCGAGCGCGTCTTCTTCACCAGGATCATCGCCCAGTGGGTGCTGGGCCTGCCCGCCGGTGTCGTCGCCCTGGCATTCCTCTACGGCAACGCGCGCGTCGCGCTCGCCGCCGCGTCGCAGCCCGAGGTGCGCTCGCGCACCGTCGAGGCGTTCATGCGCCCCGGAGTGCCGCCCGAGCTGCGTGCCCTCGTCGAGCGCGGGTTGACGCTGCTCGTCCTGCCGGCGACGGCGCTGCTGTCGCTGCTCTTCGCGCTGACGATGGCAGCGCAGTGGCGGACGGTCCTCCAGTTCCTGTACCGCACTCCCTTCGGGACCACCGATCCGGTGTTCGGGCGCGACGTCGGCTACTACGTCTTCACTCTGCCGCTGTTCGAGCTCGCGACCGGGGCGGCGCTCGGGCTGATCGTGATCGCGCTGGTGGTGATCCTGTTCATTCACCTGATGCGCGGCGGCATCAGCCGCGAAGGCCTGCGAATCCCGCCGCGCGCGCAGGGACAGCTCGCCGTGCTGGCGATGCTCTTCCTCCTCGTGACGGCGGTGCGCATCCACTTCGTCCGCATCCCGGGAATCCTCTTCGGAGAGCACCTGCCCCTCTCGGGGGCCCGTTTCGTCGACCTGCACGCGCGCATTCCGGCGCTGCACATCCTCAGCGTGGCGGCGCTGGTCGGCGGCCTCGTTCTCGTCTGGGCGGCGATGCGCCACCGCCTCGTTTCCATCGCCGCGCGCGTCGTCGTCACCTATGTCGTGATCGCGATCCTCGCCGCGGTCATTCCCGGCGTCTATCAGCGGCTCGTCGTCCAACCCAACGAGCTTGCGCGCGAGACGCCGCAGATCGTCGATCACATCCGCGCCACGCGCCAGGCGTGGGGGATCGACAGCGTTCAACTCGCCGAGATTGGCGTCGAGACGCAGCTCACTCCGGCGCTCATCGCCCGCAATCGCGCGACGATCGACAACGTGCGCCTCTGGGATCGCGAGCCGCTGCTCCAGACGTTCGGCCAGATCCAGTCGATCCGCACGTATTACGACTTCGTCTCGGTCGACGACGATCGCTACCGGATCGGCGGGCAGCTGCGCCAGGTGCTTCTCGCCCCGCGCGAGCTCGACACCGGCTCGCTGCCGACGCGCGGCTTCATCAACGAACACCTCACCTACACCCACGGCATGGGTGTCGCGCTCGGGCCGTCGAACGCGGTGACGCCCGAAGGGCTTCCCGTGCTCTTCATCAAGGATCTCCCGCCAGCGTCGAGCGTCGACCTCCGCGTGACGCGGCCGCAGATCTACTACGGCGAGCTTTCGAACGACTTCGTGCTCGTGCCGAGCCGCCAGCGCGAGTTCGACTATCCGGCCGGCGAAGGCGACGCGGCGGCGTACTCGCAGTACGACGGCCGCGGGGGCGTCCCGACCGCGTCGTTCCTGCGCCGGCTCCTCTTCGCGATCCGCTTCGGCTCGGCGAACATCCTGCTCTCGAGCGACATCGATGCGCGAACGCGCATTCTCTACTATCGCGACGTGCGCGAGCGTGCCCAGCGCGCGCTGCCGTTCATGCTCTTCGACCGCGATCCGTACCTGGTGATCGCGGCCGACGGGCGGCTGCACTGGCTCCTCGACGCCTACACGGTCTCTGAGCGCTATCCGTACTCGCGCGCCATCAGCGGCGGCGTGAACTACATGCGCAACAGCGTGAAGGTCGTGATCGACGCGTACGATGGCAGCGTGCGCGCCTACCTCGCCGACCCGCGCGACCCGATCATCCGCACCATCGCCCGGATGTATCCCGGGCTGCTCCAGCCGCTCGATTCGATGCCCGCCGACCTGCGGGCGCACGTGCGCTACCCAGAGGATCTCTTCCGGGTGCAGACCACGCTCTACGCGACGTACCACATGGTCAACCCGGAGACGTTCTACCATCGCGAGGACGAATGGCAGATCCCCGGTGCGGCGCCGCAAACGCGCGGCCCCGTCGGCAGCGAGCGCCGCGGGGCGGGCGAGGCATTCATGCGCCACATGGTGATGCGGCTTCCGGGCGAGCAGGATCCGGAGTTCATCCTCATGCGCCCCTTCACGCCACGGCAGAAGGACAACCTCGCCGCCTGGATGGTCGCCCGGAACGACGGCGCCAATTATGGAAAGCTCGCCGTCTATCGTTTCCCGCGGCAGCGCCTCGTCTTCGGTCCGAATCAGATCGTCAACCGGATCAACCAGGACACCGAGGTCTCGCGGCAGGTGACGCTCTGGGACCAGCGCGGCTCCGAGGTGCTGCGCGGCGAGCTGCTCGTGCTGCCGATCGAGGGCTCGCTGATCTACGTCCAGCCGCTCTACCTGCGCGCGCAGGGCGGGCGCATTCCGGAATTGAAGCGCGTCATCGCCGCGCGGGAGGGGCGCGTCTCGATGGGCGAGAC
>DATAIS010000130.1:0-5087 GCA_036262535.1 Gemmatimonadaceae bacterium | reverse complement strand
GATGCCATCGTCGTCCTCACCACCGTCGCTTCGGCGGAAGAGGGCGTCGCTCTCGTCAGGTCGCTCCTCGAGCGCCGGCTGATCGCCTGCGGCACCCTCATGCCGGGGGCGCGGTCGCTGTACCGCTGGAAGGGAAAAATTGCCGATGAGCAGGAGACGATCGTCCTGTTGAAGACGCGCGCGGCTCGGATCGAGGGGCTGCGGACCGCCTTCGGCGATCTGCATCCCTACAAGGTGCCCGAGCTGCTCGCGCTCCCGGTTTCCGCCGGGCTCGACAAGTACCTCGAATGGATCGAAGGCGAGACGTCCCTCGCGCTCGCCTGAGGGGACCTATCTTTCGCTCGATGACCGATCACCCGACGCAGTCCGACGACACCACCGCCCCTGCCGCCGCCGGCGAGCCGCACGGCTCGATGCCGGATGACGGAAGCGGGCCGCTCTTCGCCACCGCGAAGGAGCACGGTGACCGGAACGAGGTTCCCGCCGCGATCGCCGCGTACCGCCAGCTGCTGACGAAGTACCCGAACCACATCCGCGCCCGGAACAACCTCGCACTGCTGCTCGAGAAACGCGGCGACGTCGACGGTGCCCTGCAGGAGCTCGACCGAGCGCTGGAGCTCGAGCCGGACAATGTCTCGGTGCTCCTGAACCGCGCCGCGCTACTGAGCGCCAAGCTGCGGTACGACGCCGCCGAGGCCGACCTGCGGCGTGCGCTTCGCGTCGACGAGCGCAACGCCGGCGCGTGGCTGGCCCTCGGCGTCGTTTTCTCCCGGCGCGGGCGCTGGCGCGAGGCCGTGGAGCCGCTCTCCCGAGCGGTGGAGCTCGACGAGACGCAGGGTGCGGCGCACTACTACCTCGGCGAGGCGTTCAACCACGTCGACAACCTGCCGGCGGCGCTCGCGTCGTACGAGCAGGCGACGAACCTGACGCCGACCAACTGGCGCGCCCACAAGGGGATCGGGATCATCCTCGACCGGATGGGCCGGCCGCAGGAGGCGGCGCTCGCCTACCAGCGCGCGCGCGACGCCCAGCGGCGGTGAGCGCGCCGCTGCCTAACGCGGTGCCGCGCCGGCGCAGCAGGCGGGGGGCGATCGCTGCCGCCGTCCTCGTCGCCTGGGGTATCGGCCTCGCGCTGCTCGCGCGCCGGGAGCTCTTCCGCAGCGACGACCAGCGGCTCGCCGAGGCGGCGTACCGCGTCAATCCGGGGGCGGTGTTCTTCGCCGTCAGTCGCGCCGGCGAGCAGATCGGCTTCGCGTCGTCCACGATCGACACGACCGCGCGCGAAGTGTTCGCGACCGACTACCTGGTCGCCGACATCCCCGTCGGGCGTCAGGAGAACCGCGCCGAGGCGCGGTCGGTGGTGTCGATGTCGCGCGCGCTTCGCGTCGACTCGTTCACCGTCTCCTTCGAGACCGACTCGATCCCCTTCGAGGCGCGCGGGCGGGTGCTGCCCGACAGCACGCTCGTCCTCGCGGTCGGCGACACGCTCGAGCCGGACACGACGCGGGTGAAGCTCCGCGGGCGCGTCCTCCTGCCGACGCTCCTGCCGCTCGCGGTGATGCTCGCCGACCGGCCGAAGGTCGGTGGCAAGGTGACGCTGACCGTCTTCGACCCCGTCGAGCAGGCGCCGAAGCCGGTGGCGGTGTCGATCGTCGCCGACTCGGTGTTCGTCCTGAGCGACAGCGCGAAGCTCGACTCCGCGACCCGGCGCTGGGTACCGGCGCACACCGACACCGTGCGCGCGTGGCGGCTGGAGACCGACGGTCCGCAGCAGTTCGCCGCCTGGGTGGACGAGCACGGACGCCTCGTGCAGGCCGACCTCCCGGGCGACCTCTCGATCGCGCGCCATGCCTACGAGATCGCGTTCGAGAACTGGAAGCTCGAGGCGCGCGCGCGCGGGTCGCGGGTCACCGCCGATCGCGACATCCTCGAGACGACGGCGATCGCGAGCAACCGGCGTGTGCGAGTGAATCGCCTCGCCGAGCTCCGGGTCCGGCTCAGCGGAACCGACCTTCGCGGCTTCGTCATCGACGGCGGCCGGCAGCGGATGTCGGGGGACACGCTGATCGTGGTGCGCGAGCGGCCGGAACAGCTCCAGGCTGCCGAGCTGGCGCGCTACACGGGCGCTCTCGCCGACAGTATCCAGCGGGCGCTCCGCCCCGAGCCACTCATCCCGCGGGACAGCGGCATCGTCGCGACGGCGCGCCGGATCGTCGGGACCGAGCGCGATCCGCTCCAGCGGGTGAAGCGCATCAACCGCTGGGTCTACGACTCGCTCGAGAAGCGGACGTCCATCGGGATCCCCAACGCGGTGACCGTCTTCCGGACCCGCGCCGGGGACTGCAACGAGCACGCCCAGCTCTTCACTGCCATGGCGCGTGCCATGGCCATTCCGACACGTATCGCCGCAGGGCTCGCGTACGTCGACGGGAAGTTTTACTACCACGCGTGGCCGGAAGTCTATCTGAACGGATGGGTGGCGGTGGATCCCACCTTCGGCCAGGTGCCCGCGGACGCGGGTCATCTCCGCTTCACGGTCGGAGGCCTGGGCCGTCAGGCGGAGCTGCTGCGCCTCATCGGAACCCTCAAGATCGACGTCGTCAGCGCGCGCTGAGTGAAGCGCGCTCCGCGCGCCGACTCAGCCCGACGCAGACACATGATCGAGCTCAACGCGCTCACCAAGCGCTATGGCAGCTTCACCGCGGTCGATGGTCTCACCCTGACCGTCCCGCGCGGGGAGCTCTTCGGATTCCTCGGCCCGAACGGCGCCGGCAAGACGACGTCCCTCCGCATGATCGCGGGCATTCTCCGCCCTTCATCGGGTTCGGTGCGCATCGGCGGCGTGGACCTCGCCAGCGACCCGGTCGCGGCGAAGTCGAAGCTGGGGTTCATCCCCGACCGGCCGTTCATCTACGAGAAGCTGAGCGGGATCGAGTTCCTGCGCTTCGTCGCCGGCCTCTACGACCAGCGTGGCGACGGCGTCGAGCATCGCGCCCGTGAGCTCCTCGCGCTCTTCGACCTCGAGGAGTGGCGCGACGAGCTCGTCGAGAGCTACAGCCACGGCATGCGGCAGAAGCTCATCATCAGCAGCGCGTTCGTGCACCGCCCGGAGGTGATCGTCGTCGACGAGCCGATGGTCGGTCTCGACCCGAAGGCGGCGCGCATCCTCAAGGACCTGTTCCGCGAGTACACGCGGCGCGGCAACACCATCATGATGTCGACGCACGGGCTCGAGGTCGCGGAAGCGATGTGCGACCGCATCGGCATCATCCAGGGTGGGAAGCTGCGCGCCGTCGGCACGATGGAGGAGCTGCGCGCGAGCGCGGCGTCGGGCACCGAGGGACTGGAGGCGATCTTCCTCCGCCTCACCGGCGAGAACGCTGCGCGCGAGCTGGTCGAGGTGCTGAATGCCTGACGGCGTCGCGCCGGCCGGGCCCCTTCCCAATCCCGCGCTCCTCCACCTGCTCGGCCCGAAGTGGCTCACCGCCCGTGCGCGCGCGGCGGCGGGCGAGCGGGGGCGCGTCGCGCGATTCCTCACGCTCGGGATCCTCGGCCTCGCCTTCTGGGGTTTCATCTTCAGGATGCTCTACAAGATGCTCGTGTACTTCCGCGGCACCGCCGACATCGGCGCGTTGCTCGCCGGGAAGCTGCTCGGGCTCATGCTGGTGAGCTTCCTCTCGATCCTGCTCCTCTCGAACATCATCACCGCGCTGTCGAGCTTCTTCCTCGCGCGCGACCTCGACATGCTCGTCGCCGCGCCGGTGGACTGGCTCCGCCTCTACGGCGCGAAGCTGCTCGAGACGATGGTGCACTCGAGCTGGATGGTGGTGCTGCTCGCGGTGCCGATGTTCGCCGCGTACGGCGTCGCCTACGGTGGCGGGTGGGCGTATCCGCTGATCGTGCTCGCGACCTTCATCCCCTTCCTGGTCGTGCCGGCGGTGATCGGGAGCGCGGTGACGCTGATCCTCGTGAACGTGTTCCCGGCGCGCCGCACGCGCGACATCCTGAGCCTGATCGCGATCCTCGCCGCGGCGGGGCTCGTCGTGCTCTTCCGGCTCCTCCGTCCGGAGCAGCTGGCGCGCCCGGAAGGCTTCCGCTCGCTGATGGACTTCATCGTCCTGCTGCGCGGCCCCACGTCGCCGCTGCTGCCGAGCGAGTGGGTGCAGCAGGCGATCATGGGATGGGTGACGGACGAGACTGACCCGCTCCCCTTCTACCTGCTCTGGAGCACCGCGGCGGCGGCGATCGTGCTCGGTGCGCTGGTCCACCGCGCGCTGTACGCTCGCGGCTTCACCAAGGCGCAGGAGAGCGCGCAGGCGACGGGGCGCGACGGTATCCTGCGCACGCTGGTCGGCAAGCTGCTCACCCCTTTCGGCACGCTGCGCCGCGAGCTCGTGCTCAAGGAGCTCCGCCTCTTCTTCCGCGACACGACGCAGTGGTCGCAGCTGATCCTGCTCGCGGTGCTCATCGTCGTCTACGTCTTCAACATCAAGTACCTGCCGCTCACGAGCGAGGGGCTGACCTTCTTCATCGTCAACATCGTCCCCTTCCTCAACCTCGTGCTCGCGGGCTTCGTCCTCGCGTCGATCGCCGCGCGCTTCATCTTCCCGAGCGTCAGCCTCGAGGGACGAACCCTCTGGCTCCTCCGGTCAAGCCCGATGTCGATGCACGACCTGCTCTGGTCGAAGTTCTGGGTCGGAACGCTCCCACTGCTCATCCTCGCGCTCACGATCGTCGGCGCGACGAACTACCTGCTGCGCACGACCGAGTTCATGATGTGGGTCTCGCTCGGCACGATCACGCTGCTGACGTTCGCGATCGCCGGCCTCGCGCTCGGCTTCGGGACGCTCTTTCCGCAGTTCGAGACCGAGAACGCGGCGCAGATTCCCACGTCGTTCGGCGGGCCGATGTTCATGATGACCGCGGTGCTGCTCATCGGCGCGGTGGTGATCCTCGAGGCTCGGCCGGTCTACTCGTTCATCGGCGCGCGCATGTACGGTACGCCGGCGGATCCGTTCGAGATGTTCGTGGGGTTCGGGCTCGCGACGGTGCTGTGCGCAGCGGCGACGGTCATTCCCATTCGCATC
>DATAIS010000129.1:0-17930 GCA_036262535.1 Gemmatimonadaceae bacterium | reverse complement strand
CTCCACGGTGCGCCACTGCCCGCGTTGCGCGCTCGCGGCGAAGGGCGTCGCGGCGACGAGAAGCAGCGCGATGATGTTCCGCATCGTCAGACCTCCGTGCCGCTCGTGATCGGACCGCGCGCCGCCGCGACGCCACTGATCGGCGTCGGCGTCTGCCAGCCAATTTCGGGCGTGAAGTCGGGCGGTGTGGGGGGCACGCGCGGCCGCTTGCCGCCACGCGTGATCACCGCCGCGCCGAGACCCACCGTTGCGGCCGCCCACGTCACGACGAGGGCGAGCGCGTTGATGAGCGTGCCAAGGATCGGGACCCAGCCGAGCAGCCCGCCCGCCAGCCAGAGCGCGGCGAAGAAGAAGAGTCCCGCCAGCATCGCGCGCAGCTCCGCACCGCGCACGCTCGCCGGCGCCGAGCGTTTCGTCAGTGCCTGGCCCGCCACGCGCGATACGGCGAGGAAACCGAGGACGAGCAGCGCCGCCATCCCGACGACGATCGCAGCGATCGCGAAGGGCACGACGAGGATGCCGATGATCGTGACGACCAGCAGCACCGGCACGATGATCAGCAGCGGGATGAACGAGACTTCGGACACGAGCCCGATCAGGAGCGACTTGCCGTAGCGTCCCTCGATCGCGCTCGTGACGTTGCGCAGCCGCTCTTCGGCGAAGACGAGCGTCGCGAAGCCGAGCAGCACCATCACGATCAGGAACGCCATCGTCCGCTGGAGACGGTCGATGAGCGTCCTGAAGCCCGACGTCGTCGGCGTCGCGTGCGGGACGAGGGCGCGGTCGATCGAGCGCATCTCGCCTTCCACCGTGCCGCCCTCGAGGCGAACCGTACCGCCGACGGCGAGCGCGTCGCCGGTGATCTGGCCGCCCTCGTGCACGACGATGTCGCCACCGAGCACCACCGCGTCGCCATCGACCGTGCCGAAGACGTCGAGCAGCCCCACCGCCGCGACGCGGCCGCGCTTCGTGTCCGCGGCGACGGTCACCGGCTCGGTCGAGATGCTGTCGATCGGCGGCATCCTGATCCCCTGGGGATCCGATCCGAGCCGCTTCACGAGCGTCGTCAGGCGGTGGCGATCGCCGGCGATCTCGATCATCTCGCGCTGCATGTCGGCGTTGGCCTCGGCGCGCTCGCGCGCGGCCTCGGCGCGGGCGCGGGCCATTTCGCCGCGCGACTGCGCCTGTTCGACCTGCACCCTGATCCGCTCGGGGAGGTGCTCGAGCTTGTCGAGCTCGTGGAGCTTGGCCTGAAACTTGGCCTGCGCGGCGGCGATCTCCGCGCTGTGCGCCGCGATGCTCTCCGACACCTGGTTGAAGTCGACCTCCGCGCCCTTCCGGACGATGACAACCCGGTCGCGCGATCCCTGCACGCCCGCGGCCGCTCGAGCGGCGGGTGTCGCCGGGACCCCAGGTGCGGAAGCGGGGGGAGCCGTCTGCCGCGGAGTGCCGACCACGACCTGTGCCTGCGCTGGCAGCGCGCCGGCGAGAAGAACGGCGACCACCGCGGCAGCGTTACGGATCGGCATCAGGAGCCTCCCGAGCGACGGGACGAGGCGAGGGCGAGACGGCGTACTCCCAGCACGGCGATGGTGGCGATGACCAGCAGGAAGAGGAGACTCGTCGCGAGACCGATCGCCCCGGTCGCGCGGATGAAATCGAGGGCGGTGGGGCCGAGCGTCGCGCCGACGATCGCCTCGACGACCGTGGCGACCAGACCCCGGGCGCGGGTCACCGCGGCGCTGGTGGCAAGGGCGACGAGGTCGAGCCTCGTCGCCGCGAAGATCGAGATCACGCCGAGCATGAACGTCGCCGCGACGCCGCCGAGGGCGACCGCGACGCGCGCCGGCACCGACCGGGGGACGAACCGCCGCGCCGTGTTGCGCGCCGCGACGTGCCACGGCTCGAAGACCTGTACCTGCCCCATCACGCGGTCGGCGAACAGCGAGGACGGCGCGAGGTGCGGCAGCTCTTCGAGAGCAGCGACGATCTCGCGCGCTTCCTCCACCCGGTTGCGGCACTCGCCGCAGCTCCGCAGGTGGGCACGAAGCGGGGCAACGCCGAAGCCGACGTCGCCGTCCACGATCAGGTCGATCTCGTTGGGAAGCAGGTGTCTATCTATCACATTCGTTCCTCCGAACCCCCGTACGGCGGGGTTCGGCCGATGGTTTCATGGTTGCCAGAATTCGCGTGAGCCGGGTCACGCCTGGGAAATACCTCATCGCACCCCCTCCAGGGCGCGTCTCAGCTCGTGCCGCGCCCGGTGGATGTAGGTCTTCACGGTCCCCAGGGGGAGGTCCAGCGTCGCCGCGATCTCCTCGTAGGAGCGCCCCTCGACGTGCCGGAGCATGATGCAGGCCCGATACTCGGGCCGGAGGGCGGCGATGGCGCGCTCGATGGCGCCGCCAAGCTCGCGGGCCTCGAGCTCGTCGAGCGCCGATTCGGCGTGCGAGGCCAGCTCGAACGACGTCGCCTCGATCTGCGCCGCCGTGGTGGCGTCGGGAGCGCCGTCGATGCTCACCGTCGGCAGCTGCTTCTTCCGGAGGTGATCGATCGCCAGGTTGTTCGCGATCTTGAAGAGCCAGCTCGAGAACTTGAACTCGGGGACGTAGCGGTCGATGTGGTTGAGGACCTTGATGAAGGTCTCCTGCGCAAGGTCCTCGGCGGCCGACCGGTCGCGCACCATGCGATACACCAGCGAGAACACCGGCCGCTCGTAGCGTCGGATCAGCTCGCGGAACGCCGTCTCCCGCCCTTCCTGGGCGAGCGCGACGACGTCGGCGTCGGGGAGGTTGCGGAGGTCGAGGGTTGGCGCCATGGACGCGGCCACAGCCGCGCGAGCAAACTATTGCCCACGGCTGTCACGGGCCAGCGCCGCCCGGGCCCGCACGCTTGCCGCACGCCCGGACGCCCGCGAGCTTTCGCGGGTGCAGACGCAAGACATTCGCCCCGCGCGGGACGACACGCGGCGCGCGAACGCGGCGGCGGCGGGCGGCGCCGGGAAGCGTGACTACGTCCGCGAGGTCTTCGAGCGCATCGCGCCGACCTACGACCTCCTCAACCGCCTCCTCAGCTTCAACATCGACCGCCGCTGGCGGCGCGACGCCATCGCCGAGCTGCACTGGGAGCGCGCGCCGAACGCGACCTATCTCGACCTCTGCGCCGGCACCCTCGACGTCTCCGCGCAGCTGGCGAAAAGCCCCGGCTTCGCCGGCCGCGTCGTCGCGACCGACTTCGCGGAGCCGATGCTGCGCGCCGGGCAGTCGAAGCCGCCCATGGGAACGACCGCTCCCGTGGTCGGCGACGCGCTGCGCCTGCCGCTTCGCGACGAGTCGATGGCGGGCGCGATCGTCGCCTTCGGGCTCCGCAACGTCGCCGACCTCGACGCCGCGCTGCGTGAGGTGCGGCGGGTGCTGCGGCCGCGCGGACGATTCGTGATCCTCGAGTTCTCCACGCCGCGCTCGGCGATCGTGCGCGGTGCGTACCACGCCTATTTCCACCACGTGCTGCCGCTCGTCGGCGGCCTCCTCAGCGGACATCGCTCGGCGTACCACTACCTGCCGCGCTCCGTCGCGAACTTCCCGCGGGAGGAGGAGCTCGCCGAGCGCATGCGGCACGCCGGGTTCACCGGCGTCGGGTGGCGCTCGCTGACGTTAGGCATCGCGACGATCCACTGCGGTGCGCGCCCTCCGCGGCATGGCTGATCGGCACGTCGTCGGGCTCATCTCCGACACGCACGGCGTCGTCCGCGCCGAGGTGCACACGGCGCTCGCGGGCGTCGAGCGCATCCTGCACGCAGGGGATGTCGGCGGCGACGACATCCTCGACGAGCTCGAGCTGATCGCGCCCGTCGCTGCGGTCTACGGCAACACCGACGCGCCCGGGAACGGGCGGCTGCGGGAGTCGCTGGATCTCGAGATCGGCGGCCTGCGGGTCCACGTCAGCCACGGCCACGAGGTCGGCTCGCCGAACCCGGCGCGGCTCGCCGCGCGCTACGACGCGGACGTCATCGTCTACGGCCACACCCACCGGCAGATCGTCGAGCGCGTCGCCGGGCAGCTCGTCGTGAACCCGGGCGCCGCGGGGCCGCGGCGCTTCGACCTCGTGCCCTGCGTCGCGATCCTCACGATCGAGCAGGGGGCGGCCGCCGTGGAGCTCAGGCCGCTCTGATCAGATCTCGCGGAAGTGCGACGCAGGGTACAGGTAGTCGCCCCCGGAGTCGTCCACGATGCGCAGCAGCGCGCCGCGCGCTTCCACGGCCAGCAGCTGGTAGATCCTGCCTAACGTCAGGTCGTGGCATCCGCCGGGCTCGTCGCAGCCCGGGAAGGTGAGCCAGGGACGGATGCTGATGCACTGCACCAGGGTCGTCGCTTGCCAGGTCGTCGCCATGTCGCTCCTCATCGTCGCCCATCGTCCGCGACTGTCCGGAAGCGAGAGGTGCAAGAGCCTCGCCAACCGGGATCGCCGGCCCGCGCCGTGAGCGGGGACACGCTTCCCTTCGAGATCCGGCCCTCGCCGATGCAGGGACTCGGCGCCTTCGCGACCCGCCGCATCCCGGCGGGAACCCGGCTCATCGAGTACGCCGGCGAACGCCTCACTCCTGCCGGGGCCGACGCACGCTACCCGGACGACGGCGACCGCCATCACACTTTCCTCTTCGCCATTGACGACGACGTGGTGATCGACGCCACCGTCGGCGGCAACGAGGCGCGCTTCATCAATCACTCGTGCGAGCCGAACTGCGACGCCGTCATCGACGACGGGCGCATCTGGATCGAGACGCTGCGCGACGTCGCGCCCGGCGAGGAGCTCGCATACGATTACGCCTACGTGATCGAGGAGCGGCATACGCCCGCCGCCAAGCGCCGTTATCCGTGCAACTGCGGCTCCCGTCATTGCCGCAGAACCATCCTCGCGAAAAAGCGTTGAACCTCTTCTTCAGGCTCTTCTGGCTGATCCTCGTGGCGCGCTTCAGGTCGTCGTGCTCGCCGCTCGGCCCCTGTCGCACCCCCTTTCGCGTCTGGCCGACCGACCTCGACGTGCTGCGGCACGTCAACAACGGCGTCTATCTCTCGATCATGGACCTCGGCCGCATGGACCTGCTGCGGCGCTCGGGACTGCTCCGGCCGATCCTCGCGCGCGGCTGGTATCCCGTCGCGACAGGCGAGACGATCCAGTTTCTGCGTTCGCTCGAGCTGTTCGACCGCTTCGTGATCGAGACCCGGGTGCTCGGATGGGACGACAAGTACATCCTCCTCGAGCAACGATTCGAGCGTCGCGGCGAGACGGCCGCGATCGCCGTCGTTGCGGGACGCTTCCTGGCGCGCGGTGGCGGCACCGTTACGCCGGAACAGATCCTCGGCGTGACGGGAGAGGCGCTGCGGCGCCCCGAGTTGCCGGAGCCCGTCGCCAAGTGGCACGCCGACCAGCTCGCGTGGCGGGAGCGGGTGCGCGGGGCAGGGCGCGAGAGCGGGAGCTAGGCGGAGCGTCTGGCGCGCGCCGGAGCCTCGTGGCGCACGGTGCGCTCCAGCTCCGCCGGGAAGCGGCGGAACCAGGAGGAGAGGAGCAGGAGCTCGTCGATCTCGTGCGTCGGGACTGACGCCCCTTCGTGTTCGACGCCCGAGAAGACGTCGTCGGCGAGCGCCATCAGATCGGCGCGCTCGCGAGCGTTGCCCGGCGCTGGCCGCTCCGCGCGGACGCGTCCGCGCCGGATGACGTAGACGCGGTCGTCGCCTTCGTGACCCGGCACCTGATAGAGGAACGACAACGTTTCCACGGCGAAGCGGAAGCGGATGAACTGCTCGCGGAGCCCTTCGAGCCGCGCCAGCTTGTCGCGCAGCGACGCCGCGCGCTCGAATTCGAGTCGGTCGCTGCTCGCCTCCATCTCGCTCCGCAGCGACTCGAGCGGGGAGTCGTCCACGCCGTCGAGGAACGCGCGCGCCATGCGAACGCGCCCGTCATACTCGTTCACCGTGCACCCGCCGACACATGGCCCGAGGCACTTCCGGATCTCGAAGCGTATGCAGCCGGGCGTGCGTGGCGTGAGCTCGAAGAGCTCCGGCTGGTCGGCGAAGTGCATCCGCCGGTCGCTCCCGCAATCGCGCAGCCCGAGCGCGTCGTTGAGCTCCCGCACCGCCTCGCCGACGCGCTGCGCGCCGTGATACGGGCCATAGTAGACGTCGGCGGTCTCGTCGCCCGCGCCGCGCACGACGAGGAGCTTCTGTGCCGGTCCGCGCGTCACCTTGATGAACGCGAAGTGTCGCGCGTCGCGCTTCATCGCGACGTTGAAGCGCGGACGGAGCCGCTTGATGAGCCGCAGCTCGGCGAGGAGCGCCGCAAACTCGCTCGGCGTGTACTCCCAGTCGATCGAGACGGCGTCGCGGACGATCCGTGCGCCCTTCTCCTCCGGCCATGCGCAGCGGAAGTAGCTCAGGAGCCGCGACCGGATCCGCTTCGACTTGCCGACATAGACGATCTCCCCGTCGGCAGAGGTCATCCGGTAGACGCCTGGCCTGTCGAGGCACTCCTCGCGAACGCGGCTGCGCATCGCCACGAGCTGCTCGTCGCTGGTCGGCTGGCGAAACTCCGCCGACGCGTTCCGTCTCAGCCTTGGCATCGCGCGCAGAAGACGGTCGAGCGGCCATCGACCGCGTGGGTAGCGACGAGCCGCGCGCCGCAGCGCAGGCAGGGGAGGCCCCCGCGTCCATAGACGGCGAGCCGCTCGACGAACGCGCCCCGTGCTCCGCTCGCGTCCCGGTAGTCGCGGAAGCTCGTCCCGCGAGCGGTGATCGACTCCTGGAGCACGCCCTGAAGCGATTCCCGGAGGCGTCCGGCCTCGCCGAGGGAAAGCGTCCGCGACTCGCGTGACGGGTCTATCCCGGCCCGCCAGAGCGCTTCGTTCGCGTAGATGTTCCCCACCCCCGCCAGCACCCGTTGGTCCATCAGCAGCTTCTTGACGGCCTGACGACTTACCCGAAGAAGGACCGATAATCGCTCGGCGGACAGCTGCGGGTCAAGAGGTTCGATACCGAGTTTCGAAACATATTGCTCGAAGCGTCGCGGGCTCATCAGCGCGACGGTGCCAAGGCGTCTGATGTCCCGGTAGTGCAGGACGCGACCGTCGGCCAGCGTGAGGGAGAGAGTGGAGTAGCGCCGCTCGACCTCCGGCAGGGCGCCGGCGTCGATGAGGAGGGCACCTGTGAAGCGCGGCTGGACGACGATTCGCTCGTCGCTCGAGAGGTCGATCACGACCAGCTTGGCGCGTCGCCAGCAGCGGAGCACGGTCGTGCCGGTCACGCGCTCCACGAACTCCCCTGCCTTCACCTCTCGCAGGACGTCGGGCCGGGTGACATCCGCGCCCGTGATCGTCACTCCACCGATCGCCGCGTCGAGGTCGCGGGCGATCGTCTCGGTCTCAGGAAGCTCCGGCACGGAACCGGGCGAGCTCGCGCCAGCCGATGTCCCTGCGGAGTTGCTTCCCCTCGAGCTCGACGGCCTCCGCGGCGTCGAGACTCGCGCGCTGCGCTTCCGCGAGCGTCGCCGCGACGGCAGTGACGGCGAGGACCCGCCCGCCGGACGCACGGAGCCGCCCGTCAGGCGCCGCCGAGGTGCCGGCGTGGAACACGATCGTCCCGTCGCGGCGCGACGGGAGCACGAGCGGCCGCGGGCCACCTGGCGACTCCGGGTAGCCGGGGGAGGCGACCACGGTGGTCACCGCACACTCGGTGCTCCACCGGATCTCCGGTGCATGCGCAATCGACTCTCCGCGGGCGATCGGCAGCATGAGGTCGAGGAGGCTGCTCTCCATCAGCGGCATGATCGCTTCAGTCTCCGGATCGCCGAACCGCGCATTGAACTCGACGACCTTCGGTCCCTCGCGCGTGAGCATCAGGCCCGCGTAGAGCAGCCCGGTGAAGGGCCGCCCTTGCTCCGCGAGTGCCTCGAGCGTCGGCGCGATGATCCGCTCCTCGGCCTGACGGATCACCGTGCGCGTGCCCACCGACGCCGGAGCGTAGGCGCCCATTCCTCCAGTATTGGGCCCCTCGTCGCCGTCGAGCAGCCGCTTGTGATCCTGCACCGGGAGCATGACGCGGAACGCGGAGCCGTCGGTGATCGCGAACAGAGAGAGCTCTTCGCCTTCCATGAACTCTTCGACGAGGATCTCGGCGCCAGCCGCGCCCAGCGAGCCTCGTGCGAGCATGGCGTCGATGGCGAGGTCTGCCTCGTCCATGCTCCCCGCGACCACGACCCCCTTTCCGGCCGCAAGACCTGTCGCCTTGATGACGACCGGAGCACCGAGAGCGCGCGCCGCCCGTTTCGCGGAGGCCACGTCGCGATGCGCGTCGGCGCGGGCGGTCGGTATCCCGGCGTCGAGCATCAGCCGCTTGGAGAAGCTCTTCGAGGTTTCGATCTCGGCGGCGGCCGCGGTCGGTCCGAAGGCGGGGATCCCGGCACGCCGGAGCGCGTCGACCGCGCCGGCGGCCAGTGGCGCTTCCGGGCCCACCACCACGAGGTCCACGCCCTCGCGCCCAGCGAGGGCGGTGATCCCATCCACATCGCTCGCCCCGACGGGAACACAGCGGCCGAGCTCCGCGATCCCCGGATTGCCCGGGGCGGCGATGAGCTCGGCCGATGGGTCGTCCCGTTTCAGCTTCCAGGCGAGGGCGTGCTCGCGCCCGCCCCCGCCGACGATCAGTAGCTTCACACTCCTCGCGTGCGGCGGTCGTTGAACGCGTCGCGGGCGCGGTTGAACACCTCGTTCACTTTCTCGTACGCTTCGCGCGCCTGGTTCCGGTAATAGTTGCCAGCCTCGGCGTAATCCTCCGTGATCGGCGGCGGATCGTCCGTCCGACGCAGATATTCGCCGCGCAGGATCCTGTCGTAGTCGCCGCCCTGGATCCAGGTCTGAAGCTCGGCGGCGCGGACCGTCGCGAAGGGATGGGTACGGAAGGCGGTGTTGATGACCTTCCAGACGCTGTCGGTGAGATCGCCCTGCGCCTTGTACTCGGCGGCCTGGACGAGGAATGCGTCGAGATCGATCTGGTCGCCGTAGCGGAGCCCGCCCGCCAGCTTGAGGTACACGCTCATCGCCGCGCGCGGATCCTGCGACCCGAGCAGCGCCGCCCGGTCCGCCGAGAACTCGGCCTTCCGGTACCACTCGAAGAGCGCGAGCTCGATCGGCAGGAGCGCGATGCCGGCGAGCCACGGCAGGAAGCGCGTCCCGACGAGCAGGAAGAGCAGGGCGAGCGTCGTGTAGGTCGCGTGGCCGCTCATCGCGTGCCCCACCTCGTGCGCGAGCACCGCGCGCAGCTCCTCGGGCTCGAGGTGCTCGATCATCGACGAGTTGACGACGATGAACGGCTTCTCGAATCCGATGCAGTACGCGTTGACCTCATAGTGCTGCGAGACGTACAGCTCGTAGCGCATCGGCGCGTCGAGCGTCGCAAGCACCTCGGCGTACATCGCGTCGAGCGAAGGGCGTTGCGTGGGCCCCACCTTCACGGCGTTGGCGAGGAAGATCTGACGGATCCCGCGCTCTCCGAGAACGGAGAGCACCTTCCGCAGCACCTCGTCGAAGCCCGGCAACGCGCGCAGCGTGTTCAACGCCGCACGGTCTGCGGGATGCTCCCAGGCGCGGGGAGAGATCTGGGTCAGGATGACGCGGTCGGGCACGGCCTGCTCCGGAAAGGGTATGGCGTCCCTACGGAAGAACCGGTCGCGAAGTGTCGCTCACAGCCCCTGCAACGCCTGCTCGAGGTCGGCGAGCAGGTCGTCCCCGTCCTCCACACCGCAGGACAGGCGTACGAGCCCCTCGCTGATCCCGAGCTCGGCGCGCCGCTCCGCGGGCACCGAGGCGTGGGTCATGGATGCGGGATGCGAGATCAGCGACTCCACGCCGCCAAGCGATTCGGCGAGGGAGAAGACGCGGACGCGCGAGAGGATCTTCCCCGCGCAGTCCTTCGAACCGGTCTCGATCGAGATCATGCCGCCGAATCCCGACATCTGTCGCTTCGCGAGGGCGTGCTGCGGGTGCGACGCGAGGCCGGGGTAGATGACGCGCTCGTCGCCGAGCCGCTTTGCCAGCCAGCCGGCGATGCGCCGGCCGTTCTCGTCGTGACGGGGCATGCGCAGGTGCAGCGTCTTCGTTCCGCGCAGCGCGAGCCACGAGTCGAAGGGCCCCTGCACGGCACCGGCCGCGTTGTGAATGAACTGCAGCTTCGCCGCGAGGTCGTCGTCGCGCACGACGGCGATGCCGCCGATCATGTCGCTGTGCCCGTTGAGGTACTTCGTGGTCGAGTGGAAGACCACGTCGGCGCCGTGCTCGAATGGCCGCTGGAAGTAGGGCGTCGCGAACGTGTTGTCGACGATGAGGAGCGCCTTCGCGCGCTTCGCGATCTCCGCGACGGCGGCGAGGTCGGTAAGGCGCATCAGCGGATTCGTCGGCGTCTCGACGAGGATCGCGACCGTCTTCGCCTTCACCGCGTCGGCGACCCGCTGCGGATCGCGTGTGTCCACGTACGTGAACGACAGGCCGAGATGCTGGAGCAGCCGGTCGAAGAGCCGGAAGGTTCCGCCGTAGACGTTCTCGCCGCAGACGATGTGATCGCCGGCGCGGAAGAGCTTCATGATCGAGTCGACGCACGCCGTGCCCGACGCGAAGGCGAATCCGTGCCGTCCACCCTCGAGCGCGGCGACGTTGCGCTCGAGCGCCTCACGTGTGGGGTTCTTCCCCCGCGCGTACTCGTAGCCCTTGTTCTGGCCGAGGCCATCCTGGACGTACGTGGACGTGAGGTACACCGGAGTCATGATCGCGCCGGCGAGCGGTTCAGGTCGCTGCCCGGCGTGAATCGCTCTCGTGCCGAAACCGGTGCCAAGGTCGTCTTCGAAGACGCGAGTCATTTCGGAAGTTCAGAGGACGGTGGTGACGCTTGAAGGTAACGGTACGCAGAGAGGGCGGGGAGGCAGGACGGAGTCCGACGCCGCCGTTACGGCGCGTCACGCCGGGGAGCATTCTCGCCGCGGCTTCGAGCGCGCCGCGCTGCCTGGTCGTCGACGACGAGCCGCGCCTGCGACAGGTGCTCATGCACCTGATGCAGAACGAGGGCTTCTCCTGCCGTGAGGCATCGAACGGCGCCGAGGCGCTCGAGACGCTCGCGCGCGACCCGGTGCCGCTTCTCCTCACCGACCTGCGCATGCCGCAGATGGACGGCATCGAGCTTCTGCGGCAGGTACGCGCCCGGCATCCTGACACCGCGGTCGTGATGATCACCGCGGTCGCCGAGGTCGAAGTCGCCGTGAGCTGCCTCGCGATGGGCGCGATGGACTACCTCACGAAGCCGTTCCACCTCGACGAAGTCCGGGCTCGCGTCTCGCAGGCGCTCGAGAAGCGCCGCCTCATCCTCGAGAACCGCGACTACCAGGAGCACCTCGAGCAGCGGGTCGCGGCACAGGCCCACCGGCTCGAGGAGCTCTTTCTCGCCAGCCTGCAGTCGCTCGCCCAGGCACTCGAGGTCAAGGACCCCTACACGCGCGGCCACTCGCTCCGCGTCGCGAGCTTCTCCTCGGCGATCGCGCGCGGGCTCGGCCTGGACAGCGACGTCATCCGCCAGGTCGAGCTGGGCGGGCAGGTGCACGACATCGGCAAGATCGGGGTTCGGGAGGAGGTGCTGAACAAGCCGGGCCCCCTCACCGACGAGGAGTACGCGCACATCATGACGCACCCGATCGTCGGGTGGCAGATCCTCGAGCCGCTGCTCGGCGACAACCCGATGGCGCTGAGCATCGTGCGCTCGCACCACGAGCGCTTCGACGGCACGGGAACGCCCGACAGGCTTTCCGGCCAGGCGATCCCGCTCGAGGCGCGTATCGCCGCCGTCGCCGACTCGTACGACGCGATGACGAGCGGCCGGCCGTATCGCGGCAATCAGCTGACGCACGAACAGGCGATCGAGGAGCTCCGGCGGTGCGCCGGCACCCAGTTCGATCCCGAGATGGTCGCCGCCTTCATCAAGGCCGTGGACGACGGGGCGCTCCCCGTCAGGCCACGGAAGCGTTAGGGCGCCGTCCGCACCACCGCCGGCTGCTTGTAGGCGCTGAGGCGCTGCTCGCACCAGGCCCGGACGTCGGCCTCCGCCGCCGCTCCGCGCACCTCGAGAGCTATCTCGTTCTCCCGCGCCAGGTCCGGAATCGGCGTCACCCGCGCCTCGCGCACGCCGGGCAATTCGGCGACCGCTCGCTCGATCTCGCGCGGATAGATGTTGAAGCCGTTGCGTGTGAACATCGATTTCACGAGCCCGGCGAAGATGAAGTTGCCGTCGGGAGCCCGCGTGGCGAGATCACCGGTGCGCAGCCAGCCGTCGCGCACCTCGAGACCGCGCGGCTCCGGCCCGCCCGGCCTGGCGACGTAGCCGCGAAACACAGTCATGCCGCGGACGCAGATCTCGCCGGGGACGCCATCGGCAACGGGGGTGAACGTGCGCGGGTCGCGGAGCGAGACCTCGACGCCGGGGTAGGGGGTGCCTAACGCGCCGATCGGGTTCGCGGCCGGCAGGGCGTTGAAGAGCACGACCGGCGAGGCCTCGGTGAGTCCGTAGCCCTGCCGCAGGTCGATCCCCGTCGCGGCCAGCCACTCGGCCTGGAGGGCCGGCCGCAGCGGGGCTCCCCCGCAGATGCAGAGCCTCAACTCCGGCGCGCGGAGCGGCGCGCCGCGGCGCTGCATCGCGGCGAGCATCGAGACGTACATCGCCGGCACGCCGACGAAGAGCGTGATCCCGTCGCTCTCCAGCAGCTCGAGGGCACGCGCGGGGTTGAAGCGCGACATCGTTCGTACCGTCGCGCCCGCGAGCAGGGGCGTGATTCCGGAGACGACGAGCCCGAAGAGGTGCGACCAGGGAAGCGCCGCGAGCGCACGGTCGTGCGGGCCCAGTTTCGCCCCCGCGATCGTCGCGCGTGCGTTCGCGAGGAGGTTGCGGTGCGTGAGGATCGCGCCGAGGGGCCGCCCCTCCATCGCCGAGGTGTAGACGATCGCCGACTCCTCGTCGCTCCCTTCGGCGTCGGGATCGCCGACGAGATCGAGCGCGACGTGGGAGCCGAGGTCCACGGTGCGCTGCCCATCCGGCCCGACGACGACCGCCGAGCGTGGCGATTCATCGAGGAGCACGTGCACGGTCCCCGGGGGCAACTTTCCGGCGAGGCTGGCGATCGTGAGCACGGCGCCGACGTCGGCGTCGCGCAGCTGGTACGCGGCCTCGAACGGTGATGCGAGCGGGTTGATGAGCACCGCGCCGCGACCCTCGGTCGCGGCCAGCGCCGTGATCGTCTGTGGCCCGGTCGGGAGCAGCAGCGCAGCGCGTCTTCCGGCGAGCGCCCGCACGAGGACCGCCGAGCGCTGGAGAAGCGTGATCCCCGCCGCGACGAGTGCCACGGCTGGATGCTCGTCGACGGTGCCCTCGCGGGAGGCGACGGCGAGCGGCACGAGCGAGAAGGGATCGGTCACGCGCAGAAGCTACAGCGCGCGCGGTCGCGGCGTGAAGCGCCGCGGGTGCGTCGCTAGAGCGTGAAGCGCGCCATCGAGCCCTTCAGCCGCGTCGCGATCTCGGCGAGATGCTGGCTCGACTCGGTCACGTGGCTCATCGACGCGGTCTGCTGCTGCACCACCGCGCTCACTTCCGCCGAGGTGGACGCGTTGGCCTCGGCGACCGAGGCGATCGCCTCGATCTCGCGCGCGAGCGTCTCCGCTTCGCTGCGCTGCCCGTCGGCAGCCTCGACGATGAGCGAGACGGCGCGGCGGCTCTCCTCGATCTCGCGGCCGATCTGCTGGAGCGCGGATGCGGAGGCGCGGATGACGTCGGCGCCGAGGGTGACCCGCTCCGCGACCTGCGTGATCCGCTCGCCGGTACGGACCGACGCGGCGCGCATCTCCGCGGCGAGCTTGCGGATCGTGTCCAGCGCACGCGCCGTCTCGCCGGCGAGCTTGCGCACCTCGTCGGCGACGACCGCGAAGCCCTTGCCGTGCTCGCCTGCGCGCGCGGCCTCGATCGCCGCGTTGAGCGCGAGCAGGTTCGTCTGGCGCGCGATCGCGGCGATGGTGTCGGCGACCTTGCCGATGCGCTGCGACTTCTCGCCCAGCTCCTCCACCGCCGGCACCGTCTCGTTCGTGACGGCGGTGATCGCGCTCATGCTCTCGAGGGCTTCCTCCGCGGACGACACTCCGCGGCGCGCGGACTGCGCGACGGTGTCGGCGGTGCTCGCGGCGTTGCGCGCGTAGTCCACCGTCATCAGCGCGCGCTCGACGACGCGTCCCGACGCGGCCGCGATCGTCGTGATCCCCTCGGTCTGCACCGCGGCCGAATCGGCGATCGAGTGCGCGGCCGCCGCGACCTGCTCGGTCGAGGCGCTCATCTCCTCGGCGCCCGACGCCAGCTCCTCGGCGGTGGCGGCCACCTCGCTCGCGCCGCTCTCGAGGTCCCGCACGAGCTCCGAGAGCGAGCGCGTCATGCGCCGGAACGATTCGGCGAGCGATCCGATCTCGTCGGCGCCGCGGAAGTCGAGATTGTGGCGCAGGCGCCCGGCGGCGACGTCCTCGGCGTGTGCCGCGACGAGCTCGACGCCGCGGGTGAGCCGCTTCGCCGCGACGTTCGAGACGAAGACCATCACCACGAGCGCGATGAGCGGGAAGATCGCGAAGCGCAGCAGCCGCGCGCGGAGCTCGCCGATGAACGAGTCGGCGACCATCGTCGTGACCACGTAGCCCGCGACGCTTCCCGACGGCCGCAGGATCGGCGCCGCCGCGGTGAGCTGCCGCACACCGATCGAGTCGGTGTAGATCGGCGAGTACGCGCCGCGACCGCGGGCGAGCGAATCCGTGAGCACGCGGGGCGGGACCCAGCGCTGGTTGTACTGCGGCGCGCCGGCGCGCCACGACGAGTGGACCAGGTAGCGATAGCGGCTTCCCTCGCGGCGCACGATCGCGAGGCCGTTGGCGAGCTGGTTCACGTCGCCGCCGTTCGCGCGCCAGAGCCGGGCGAGGAGGGAGCGGCCGTAGATGAACGCCGAGCCCGTGCGGCCGTCGCGCGAGGCGACGACGTCGAGCGACTCCGCGGGCACCATCGCCGCCGTGGTGCGCGCGATCGCGAGCAGGCGGAGTCCGTGTGCGTCGGCGAGCTCGGATTCCGACGACGCGTACGACGGAACGACGACGATCGCCAGCGTCAGGAGGACGGCGAGCGCGCTGAGGAGCGCGAGCTTGGAACGGAAGCTCTGGAAGCCGGACGTCGGGCGTGCGTTCACGGAGCGAGCGATGGGAATTCGGGCGTCACCAGATGACGCGCGAGCGCGCTCGGGCGTCAAACGCGCGCCCGGTTCCCCCGGGGGTGCCACGCCTGCTCGGGCCTCGGCATCTTTCACCCCCACACTGCACGCCGCCGGAGGGCGAATGTTCGAGGGGCTGATGGTCAGCGTGTCCGGGGTCCGGGGACGCGTCGGGGAAGGGCTGACGCCCGAGGTCGTCGCGCGCTTCGCGGCGGCCTTCGGCGCCTGGGCGCTCGCGCCGGGGCGCTCGCGCACGATCGTCGTCGGCCGTGACAGCCGGGTCTCCGGCCCGATGTTCCATCGGGTCGTCGTCGCCTCGCTGCAGGCGGTCGGTGCGGACATCGTCGACCTCGGGCTCACGACGACGCCGACCACCCAGCTCGGCGTCGAGCACGATCACGCCGCCGGCGGCGTGATGATCTCGGCGAGCCACAACCCGATCGAGTGGAACGCGCTCAAGTTCATCGGCCCGACCGGCCTCTTTCTCGATGCGGGCGAGGGCGCGGCGATGCGGACGATGATGGATCAGGGAATCCCCTGGGCGCGCTGGGAGCAGCTCGGGTCGATCCGCGAAGACCGGAGCGCGATCGAACGCCACGTCGACCAGGTGCTCGCGCTTCCCTTCATCGACGTCGCCGCGATCCGTGCCCGCAAGCTCCACGTCGCGCTCGACAGCTGCCGCGGCGCCGGATCGATCATCATCCCGCAGCTCCTCGAGCGACTCGGATGCACGGTCGAAGCGATCAATGTCGAGCCGGACGGTCGCTTCCCACGGCCGCCGGAGCCGGTTCCCGAGAACCTCGGTGAGCTGGAGCGCCTCGTCCGCGAGACGCGAGCCGACGTCGGCCTCGCGGTCGACCCGGACGTGGACCGTCTCGCCCTCGTCGCCGAGGACGGGCGCGCGATCGGCGAGGACTACACCCTCGCGCTCGCGGCGAAGCTCGTGCTGCGCCATCGCCGCGGGCCTGTGGTCACCAACCTCTCGACGAGCCGGATCGTGGACGACGTCGCGGCCGCGGCGGGGGTGCCGGTGATCCGCGCCCCCGTCGGCGAGGTCAACGTCGCGACGCGGATGCGCACCGAGCGTGCGGCGGTGGGCGGGGAAGGGAACGGTGGCGTGATCCTTCCAGAGCTCCATCTCGGCCGTGACGCTCCGCTGGGAGTCGCGATCATCTGTCAGCTCCTCGCCGAGGAGCGGCGTCCGCTTTCCGCGATCGTGGCGGACCATCCGCGCTATGTGATCGTCAAGGACAAGCTCGATCGCCCGAACGCGAGCCTGACCACGGTGTACGACGCGCTGCGGGTGGCTTTCCCGGACGCCGAAGCCGACGCGCAGGACGGGCTCAGGCTCGCCTGGGACGATCGCTGGGTGCATGTTCGGCCGTCGGGAACCGAGCCGATCGTGCGCGTCATCGCCGAGGCGCCGACCGCCGCCGCGGCGAAGGAGCTCGTCGCGCGGTCACGGGTGCCGCTCGACGCACTCGGACGTTAGGCAAAGGCGTCAGGAGAGACCATATGTGCGGGATCGTCGGATACGTGGGGCCGCGGGTCGCCACGCCGCTGCTCATCGAGGGGCTGAAGCGACTCGAGTACCGGGGCTACGACTCCGCGGGAGTCGCGCTCATGAACGGGCGCGGCATCGAGACGCGGAAGGCGGTCGGGAAGATCGCGATGCTCGAGAGCGTCGTCGCCGCCGATCCCGTCGCCGGCGAGACCGGGATCGCCCACACCCGCTGGGCGACGCACGGCGCGCCCAACGAGTGCAACGCGCACCCGCACGCCGACTGCAAGGGTGAGATCGCCGTCGTCCACAACGGCATCATCGAGAACTACGGCGCGCTCCGCAGCATGCTCGAGCAGCACGGGCACACCTTCGTGTCGCAGACCGACACCGAGGTCCTCGCCCACCTCATCGAGGCCGCCTTCGACGGCAACCTCGAGGAGGCGGTGATCGACTCGCTGCACCTCGTCGAAGGGACGTACGGCATCGCCGTCGTCAGCAGCCGCGACCCGGGAAAGATCGTCGCCGCGCGCAAGGGAAGCCCCCTGCTCATCGGGCTCGGCAAGGGCGAGAACTTCATCGCCAGCGACGTCGCCGCCATCCTCCAGCACACCCGGGACGTCATCTATCTCGACGACGGCGAGATGGCGGTGATCACCGCCGACAGCTACCGCGTCTTCGATCTCCAGGCGACGACGCGGCAGAAGCGCGTCAGCAAGATCGAGTGGGATCTCGACATGATCGAGAAGGGCGGGTTCGCGCACTTCATGCTCAAGGAGATCTTCGAGCAGCCGCGGACGATCGAGAACACCATGCGCGGCCGGCTCGTCACCGAGGAGGGCTTCACCAAGCTCGGTGGCATCAACCTGAGCCGCGAGCAGCTGCTCGGCATCGACAACATCGTCATCACCGCCTGCGGCACGAGCTGGCACTCGGGGCTGATTGGCGAGCTGCTGATCGAGGACGGTGCGCGCGTCCCGGTGGAGGTGGAGTACGCGTCGGAGTTCCGCTACCGGAACCCGATCATCACCCAGCGCACGCTGTGCGTCGTCATCTCCCAGTCGGGGGAGACGGCGGATACCCTCGCCGCGATGCGCGAGGCGAAGCGGCGCGGGGCGCG
>DATAIS010000128.1:0-23182 GCA_036262535.1 Gemmatimonadaceae bacterium | reverse complement strand
ACCTTGAAGGGGGCGTCGTAGTCGGCGCGCTTGCGGAGGACGAAGATCGACGCCACGCCTAACGCGTAGAAGGGCACGATCGCCGTGACGAAGGCGTCGGCGAGCTGCTCGAACGTCCTGAGCAGGACGAAGACGATCCCGAGTGCCGCCGTCAGCGCGATCGCGATGTAGGGCGTCTCGAAGCGCGGGTGGACGCGCGCCACCGTGCGGAAGAAGAGCCGGTCGTCGGCCATCGCGTAGAAGATCCGCGGCGCGGTGAGCAGCGACCCGTTGAGGGTGCCGAAGGTCGAGAGCATCACCGTCGTCGCCACGAAGAGCACGCCCCCCGTCCCGACGAGGCGCTGCGCGACGTCGGCGGCCACCAGTGGCGAGCGCCGGATCTCGTCGACGCTCATCACCGAGAGGTAGGCGAGGTTCGCGAGCAGGTAGATCACGATCACCGCCAGCGTGCCGGTGATCAGCGCGCGCGGCAGCGTCCGCCGGGGATCCTTCACCTCGCCGGCGACGAAGCTCAGGTCCGCCCACCCGTCGAAGGCCCAGAGCACGCTCACGAGGGCGAGCCCGAAGGGCGCGATCGAGAAGCTTCCGGCGGGGCTGGCAGGGGTGAAGTGTCCGCCGGTCTGCGGGAGCCCGATCGCGAAGGCGAAGAGCACGATCACGACGAGCCCGGCGTACTTCGCGATCGTCGTCACGTTCTGCACCAGTGCTCCCCAGCGCACCCCGACGTAGTTGAATGTCGCCGTGAGCGCGATCGCGACCGCCGCCACGTAGTGCACCTGGCTCCGGTACGGCTCGACGGCCGGATCGTAGCCGAGGAAGCGGAGGAAGTACGCGGCGAAGGTGCTGGAGACCGCGCCGAGCGACGCGGCCCGGATGACGACGAGCTCCGCCCACCCGAAGAGGAACGCCGGGAGGTCGCCCCAGCCCTCCTTGATGTACGCGTACAGCCCGCCCGTGCGGGGATAGGCCCCGGCGATCTCGGCGAGCGAGAGCGCGCCGCAGAGCGCGAAGAGCCCCCCCGTGAGCCAGACAGCGAGCATCGGCAGCGGCCCGGGGAGCTTGTCGGCGATTCCCGCCGGCGAGCGGAAGATCCCCGAGCCGATGGTGGACCCGATCAGGATCGCGACGGCGGTCCAGAAGCCGATGCGGCGAGGGAGCGTACTCGGCGATGGTGAGTGCATGGGGCAGAACCTAGCGCGCGAGCGAGCGACTGCAACGAGCAGAAAAGCTACCGCAACGAGGAAACGAGCAGGGAAACGAGGAAGCCTGAACGAGCAAGACGAGCAACGTTGCGTCCTTGCTTGTTTTGCTCGTTGCTCGCCGCTCGTTTACCTGCTCGTTTCCTCGTTGCCCGGCAGTTTCGCTCGTTTCCAGTTGCCGTAGCGGTTCCCTTGCTCGTTGCTCGTCGCCTGGTGATTTTTCGAGCACATTGAAGCAGCCCCCCTCCCCCGCCGTACGATGAGCGGGACCGTCGCCCTTTCCATCTTCCTCGCTTCGGCGCTCGTCTGCGTCGTCGCCGAGGCGCTGATAGTCCGCGCGACGGTTCGCGTGGCGCGGGCGCATCCCGATGCAGGACCCGGGTTCACGCTGCAGCGCACCGCGCTCGAGATCGTGTGGGCCGTGCTGCCAGCGGTCATGCTCGCGGTCGTGCTCGCCCTCACCTGGCGCGCCGTGCAGGCGCCGCCGCGACAGCAGACGATCACGCCCTCCGGCCCCGCGCCGGCGGAGCCGCCACGCAGATGACCTCCCTTCGCCGTCTCTCGTACGTCGCCCTGCTCGTCGCGTACGCGCAGATCGTGTTCGGCGCGATCGTGCGCATCACGGGCTCGGGCTGGGGCTGCGGCCACCATTGGCCGAAGTGCGACGGCCACTGGTTCCCGCCCCTCGACCGTCCCGACCTCGTCATCGAGGTCTTCCATCGCTATCTCGCGCTCGCGGTGATCGTCGCCGTCGGTGCGCTCGTGATCGCCGCGTGGCGGCGCCGTGCCGACCCCGCCGCGTCGCGGGTGCTGCGCCCGGCGCTCCTCGCGCTCGGCGTCGTCTTCGCGACGGCGCTGCTCGGTATGGCGACGATCAAGCTCCAGCTCGCGCCGCTCATCGTCGTCGCCCATCTCGCGCTGGCGATGTCGCTGCTCGCCACGCTCGTCGTCGCCGCGCTGCGCGCAGGGGGCTTCGGTGCGCCGTCGGCGACCGCCGCGGAAGGCGCGGCGCGGACGTGGCGGGTGGCGCGCGTTGCCGCGATCCTCGCCTTCGCCGTGCTCGTGCTCGGCGCGCTCACGGCGAACCTCGGCGCGGCGGGCGCCTGCCTCGGCTTCCCGACCTGCCGAGTCTACGCGTCGCCGAACAAGTCGCTGCTGCATCTCCAGCTCTCGCACCGCATCCTCGCCTTCCTCTTCGCCTTCCACGTCGTCGGGGCGGTGATGATGCTCAGGCGGCGCGGTGCCGCACCCGTGGTGAAGCGGGCGGCGTTCGTCGCGTTAGGTACGGTCGTGCTCCAGATCCTCGTCGCGGCGGCGCTCGTCGAGACGCGGCTCCCGCCGGCGCTGCAGTCGCTCCACCAGGCGGTGGGCACCCTCGTCTGGATCGCGATCGTCGTCTACGCCGGACTGGCGCGTCGCGCCGCGTTCGGTGGGGAGCCGGCGGCGCTGGCGACGCGGACTCCGCGGCACACGCCCGGTCCGCTCGAGCCGGTGTTGCAGCCGCCGCCGACGCAGCCCGAGACCGCCGCGCGCCTCGCACAGGCGGAGGACGTCGGCCGCAGCTACGAGCACACGTTGAGCGCGCTTCTCGCCGAGGCGGAGCTGCGCGCGGTGGAGGAAGAGTCCCCCGTCGCCGACGACGCTGATGGCGCACCCGACGCGCCGGCGATCGAACGCGAGCCGGTTGCGCTGCCGCCGAAGGTGAAGACGCCCGCGAGTGTCGTCGCACAGCCCGAGACGCCCGACGCGCCGGCGACGTCGCCGAAGCCGCACTCGGTTGCGGTGATCGTGGCTCGCGGGGCCGACTTGTGAACGGCACCGCCGCGGCGCCGTCGCTCGCCCGCGACCTCGTCGGGCTGACGAAGCCGCGGATCATCTCGCTCCTGCTCGTCACCGCGGTCGCGCCGATGTACGCGGCCGGTGATCCGAGCATCTGGCTCGTGCTCGTCGTGCTCCTCGGCGGCTACCTCATGGCGGGGGGCGCGAACGCGGTCAACATGTACCTCGACCGCGACATCGACGACCGGATGGCGCGAACGCGCCTGCGTCCGATCCCGAGCGGCCGCATGTTCCCCGTCGCGGTGCTCGCCTTCGGAGTCGCGCTCGCGACCGCCGCGACGGCGCTGCTGGCACGCTACGCGAACGTCCTCGCCGCGTGCATGGCGCTCGCCGGATTCTACTTCTACGTCTTCGTCTACACGCGCTGGCTCAAGCGCACGACGCCGCAGAACATCGTCATCGGCGGCGCGGCGGGCGCGTTCCCGCCGCTGGTCGGCTATGCGGCGGTGACGGGGACGCTCGACCTCGCGGCGGCGTATCTCTTCCTCATCGTCTTCTACTGGACGCCGCCACACTTCTGGGCACTCGCGCTCCTCAAGCAGCGCGACTACGGCCGCGCCGGAGTGCCGATGGCCCCGCTGGTGTGGGGCGAGGCCGAGACCAAGCGGCAGATGGTGCTCTACACGCTGGTGCTGATTCCCCTGACGATCCTCCCCGCTGCGTTCGGCGCCTTCGGGCTCGTGTATCTCGCGAGCGCGCTGCTGCTCGGCGCGCTCTACCTCGCGAGCGTGCTCGCGGTCTCCCGCAACACGGGTGACTACACGCGCGCCGCGTGGCGGAGCTATCGCTTCTCCCTCCTCTACCTCGCCCTGCTCTTCGCGGCGATGGCGGTGGATCGGCAGCTCGCGACGTGACGCTTCCGACTTCCGCAGTCGACGCGGAGCGGCCGCGGCGGATCGCGTCGCCCCGCCCGCTCGCGCGGCTCTTGCCGCGGCTCAAGCCCCACGCCGCGAAGCTCGCCGTCGTCGCCGTCGCGCTCGTGCTCAGCGCAGCGATCGGCCTCGCGTTCCCGAAGGTCGTCCAGCACCTCCTCGACGCGGCCTTCGTCGAGGGAAGCACGCGCCGGCTCGACAGGATCGCGCTGCTCCTCCTCGCCGCGTTCGCGCTCCAGGCGCTGCTCAACTACGTCCAGGTCTACCTGCTCAGCGCGACCGGCGAGCGCGTCATCGCCACGCTGCGAAAGGAGCTCTTCGCGCACCTGGTGCGGCTCTCGCCCGGGTTCTTCGCCGAGCGGCGAAGCGGGGAGCTGACGAGCCGCCTCTCGGCGGACACCGCGCTCCTTCAGGCCGTGCTCAGCCACCAGCTCTCCGAGCTGTTGCGGCAGGTGCTGTATCTCATCGGCGGCATCGCCCTGCTCACCTTCACCCATCCGCGCCTGACGGCGACGACGCTCGCGATGGTGCCGATTGTGGTCGGCGTCGCGCTCGTCTTCGGCCGGATGCTCAGGCGCGCGAGCACGGGGGTGCAGGACAAGGTCGCCGAGGCGATGGCGGCGGCGACCGAGGCCTTCTCGCAGATCCGCGTCGTGCAGAGCTTCACGAGCGAGAGCGCCGAGATCGCGCGCTACGACGCGCAGCTGACCGACGTCGTGAAGTCGGCGCTGCGCCGCGCGCGGCTGCGGGGAATGTTCTTCGGCATCATCACCTTCTTCGCCTTCGGCGCGGTCGTGGCGGTGCTCTGGCAGGGCGGCCGGCTCGTGCTCGAGGGCGCACTGACCGCGGGCGCGCTCGTCGGCTTCCTTCTCTACGCCATCACCGTCGCCGCGTCGGTCGGAGCGCTGGCCTCGCTCTTCGGCAGCTATCAGGAAGCGGTCGGCGCGGCGCAGCGGATCTTCGACCTGCTCGAGATAGAGCCCACGATCGCCGATCCCGCGACGCCGGCGCCGCTGGCGCGCCCGGTCCGCGGCCACGTCGTTTTCGACCGCGTCCACTTCTCGTATGCTGCCGGGCTGACCGAAGTGCTGCGCGGCGTCAGCTTGGAGATCCGGCCCGGCGAGACGGTGGCGCTCGTCGGCGCGAGCGGCGCG
Organism: Gemmatimonadaceae bacterium; assembly: GCA_036262535.1. Lineage (GTDB taxonomy): Bacteria > Gemmatimonadota > Gemmatimonadetes > Gemmatimonadales > Gemmatimonadaceae > JABFXC01. Next base: position 18,118 of record DATAIS010000128.1, on the reverse strand, counting down.
GGGAAGACGACGATCGCGTCGCTGCTGCCGCGCTTCTGGGATGTAACGGGTGGGCGGATCCTCCTCGACGGACACGACATCCGCTCGCTCGCGCTCGGCGACCTGCGGCGCGCGATCGGTCTCGTGCCGCAGGAGCCGACGCTGTTCAGCGGCACGGTGCGAGAGAATATCGCGTATGCCGTGTCGGGTGACGAAGCCACGGTGGACGACGGGCGCATCGTCGCCGCATCGCGCGCCGCGCACGCCCACGAATTCGTCGAGCGGCTCCCGCAGGGCTACGACACGCGCGTCGGCGAGCGCGGCGTCAAGCTCTCCGGCGGCCAGCGCCAGCGGCTCGCCATCGCGCGCGTCTTCCTCAAGGACCCCGCGCTCGTCATCCTCGACGAGGCGACGTCGTCGCTCGACACGGAGAGCGAGCGGCTCGTCGAGAGCGCGATGGAGGACCTGCTCCGCAACCGCTCGACGCTGATCATCGCGCACCGCCTGAGCACCGTGCGGCGCGCGGACCGCGTGCTCGTGCTCGACCGCGGGCTGATCGTCGAGGAAGGATCACACGACACGCTCATCGCGCGGGGAGGAGCGTACGCTCGGCTCCATGCGCTCGGGGAGCGCGTGTAGCCCTGCTCAACGAGCAAGGGAAACGCTGCCGGCAACAAGAGAACGAGCAGGTAAACAAGGAACGAGCAACGAGCAAGACGAGCAAGGGAAGCAACGTTGCCTCCTTGCTCGTTTTGCTCGTTAAGGCTTGCTCGTTTACCCGCTCGTTTCTCGTTGCCCGGCCGTTCTCGTTGCTCGTTCCCGCGTCAGCGACGAAGCTCGAGGTCGACCACTTCCGCCCCGTCCCCGCGCACCGTGATCTGCCGCGCCGTGGTCGGGAATCTCTCGTGCCAGACCTTGAGCGTGTACGTCCCCGGTGGCACCGAGTCGAGCTCGAAGGCGCCGTCGCGGGTGGTGACGTCGAAGTAGGGGTGGTCGAAGACGGCGATGAAGGCGCGCGTCCAGGGATGCGCGCCGCAGGTCAGCTCGAGCGGGCCCGCCGCGTCGAGGACGTGCTCGACCGGCACCACCTGGCCGTCCTCGGTCTCGGTGACGATCGCGAGGGGGTCGAATTCGCCGGCACGGGTGATGCGCGTCCGGTGCGTCGCCCGGTCGAGCGAGCGCACGTTGAGGGTGCCACCGACGACCGCGGCCTGGACGCGCGGCACGAGCATGCAGCGGTCGTTGGTGACGTCGTAGCGGCGGACGAGCGGCATCGGCTTGCCGGCCGCGATCCCCTCGAGCCAGACGACGACGCCGCCTAACGTTCCGTCGCCGCGGTCGAGCGATGCGTCGGCGAGGGCGCTGCCGCAGACCTCGGCGTCGCTCGTCGGGTGGATGACCGTATCGGCGGGGACGTCGCCGCCGACCCGGATCGTGCCGGTCACCTTCCCTGGTGCCGGGATCGGTTCGGTGCGGTAGCGCCCGGCGGTCGTGGCGATCGCCGCCGCGCGAGCGACGCGCGCCGTATCGCGCTCGTGCGCGTCGGTCCGGCGGCAGGCGGCCGCGAGCAGCAGCGCACCGAGCGCCAGCACGACGCGGCGGATGCGGGGATGAGAGCGTTCCAATGGCGGGAGCATGAGTGGCGGAGGCGCAGCGGAACTGGCAAGCCGCGCGCCCGGCGGCCGGTACGCAACTGACGCGCGCCGCCCGTCCGGCGTGACGAAATCACGTGGTGACCGCGCGGGAGCGGCGTCGTCAATCTGGTGATGCCTGCCGTCCTGCTGCTCGCCGTCGCGCTCGCCGCCGCCCCCGCGCCGGCACCCTCGCACACCGACTCGCTGCGCTCCGATGGAGAAGTGCGGGCGACGGTGCTGCGTCACGCCTCCGACGTGCGCCGCTGCTACCAGGACGAAGGCCTCCGCCGGAACCCCGCGCTCACCGGCCACCTCGAGCTCGAGCTGACGATCCTGCCCACGGGGCGCGTCGACTCGGTGACCGTGGCCGCGACGAGCCTCAGCGGCGACGGCGTGAAGGAGGTCACCACCTGCCTCGCGCGTGCCGCGCGCCAGTGGCGCTTCGAGCGCGGGCCCTTCGCCGTCGAGCAGGTCGTCTTCCCCTTCGTGTTCGCTCCCGGCCCCGGGAGCCCCGGCGGCAGCCCCTCGCGCGCGGACGACTAGCGCCCGGCGCGGCGTTCGTCGCGCCACTCAGACGACGATGAGCTCGCGCTGGATCTCGCGCGGGGTGATGAGCAGCTCGCCCTCGCCGACGAGCGCGTTGACCTCGGTGCGCATCCCGATCTCCCCGCGCACGTAGACCCCGGGCTCGATCGAGAAGCCGACGCCGGGGAGGAGCGTCCGCTCCTCGCGCGTCTCGAGGTTGTCGAGATGGGGCCCGCTGCCGTGAAGCGAGCGTGCATCGATCGAGTGACCGGTGCGGTGCGTGAAGGCGTCGCCGAAGCCGCGCTCGACGATGACCGCGCGCGACGCGTCGTCCACGTCGCCGCCGCGCACCGCCGCGCCCCCCTCGACGCGCTTCCGCAGCAGCGCGATCGCCGCGTCGCGCGCGTCGCGGATCGCCTGCCAGACCTCGCGCGCCCGGGGCGACGGCTCGCCTAACGTTCCCATCCACGTCTGGTCGGCGTAGACGCCCGCCTCGCGCCCTTCCCGCGCCTTCTCGCGCGCCCAGAGGTCGATGAGCAGCACCTGCCCGCGCTCGATCCGGCTCGCGTTCCCCGCATCGGCCTCGTAGTGGGGATTGGCCGCGTTCGCGCCGACCGACACGCTCGGCCCGTGGTCGGTCTCGAGCCCATCGCGCGCGAACTCGCCGCGGATCCACTCGGCGAGCTCGTACTCGGTGAGCGGACGGCCGGCGCGCGCCGCGTCGCCGGCACGGGCGAACGCCTCGTGGGCGATGCGCGACACGACCTCGGCGGCACGCTCGTGCGACGCCCGCTGCTCCGGAGTCCAGACGGCGTAGATCTTCGAGACGAGCTCGCCGGAGGACACGACCTCCGCCCCCGCCGCGCGCACCATGTCGAGCACCCCCGCGGGGATGTAGTCGACGTACGGCACCGCGTCGCCGGGGGAGTACTCCATCGCGACACGCTTCCCCTTCACCACCGAGGCGAGCGTCGCCTCGAGAGTGCGCCACGACGAGTAGACGTGCTTCGTCCAGTCGCGCGGCCAGTTCTCCCACGGCACCTGCTCGATGGCGTGGGTGATCGCGACCGGCACGCCGCCCTTCGGCACGAGGCAGAACACCCGCCGCGTCGCCATCCCGGTCCGGGCGAGGATGCCGGCCGCGACCGGGTTGAGCCCGCGGAAGTCATAGAGCAGCCAGCCGTCCACGCCCGCCTCGGCGATCGCGCGCTGGAAGCGCGGCAGCGACTGGGGCGTGAGCATGTCGTCAGGCCGCCGGGGCGCTGCCGCGGATGCCCGGACGCCACTCGGCGCGCCACTCGCAGACCTGATCGCCGCGCGACACGCAGTGCACGTGCTCGACGGTGCCCGCGTTGCTCACGAGGAGACGCAGCAGCTCCTTGAATGCCGCCTCGTAGTACGCGCACCCCACCGCATCCGGCGCTGTGCCGAAGGTGACCGAGCGCGGCACCTCGAGGTGCAGGTACGGCCCGACGCGCGTCACCTTGCCGTCGAGGTAATGGCTCATGATGCGCTTCGCGCGCGCGTAGGCGAGCGGCCGCGCCAGCAGCGAAGGGAGGATGTGAATCATCCGCCGCGCGAACGCGGAGATCGTGAGGTACGACTCGCGCGCGATGTATCGGCCCGCGGCACGGAAGACGGCGACCGCGTCGGGGCGGCGGCCGATCAGCTTGGCGAGCGCGACCGCCTCGTCGAACGGCGGACGGATGCCGCGGCGCGCGAAATCGCCGTACCGCTTGATCTGCGTGTAGACGGTGTCGCTCAGGCCGAGCCGCTTGTTGCGGAGCTCGGCCACGTACTCGGCGTCGTAATCCCCCTCAGGGGTGTCGACGTTGCGGACGGCTTCCAGGAAGCTGAGGGGGAGAAGCGCGTCGACGGTGGTGTCTGCCATGTGTTCCCGATGGTAGCCTGCCAAGCTAAACGGGACAGACGGCTCCAAACAAGCGCGGGGGTGGCTCCGCGTGGGAACCGCAGGTGGTCTGGCATGGTTGAGCCTTGGCAGCGCCGTGCTGACTTGTCAGCCCCGGTACAGGGCCGCACATTCCTCGCGCCCATCCGTGCCATCCGCCAGATTCAGCATCCACGTCCGCACAGTGAGTGACACTCCGAAGACGGAGCCAGCGTGCGCGGCCGTGATGGCCCGGCTCTACGAGCACATGGACGGCGAGCTGCCACCCGGCGACGAGGCCTGGATTCGCGAGCACATGGCGATCTGCGGTGACTGTCGGTCGCGGGCGAATCACGAGCGCGCCTTCCTTCGCGCATTGCACGCCTGCCGCCGGCACGAGCCGGCGCCGGCGTCGCTTCGCGCGCGCATCGAGCGCACACTCCGCGGCGGCGGAAGGCGCGAGCCTCGAGACGACTGACCGCCCGCGTCCTCGCGGGGCTGCTCCTCGCACTCGCCGTCGCCCTCGCCGCGTGGCGCGCGCGGACGCTGTCGCCGAGCGGCGTCGCCGCCGCGACGCTTCTCGGAGCGATCGCCGTCGCGGCGGGCTGGGTGCATGGCATCCTGCTGGTGAGCTACTTCGTGCTCTCGGCGACGCTGACACGGCTTGGCGCCGACCGTAAGGCGCGCCGCACGGCGGCGATCGTCGAGAAGTCGGGGGCACGCGACGCCGCACAGGTGCTCGCCAATGGCAGCGCCTTCGCGGTCGCCGCGGTCACGGCCGTCCTCCATCCGGGCATCAGCCTGGAAGCAGCCGCTGTCGGCGCGCTCGCGGCCTCGTCGGCGGACACGTGGGCGACCGAGGTCGGGACGCTCTGGGGCGGGACACCGCGCGCGGTCTGGAGCTGGAAGAAGGTCCCGGCCGGCACGAGTGGCGGCGTCACGGTTCGCGGCACGCTCGGCCTCGTCGCCGGCGCAGCGGTGATCGCAATCCTCGGATGGCTCCTCTTCGAGCGCCTCGACGGTCCCGGCGCGCGGAGCACCGCGCTGATCGTGGCCGCGGCCGCGTTCTGCGGCGGGGTAGCGGGCGCGCTCCTCGACACGGCGCTCGGTGGGAGCGTCCAGGAGCGCCGTCGCTGTCAGGGCTGCGGCATGCACACCGAGCGCCGGGTTCACAGCTGCGGCTCCCGCACGCGCTACGCGGGAGGGGTGCGCGGGCTCGGCAACGACGTCGTGAACCTCCTCGCGACCGTCGGCGGCGCCGGAACCGCGCTCGGCGTCGCCGAGTTGATGCTGCGACACTAGCCCCGGCGGCGGCGGCGCCCGCCCCCGAGGGATTGCGAACGACCGGCCCGCCAGCCAACTAGATAGACATGGGTCCCGCCCGCTCCGCCCTCGTCCTCGCCCTCTGCGCCACGGCTGCCGCCTGCGCCGGGGTCGAGGTCATCTCCGCCCCCCCACCGGGGAGCGGCGCGAAGGGCACGGGCGTCACCGGGGGCACCGGCGGCGGCACGACGCCCCAGGCGCTCCTCGTCGGGAGCTGGACGCACGTCATCTACCTCCAGGGCACCGATGGCGACCTCCACGAGTCGCGGACGACCTGGGAGTTCCGCTCCGATGGCAGCGCCATCCGCAGTGTACGCGCCTGGAACCTGACCGAGGGGATCTACGACGTCGTCGTCGGTGTCGCGCAGTGGCGTGTCGCGAACGGGTTGCTCACGGTGACGTGGCTCCCCCCCGGCTCCGGCGCGGCGACCTTCCGTCTCGACGTGCGGCAGGACGTCCTCTTTCTCGACGCCGACCAGTACGCACGGGTGCGATGACGGGAGGACCGCGCGTGCTGCTCGTGAGCGCGAATCGCGAGCGCGCGCCCTACCCCGTGGTGCCTAACGGCCTCGGCTGCGTCGCGTCGGCGCTGGAGGCGTCGGGCTGCGACGTGCGCGTCGTCGACCTCATGTTCGCGCGCGACCCGGAGCGCGCGGCAGCTGCCGCGGCTGTCGAGCACGATCCCGACATCGTCGGCGTCTCGGTACGCAACATCGACAACAGCGACGCGATCGCGCTGCGCCACTACACGCCGGAGGCAGCGGCGGTGCTGCGTTCGTTGCGCGCGGCGGCTCCCCGCGCGACCGTGCTCGCCGGCGGCGCCGCTTTCGGAGTCGCACCGGCGGCGCTCTTCGACGCGCTCGGCGTCGACTACGCGGTCGCCGGCGATGGCGAGCGGGCGAGCGCGGCACTCGTCGGCGAGCTCGCCGCGGGGAGGGAGCCCGGCGACATCCCGGGCCTCGTCCGTCGCCGCGCGGGCGAGATCGTCTTCACGCCACCGGGGGAGGATGCGGATCTCGACGCGCTTCCCCGTCCGATGCTCCACCGCTGGTTCGACCTCGCGCGCTACGAGCGGCTCGGCGCGACGGTGCCGATCCAGACCAAGCGCGGCTGCGTTTACAAGTGCGTCTACTGCACCTACCGCAACGTCGAAGGGTGGGGCTACCGGCTCAGGGAGGCCGGCTCGGTAGCAGATGAAATGGCGGAGCTCCGCGCGCACGGCGTGGCGCACTTCGACTTCGTCGACTCGACCTTCAACTCGCCGCCGGGGCACGCGCACGAGGTCTGTGCCGCGATCGCGCGGCGTGACATGCGCGTGACGCTCGAGACGACGAACTTCACCCCCGCCGCGGCCTTTCCCGACCTCCTCGGCGCGATGCGCCGCGCCGGCTTCACCGCACTCGGCATCACCGCCGAGAGCGCGAGCGATGCGGTGCTCGATAAGCTGCAGAAGGGGTTCACCGCCTCGACGGTTCGCGCGGCCGCCGAGCGTGTCGAGCGAGCCGGGATGCGCTCGCTCTGGATCTTCCTCGTCGGCGGACCGGGCGAGACGATGGCGACGCTCGAGGAGACTCTTCGCTTCGCCGGCGAGCGGCTGCGCCGCGGCGACGCGGTCTACCTCACGGTCGGGCTCCGCGTGTACCCGGGCACGACGCTGCATCGCATCGCCGTCGCCGACGGGCTCGTCGCGAGCGAAGATCCGCTGCTCGACCCGACGTTCTACTTCGCGCCCGAGCTTTCCTTCGACGCGGTGGTCGCGCGGCTCGCGCGCTTCGCGGCGTCGCATCCGCGATTCATGTTCTCGGCGGACTCGCGCTCGCCGATCCTGCCCCTGCTGATGCGGGCGGCGAGCGTCCTGCGTCTCCCTCGTCCGCACTGGCGATACCTCGGCGCGTTCAGTCGGCTTCGCCGACTGAACGACGTTTTGTTGGGACATGCGAGCTGAGAACGCTGCACGGGTGATCGTCGTCGGCGCGGGGCCGGCGGGGAGTGCGACGGCCTGGTGGCTGGCACGCGCCGGGATCGACACGCTCGTCCTCGACCGCGCGCGCTTCCCCCGGCCGAAGCCCTGCTCCGAGTACCTGAGCCCGCAGGCATCGCGCATCCTCGACGAGATGGGCGTGCTCGAGACCATCGAGCGCTCGGGCGCGGCGCAGCTCGCCGGGATGGACGTGCGCGCGCCGAGCGGGACGACGATTCGTGGACGCTTCGCCGCCGATCATGGCTGGCGGCCGCATCGCGACCGCGGCCTCGCGCTGCCGCGCACCACGCTCGATCCCATCCTCATCGACGCAGCGCGGGGCGCCGGCGCGCGCGTCGAGGAGCGCTCGCGCGTGCTCGACCTCGTCCGCGACGCGTCGGGCAGGGTCGCCGGCGTGCGCGTCGCCGGCGAGCGGGGCGCGGGCGGCGAGCGCACGCTTGGCGCGGAGCTCGTGATCGGCGCCGACGGGCTGCGGTCCGTCGTCGCGCGGCGGCTCGGAGTCGCGAGGCAGGCGCGCTGGCCGCGACGCGTCGCGCTCGTCGCGCATTACGAGGGCGTCGCCGGAGTCGGCGACGTCGGCGAGATGCACGTGGACGCCGACGGGTACGTCGGGCTGGCGAGCGTCGGCAACGGCCTCGTCAACGTCGCGGTGGTCGTTCCCGCGGGTACCCGGGCGCTCGCGGGGGGACCGGTCGCGTGCTTCGAGCAGTTCCTCGCCGCGCGGCCGCAGCTCGCGCCGCGCTTCGCCGGTGCGCGGCGCGCGACGCCGGTGCGCGCGACCGGGCCTTTCGCCGCGAGCTCGCGGCGGGCATGGGCGGATGGCGCCGCGCTCGTCGGCGATGCCGCCGACTTCTTCGACCCCTTCACCGGCGAGGGGATCTTCGCGGCGCTCCGCGGCGCCGAGCTGCTCGCGCCGTACGCCGTGGAGGCGATCGCCGCGCGCTCGCCGCATGCGCACCGCACGGCGCTCGCCGCGTACGATCGCGCGCGCCGCCACACCTTCGGCGGGAAGTGGAAGGTCGAGCGGCTGATCGGGCTCGCCGTCGGGTTCCCGCCCCTGTTCGAGCGCGCCGCGCGCGTGCTCTCGCGGCGGAAGGACATGGCCGACCTGCTCGTCGGCGTCACCGGAGACTTCGTCCCGCCGCGGGAAGTGCTGCGGCCGTCGTATCTCGCACGCCTGTTCCTCGCCTCCGCATGAGCGTCGACCCGGATGCCTTCCGCGCGATCCTCGGCCGCTTCGCGAGCGGCGTCACCGTCGTCACCGTGCGCGATGCGGAAGGGCGCGACCACGGCATGACGGTGAGCGCATTCAGCTCGGTGAGCCTCGATCCGCCTCTCGTCCTCGTCTGCATCGACGACGAGGCGTCGATCCGGCCGGTGATCGACCGCGCGACGCACTTCGGCGTCAGCATCCTCGCCGCGGACCAGGAGGCGCTGTCGCGCCGATTCGCCGCGAAGTGCGACCGCTTCGACGGCATCGGCTACGAGCGGGGCGAGTACGGCGTCGCCCTGCTCGGCGGCGCGCTCGCCTGGCTGGAGTGCGAGATCGTCGCCCGGCACCAGACGGGGGACCACGAGATCGTCATCGGCGAAGTCGAGCGCGGCGAGAACAGCGACGACCGCCCCCTGCTCTACTACCGCGGCGGCTACGCCCAGCTCGAGCGTTAGGCGCGTGGCGACGCCGATGACTCCCGCCCGCCGCCACGGCGTCGAGATCCTCGACGGCCCCGACGTCGCGCCGGCGCTCCGCCACCGTTCACTCGCCGACGTCGCGCGCGCGAACACGCTCTTCGGCGGCACGCGCGCGGTGCTGCGCGAGCTCGAGCCGGTCTTCGCCGCGCATCGCGGCGCGCGGATGACGCTCCTCGACGCTGGAACGGGCGCGGCCGACATCCCCTGCGCGGCGCGCGTCCTCGCCTCACGGCATGGCGTCCGGCTGACGCTGATCGGCGTCGACGCCGCCGCGCCCCTCGTCGCCGCCGCCGCGAGCCGGCTCGACGAGGCGCTCTGCGCCGACGTCCGCGCGCTCCCCCTCGAGTCAGGCAGCGTGGACGTCGTCGTCTGCTCGCAGCTGCTCCATCACTTCCCGGAGCATCGGATCGCGGAGGTGCTGCGCGAGCTGCACCGCGTCGCGCGCGAGCGCGTGATCGTGAGCGACCTCGTGCGGAGCTGGCTCGCCGCGGCGGGGATCTGGCTCGCGTCCTTCCCGCTGCGCTTCCACCCGGTGAGCCGCCACGATGGCGTCGTCTCCGTCCTGCGCGGCTTCACCGCCGCGGAGCTTCGCGACCACGTCGTGCAGGCGACCGGAGTCCGTCCGATGGTGACGCGCTACGCGGGGTGGCGCGTGACCGCATCATGGCCACCGGCGCGCGCCGCGGCGCCCGCATGACGGCGCTCGGTCCCCTTCCCGCGGGGCGCGCGATGACGACGGTGGACGAGCGGTTCGTCCGCGCGCCGCTGCCTCGCGTCTTCGAGCTCGCGCGCGACGTCGTGCGCTGGCCCGAGCACCTGCCGCACTACCGGTTCGTGCGCTTCGAGCAGCGCGCGCCGGACGGCGGAGGCATCGTCGTGATGTCGGCGAACCGCCCCTTCGGCCCGCTGAACTGGCCAACGTGGTGGAAATCCGAGATGGAGGTGGCGGCCCCCGGCGCGGGAACCGCCGCGCCCCTGATCCGTTTCAGGCACATCGGGGGTATCACGACCGGTATGGACGTGGCGTGGGAGTTCGAGGAGCTCGCGCAGGGAACGCACGTCCGCATCGTGCACGTCTGGGACGGGCCACGATGGCCTCTCGTCGGCCGCTTCGCCGCGGTGGCGGTGATCGGTCCCGTCTTCGTTCATGGCATCGCGTCGCGCACGCTCGACGGCCTCTCGCGGGCCGCCGAGCGACGTCCCGACGCCTACGACCTCGCTGAGGAGCAGTCTCGATGATCACCTTCCAGCGCCGCCGGGTCGCGATCACCGGCATCGGCGCCGTCACTCCGATCGGCACCGGCGAGCGCGGACTCTGGGACGGCCTTCACGCCGGCCGCTCGGCCGTCGGAACGCTGACCCGCTTCGATCCCTCGATCTTCCGCAGCCACACCGCCGCCGAGATCCCCGACTTCGTTCCCGGCGACCACATGGAGGCGAAGCGGGCGAAGCGCCTCGACCGCTTCGGCCAGCTCTCCGTCGCGAGCGCGCGGCTCGCCATCGACGACGCCCGGCTCGACCTCGCGCGCGAGGACCGCGAGCGCGTCGGCGCGATGATGGGGACGGCGCTGGGCGGCGTGGCATACGCCGAGGGGCAGCTCGCGAACTTCCTCCAGCAGGGGCTGCGCGGCGTCGATCCACTGCTCGCGCTCGCGGTCTTCGGCGGCGCGGCGAGCTGCAACGTCGCGATCGAGTTCGGCGTCCAGGGAGTCAACAGCACCAACGCGATGAGCTGCGCGTCGGGGACGATCGCGATCGGCGACGCCTTCCGTCAGGTCCGCGACGGCTACGCGGACGTCATGCTCGCCGGTGGCGCCGAGGCGCCGCTCGCGCCGCTGTGTTATGGCGCCTTCGCGCTCATCCGCGCGATGTCGACGCGCAACGACGACCCGGCGCACGCATCGCGGCCCTTCGACAAGGATCGCGACGGGTTCGTCATGGGCGAGGGGGCTGCGGTGCTGGTGCTGGAGGAGTACGACCGCGCCGTCGCGCGCGGCGCGCGCATCTACGCCGAAATCCTGGGATATGGTTCCTCGAACGATGCCCACCACATGACGGCGCCCCTTCCCGGGGGCGCGCAGGCGGCGAAGGCGATGCAGCGCGCGCTCGACGACGCCTCCGTCCAGCCGCACGAGATCGACTACGTCAACGCGCACGGCAGCTCGACGCCGCTCAACGACCCGACCGAGACGCTGGCGATCAAGCGCGTCTTCGGCGACCACGCCCCGCGCCTCCAGCTCAGCGGCACGAAGGGCTACTACGGCCACGCGTTAGGCGCGTCGGGGGCGATCGAGACCGCGATCTGCGCCCAGGCGATCGCCGGCGAGTGGCTGCCGCCGACGGTCAACCTCGAGGCCCCCGACGCCGCCTGCGACCTCGACTACATCAGAGGCGGGGGACGGGAGGCGCGCGTCGCGCACGTGCTCACCAACTCTTTCGGCTTCGGCGGTATCAACGCCTCGCTCGTCCTTCGCCGGACCTCCTGACGACACGCGTCCCTTGTTCGGGCCGGCAGCGGCGCTGCCGGCCCTTGACATATTGGTGGGGCTAAACCAATATTTAGGCCATACTAAATTTATTGTGTGGCCATGCGCATTTTTTCCGTCCTCTCTCTCACCGCCGCGCTGATCGCGCTTCCGGAGACCGGGCTGCTCGCCCAGTCCGGTGCCGGGCTGCACGGGCGGATCACCGACGCCGTGGGACGGCCGCTCGCGGACGTGCGCGTGCGGCTCCTTGAGGCGCAACGCGCCACCGTCACGGACGCCGACGGCAGGTTTCGGATCGCGACCGTCGCCCCGGGGGCGCACAGCATCGTCGTCTCCCGCATCGGCTACGCGGCCGTCGTGCGCCGCATCGACGTCGCGCCGCCGCTGACCGCCTTCGACGCGTCGCTCACCCCATCGCACGTCGACCTCGCCCCGGTGCAGGTCACGGCGACGACCGTCGCCACCAGCGCTCTCACCTCGCCGCAGCCGACGAGCATCCTCGAGGGCGCGAGCCTGCGAACGTCGCAGGGCGCGTCCGTGGGCGAGACGCTCGCGGCGCTTCCCGGCGTGCGCAGCCTCAGCATGTCGACGGGGATCGGCAAGCCCGTCATCCGCGGCCTCAGCTCCAATCGCGTCGTCGTCCTCGACGATGGACAGCGCCTCGAGACGCAGCAGTGGGGAGGGGACCACTCCCCGAACGTCGAAACGGTCGCCGCCGACCGGATCGAGGTCCTGCGTGGCCCCGCGAGCGTGCTCTACGGCTCCGACGCCCTCGGTGGCGTGATCAACATCGTTCGTGCGCCGCTCCCCGACGCCATCGGGATCGATCCGTTCCTCCGCGGCCAGCTGGTCGCCGCGCTCGGCGCGAACCCGGGGGCGGTCGACGGAACGCTCGCCCTCGAGAGCGCCGTGGGGCGACTTGGCACCCGGGTGTCCGCGACGCGGCGAGGGACGCGGGACGTCCGCACCCCGGCCACGCTCCTCGAGAACACGGGCAACCTCACGCGCAATGTCGATGGCATCGTCGGCTGGCGGACCACGAACGGCTCGATCGCGGCGTCGATCGCCGACCGCGACGAGCGGATCGAGATCTACGAGGACCCCCGCGCCTTTCCGGGGTTCACGGGGCACCAGCTCATCCGCGAGCGGCGCCTGGCGCTGCGTGCAACGGTCATGCGGGGCGAGACGCGAGTCGAAGGCGCGCTCGGATGGGAGCGCAACCGCCGCCGCGAGTACGACAGCGTGGGCGCGGGCTACGTGGCGCTCGGGCTGCTGGCGACGACTCGCACCGGGCACGTCAACGTGCACCACCCGCCGCTGCTGGGAGTGAGCGGCACGATCGGCATCTCCGCGCTCGGCGACGAGTTCGAGAAGTTCGGGCGCGAGACCCTGATCCCGTCGAGCCGCTCGCAGAGCCTCGGCGTCTACGTCTTCGAGCAGGGCGACGCCGGGCCGTTAGGCCTCTCGGCGGGGCTGCGCTTCGACGCCCGGCGGCTCGCCGTCTCCGACGACCCGGTCCTGCGCCTTCGCGCGACGGCGCGTCGGTGGCACGCGGTCACGGGCAACGTCGGCCTGCTCTATCGCCTGTCGGAGCCCGCGGCGCTCGTGCTCAACGTCGGCCGCGGCTTCCGTGCTCCTTCCAGCTCCGACCTCTTCGCCAATGGCTACCACGAGGGAACGCGCGCCTTCGAGCGCGGCGATCCGACGCTCGGCGTCGAGTCGTCGCTCAACGTCGACGTCGCGTTGCGCATGCTCACCCGCACAGCGAATCTCGAGTTCGGAGCGTTCGTGAACTCGATCCACGACTACATCTACCTGCGCCCGGCGGGCGGGCCCGGGCGCGAGCTCGACACCCTCGCGCACGCGCAGGGCGATGCGCGGCTGCGCGGCTTCGAGGCCAGCGGAGTCTTCCGCCCGCACCCGGCCCTGCGCCTTCGCACCACCGCGGACTACACCCGCGGACAGAACCTCGCGCTCGGCGAGCCGCTCACCTTCATCCCACCGCTCCGCGCGACGTACGAGCTGCGCCTCGAGCGACCCTCGCTCGGCCGCGCGCGGACGCTCTATCTGATGGTTGGCGGGGAGACGGTCGCCGCCCAGCGGCGGCTCGCCGCCGGCGACGTCGGCACGGGCGGATATTCGCTCGTGAACCTCGGGGCCGGCACGTCCCTCCCGACGCCCCGCGGCGTCGCGACAGTCGACCTCTCGGTGCGCAACGCCTTCGACCGGCTCTATCGCGACTTCATGAGCCAGTACAAGACGATCGCCCACGGCACCGGCCGCGCGATCACCCTGCGGACGACCGTCGCGTTCTGAACTCGCGGCGGGCGGCCGGTGCGCCGACCGTCAGCGGTTCTTCGGCCGCACCGCGCCGTGATCCGGTGGCTCCGGCGAGCGCGGGATGAACAGCCGGTCGTAGAGCAGCGCCGCGAGCACGCCGCCGATGATCGGACCGATCCAGTACACGAGCTGTCCCTCGAAGACGTTGCTCGCCACTGCAGGTCCGAATGACCGCGCGGGGTTGAGCGACGCCCCGGTGAGCGGGCCGATGCCGAGGATCGCCGCGGCCAGCGTGAAGCCGATCCCGAGTCCGCCGATCTTCGGCGCGGCCGTGTCGACCGCCGTTCCGAATACCACCCAGACGAGGAAGAACGTCGCGATCGCCTCGAGGATCACCGCCTGAGTGAAGCTGACGTCGAGCGCCACCGACTGCCCGCCGATCCGCGTCGCCGTCACGAGCATGTCGGGGAGCAGCCCGCGCAGCGCATACGCCGCCACCACCGCGCCGAGCAGCTGCCCGAAGATGTAGATCCCGGCCATGATCGGCTCGATGCGCCGCGTCGCCAGGAAGCCGAGCGTCACCGCGGGATTGAGGTGCCCCGAGACGCGCATCGTCGCCGAGACCATCACGGCGAGGATCAACCCGTGCGCGAGCGCGACCTCCACCAGCCCCGCGCCGGTGCCCGGGTTCTTCGTCATCATGATCGCCGCGCCGCCGAGGAAGACGAGGGCGAAGGTGCCGATGAACTCAGCCGTGAAATGCCGTAGTGAGTCACGCATCGTTGTGCAGGGAAAAGAGGGAGCTGGCAGCTGGCAGCTGGCAGCTGGCAGCTGCGGTTCAGGGTCCGTGCTTGAGGTAGGCTGCCGCGTAACGCTCGATCGATTCCGTCACCACCTGCATCGCCACGTCGCTCTTCCCCCAGCCGAGGATCTCGACACGCTTCCCCTCGAGGTCCTTGTAGATGTGGAAGAAGTGCTCGATCTCCTTCAGATAATGCTGCGGGATGTCCGCGATGTCGAAGTACTCGGCGTGAAACGGGTCCTGCGCCGGGATCGCGAGCACCTTGTCGTCGGGCTCCCCCTTGTCGAGCATCTTCAGCACGCCGATCGGACGCACCTCGATCTGGCAGCCGGGGAAGGTCGGCTCGTTCAGCCGCACGAGCACGTCGAGCGGATCGCCGTCCTCGTGCAGCGTGCGCGGGATGAAGCCGTAGTCGCCGGGATAATGGACCGCCGAGTAGAGCACGCGGTCCAGCTTGAGCAGCCCCGACTCCTTGTCGAGCTCGTACTTGTTACGGCTTCCGCGGGGAATCTCGACGACGGCGGTGACCAGGTCCGGCGGGTGCGGTCCCGGCGGCAGGTCGCGCCAGGCGTTGATCATGCGCGCACGCTGGTCGCTCGTTGCCGTGTCATAGCCGGCCCGACGTCGTTATAGCGGCCGCCAGGCCGAATCATTTCCCCCTTATAGACCATGGGGTCTTCTTCGACGCCGAAGTTCTGCGCCGCGAGCTCGGCGACGCGCTCGAGCTGTGCTGGCGTGAGATCGGGCTGGTCGCTCGCCGCGGCGAACTCGTCGAGCTGCTGGTCGTCGTAGATGTTGGGCAGCGTCGTCACCACGCGCGGCTCGGCGAGCAGCCACTTGAGCGCCGCCTGGCCGAGCGTCATGCGCTCGGTGAGGAAGTCGAGCGTGCGGATCTTCTTCAGCCCGTTGATCAGCCACGACCGCGGCCGATGCCGCCGATGATCGCTGTCCGCGAAGACGGTGTCCTCGGTGTACTTCCCCTCGAGCATCCCCGAGGCGTGCGTGACGCGGATGTTGAAGCAGCAGTTCGGGGCGTGACGCTTCGCCGCCTCGATCATCGCCGTCCCCGGGTGCTGCTCGATGACGTTCCAGATCATCTGGATGGTGTCGATGTCCGGCTCGCGCTCGACGAGATCCACCGCCTCGTAGAGCCAGCCGATCGCGGGACCGAACGCGGCGCCCCAGGCGCGGATCTTCCCTTCCTTCTTCAGCGCGCGCAGCGTCGCCCAGAGCTCGCGCTGGTGGACATGCTCCATCTTCACGTTGTGGATCTGGAGCACGTCGATGTAGTCGGTCTCGAGCCGCTCGAGGCAGCGATCCACTGCCAGGCGCAGGTACTTCTCGTCGGTGCGCTGCGGCAGCTCGCTCTGCCCGCGCCGCGCCGTGCGCGCCGCCTCATCGTAGATGTCGTAGCCGACCTTGGTCCCGATCACGACCCTGTCGCGCATCCCGCCGAACGCCTTCGCGAGCTGGGTCTCGCTACGGCCGTTGCCATAGCTGTCGGCGGCGTCGAAGAACGTGATGCCGTGATCATCGTAGGCGCGGCGCAGCATCGCGACCGCCTCCTCGTCGCTCTTGTCTCCCCACCAGCCGGTGGCGAGGGTCCACGTCCCGAAGCCGACTTCGCTGACTTCGATCGACGTGCCGGGGAAAGTGCGATACCGCATTCGGGTGCTCCGTCGGGCGGCGCGGATCGCGCACGCCGGAATCGACCGGGATCAGCCGCGCAGCAGCGGCGCGGCCCTGGTCGCGAAATAGGTGATGACGATGTCGGCGCCGGCGCGCCGGATCGCGAGCAGCGAATCGAGCATCACGCGCTCGCCGTCGATCCAGCCGCGCTCCGCGGCCGCCTGAATCATAGCGTACTCCGCGCTCACCTGGTACGCGGCGACGGGATACCGGGTCGCGCTCTTCACGCGGTGGATCACGTCCAGGAACGGACCGGCCGGCTTCACCATCAGGATGTCGGCGCCTTCGTCGATGTCGAGCATCGCCTCGCGCACCGCTTCGTCGGCGTTCGCCGCGTCCATCTGATAGCCACGGCGATCCCCGGACTTCGGCGCGCTCTCCGCGGCGTCGCGGAAGGGGCCGTAGAACGGCCCGGCGAACTTCGCCGAATACGCCATGATCGGCACGTGCGGGAAACCCTCGTCGTCGAGCGCGTCGCGGATCGCGCCGACGCGGCCGTCCATCATGTCGCTCGGCGCCACCATGTCAGCGCCGGCGCGCGCGTGCGACAGCGCCTCGCGCGCGAGCAGCTCGAGCGTCGCGTCGTTGTCCACCTCGCCGCCCTTCAGCACGCCGCAGTGCCCGTGATCCGTGTACTCGCACATGCAGACGTCGGTGATGACGACGATCTCGGGGACGTCGCGCTTGAGCGCGCGGATTGCCTCCTGCACCGGCCCACGCTCGTCCCACGCCGAGCTCCCCGTCGCGTCCTTCGTGTCCGGGATCCCGAAGAGCAGCACGCCGCCAACGCCCGCTTCGCGGGCGTTGGCGGCATCCTTCAGGAGCTCGTCCACCGACGTCTGGAAGCAGCCCGGCATCGACTCGACCGGCAGGCGAACGCCGTTGCCAGACCGCACGAAGAGCGGCAGCACGAGCGGCGCCGGATCGAGCCGCGTCTCGCGCACGAGACGGCGCAGCGCCTCCGTGCGGCGAAGCCGCCGCGGACGGTACGAGGGGAAGCCTGACATGGCGCGGAAATCTAACTCCGCGTGCGCGTCAGAAACCGACGCGAACGCCGATGCCGTGACCGAAGGCACGCATGCCCACGCGCGGAGGCGACGCATCCCGCCACTTCCAGCGAGGCCGGTGATACCCGAGCCCGGCCGGCGAAGCCGGCGCCTCCTGGGCACGCACGGACGTCGCGACTGCAAGAAGCGCGACGAAGGCGATCGGTCTTCGCGTCATGGCCTCGCTCGTCCTCCGACGACCGGCTATTCCGGTTGTGGCTTCGGCAGCTCGTTCTCTTCGCGCAATTGTTCCAGGATCTCCTCTCCGCCGCGCAGCCTGACGATGGACGCCAGCCGCTCGGCGGTGTCCTCCGGCGCGCGCGGGTCCATGTGGTGATCGGCGCGGACGACCGTCTTGCCGCGGATGTCGGCGATCATGCCGTACAACGTCCACTGTCCCTCCCGCTCGACGGCGAGCGCGCCGATGGGAACCTGGCACCCCCCCTCGAGCGCCGCGAGAAAGGCTCGCTCGGCGCGGATCGCGGTCCTCGTCGCCGGGTGATCGAGCGACTCGAGCACCGGGCGCAGCTCCGCATCATCCGCGCGACCCTGGACAGCGATCGCGCCCTGCCCCGCGGCGGGGAGCCAGAGCGGCGCGTCGAGGTAGCCGGCGATCCGCTGATGCGCACCGAGGCGGTGGAGCCCGGCCGCGGCGAGGATCGCCCCGTGGACCTGGCCGTCATCGACCTTGCGAACGCGCGTCGGCACGTTGCCACGCAGCTCGACGACCTCGAGGTCGGGACGCAGCGCGAGGAGCTGCGCCCGCCGCCGGAGGCTCGATGTGCCGATGCGC
>DATAIS010000127.1:0-1992 GCA_036262535.1 Gemmatimonadaceae bacterium | reverse complement strand
GGTCGCGAAGGACATCAAGGGCGTCACCGAGGAGACGACGACCGGCGTGCACCGCCTCTACGAGATGATGAAGGCGGGGACGCTCCTCTTCCCGGCGATCAACGTCAACGACTCGGTCACGAAGTCGAAGTTCGACAACATCTACGGCTGCCGGCACTCGGTGATCGACGGCCTCAATCGCGCCACCGACGTCATGCTCGCCGGGAAGCTCTGCGTCGTCTTCGGCTTCGGTGAAGTCGGGAAGGGGTGCGCGCAGGCGCTCCGCGGCCAGGGGGCGCGCGTCGTCGTCACCGAGATCGACCCGATCTGCGCGCTGCAGGCGGCGATGGAGGGCTTCCAGGTGACGACGATGGAGGACGTGCTCACCACGGCGGACATCTTCATCACCGCGACCGGGAACAAGAACATCATCTCCGTCGACGACATGGCGAAGATGAAGGACAAGGCGATCGTCGGGAACATCGGCCACTTCGACAACGAGATCGACATGGCCGGCCTGAAGAAGAAGGGGATCACGCGGATCAACATCAAGCCGCAGTACGACGAGTTCGTCTTCCCCGACGGCCACAGCGTGATGATCCTTGCCGAGGGAAGACTACTGAATCTCGGATGTGCCACCGGCCACCCGAGCTTCGTGATGTCGGCGTCGTTCACCAACCAGGTGATGGCGCAGATCGAGCTCTTCACGAACACGAAGGCCTACGAGAAGAAGGTCTACATCCTTCCCAAGCACCTCGACGAGAAGGTGGCGCGGCTGCACCTCGACAAGCTGGGCGTGAAGCTGACGAAGCTGACGCCGGAGCAGGCGGCGTACATCGGTGTGAAGCAGGAAGGGCCGTACAAGCCGGAGCATTACAGGTACTAGCTGCTAGCTACTGGCTGCCCGCTGCCAGCAACTGCAAACTCGTACGCGAGCGCGCCAGTCGGTGAACCATCTCACCGGCTGGCGCGTTTGCCTGCGCAAAGGCATGATTGCGGTCGCCGTCCGCGGTGATCCCTCCTCCCAGCAACCGCATGCGACCCAACAATCGTGAGGCACGCGACGAGCGCGACGTCTCTCGCAGAGACTTCATCAGCGGCGGTCTTGCCGCCGGTGCGCTCGCAGTCGTCGGAGGCCCAGGCAGTTCGCTGGCAGCTGCCCTCCCGCCGGCAGCCGCCGTTCCAGCGCTCGCGCCCTTCGAGCTCGACGAGCTCACCATCGCGCAGCTCCAGGAGGGGATGCGATCGGGGCGCTGGACGTCGCGGCGGCTGGTCGAGCTCTATCTCGCGAGGATCGACGAGCTCGATCGGCGCGGACCCGAGCTGCGTCAGGTGATCGAGACGAACCCCGATGCGCTCGCGATCGCCGATGCGATGGACGCGGAGCGCCGTGCGGGGAAAGTTCGTGGCGCGCTGCACGGCATTCCCGTGCTGCTCAAGGACAACGTCGCCACCGCGGACCGGATGGAGACGACCGCGGGCTCGCTCGCGCTCGTCGGCTCGAAGGTCCCGCGCGACGCGCACATCGCGGGGAAGCTGCGCGAGGCGGGTGCGGTGATCATCGGCAAGACGAACCTCAGCGAGTGGGCGAACTTCCGGAGCACGCACTCGTCGTCGGGATGGAGTGGCCGCGGCGGACAGGCGCGGAATCCCTACGCGCTCGACCGCACGCCGTCGGGATCGAGCAGCGGCTCGGGCGGCGCGATCGCCGCGAACTACGCCGCCGTCGCCGTCGGCACGGAAACCGACGGCTCGGTGACTTCGCCGGCGGCGGCGATGTCGCTCGTCGGCATCAAGCCGACGATCGGGCTCGTGAGCCGCAGCGGGATCGTCCCCATCGCGCACTCTCAGGACACCGCCGGGCCGATGACCCGCACCGTCGAGGACGCGGCGATCCTGCTCACCGCGCTCGCTGGTCCGGACACACGCGATGCCGCCACCGCGGCTGGCGCGCGCCGCGCGGTGGACTTCACCACCTTCCTCGATCGTGACGGGCTGCGCGGCGCGCGCATC
>DATAIS010000126.1:0-2900 GCA_036262535.1 Gemmatimonadaceae bacterium | reverse complement strand
TCGCGCGCTGCGCCATCGACCATTCGGTGCCGCCCTCGCCCCTGCGCGGCGGGGCGCGGGCGGCCCGGGCGCGGCTCGAGCACTTCGCCCGCACCGGCCTCCAGAGCTACCGCGAGCGCCGCGCCGAGCCTAACGACGGCGACGGCTCGAGCCGGCTCTCCGCGTACCTGCGCTGGGGGCACCTCAGTGCCGCCGAGGTCGCGCGGACGGTGCTCGCCACGGCACCCGCCGAGGAGGCCGAGGCATTCCTCGATGAGATGATCACCTGGCGCGAGCTGTCGCTCAACTTCTGTCACCACGACCCGAGCCATCGGAGCATCGATGCGGTCCCGGAATGGGCGCGCCGCACGATGGCCGACCACGCCGACGACGAGCGCGAGGCGACGTATTCGCTCGACACCCTCGACCGCGGCGAAACGCACGAGCCGCTCTGGAACGCGGGGCAGCGCGAGCTGCTCGCCACGGGACAGATGCACAACGCGGTGCGCATGCTGTGGGGGAAGTCGGTGCTGCTCTGGACCGCGACGTACGAGGCAGCGCTCGACGCGCTGCTCTGGCTCAACGACCGGTATGCGCTCGACGGTCGGGATCCGAACAGCTACGCCAACATCCTCTGGTGCTTCGGCAAGTTCGACCGCCCCTTCGCGCGCCGCCCTGTGTGGGGGACGATCCGCCCGATGTCGCTCGCCCGCGCGCGGGCGAAGTTCGACGTCGCGTCGTACGTGGCGCGGTGGAGCGAAGCGGTGGCTGTCGGTTCCTAGGGCCACACACTAAGCTTGGGCGGGTTCTCGCACCCCGCACCCAGGTGACAAGTCCACTCGTATCCGCGGACGCCGTCCGCGCCGCCGCGGCGCGCATCCGTCCGTACATCGGGGCGACCCCGCTCCGCCGCGCCCCCACGTTAGGCGAGGACGTCTGGCTCAAGCTCGAGAGCGAGCAGACGACCGGCTCCTTCAAGGTCCGCGGCGCGCTCAACGTCCTCGCCTCGCTCTCCGCCGGCGAGCGGCGCGCGGGGGTGGTCGCCTCCTCGGCGGGGAACCACGGACTCGGACTCGCCTGGGCCGCGCGGCAGTTCGAGATCCCGGCGACCATCTTCGTCCCTCGCACGGCGCCGGCCGTGAAGCGCGACGGGATCGCCGCGCTTGGCGCGAAGGTGGACGCGACGGCGCCGAACTACGACGCCGCGCACGAGGCCGCGCTCGCGCATGCAGCACGGACCGGCGCGCGCTACGTCGATCCCTGCAGCGGCCCCGATCTGCTCGCCGGACAGGGTACGGTGGCGATGGAGATCGCCGAGCAGCTCCCCTCGGTGTGGTCGGTCATCGTCCCCGTCGGCGGCGGCGGGCTGCTCGGCGGGATGGCGAGCTGGTTCCGGGCGACGATGCCGCGCGTCGAGATCTTCGGCGCGCAGAGCGAGCGCACCGCGGCGCTGGCGAAGTCGCTCGCGGCGGGGCGCGTCGTGCCGATCACCGACGAGCCGACGCTCGCCGACGGCCTCGCCGGCGGGATCGAGGAGACCGCGCTCGACATCGCCGAGGTCTCGCTCGACGCGATCGCGCTCGTCACCGAGGACGACATCGGCAGCGCGATCGCCCTCCTCCACCGCGAGGAGGGGCTCGTCGTCGAAGGCTCCGGCGCCGTTGGAGTGGCGGCGCTGGCGACGGGAGCGTTAGGCGAGGTGCCGAAGCCGTGCGTGATCGTCGTGAGCGGGCGCAACATCGACCCCGTTCGCCATTCCGAGGTCATCGCGGCGGCACGGGGCTCTTAGCTTTTCGCTTTTCGCTGACGAGAAAGAAAGGAGGGACCGGCGGCCTGTCTGGTCGCCCGTCCCTCTTTCACTGGCAGCTGGCAGCTGGTAGCTGGTAGCCGCAGTTACATGCGCGAACTATTGTCCGCCGCCCGGTCCTCGTTGAACCCCCGGCTCGCCTCGCGGCTCGCCCCCGCGCGCGACTGATCGGCGAGGCCCTCCTCGCTCCTGAGCTGCTGCGTGCGATCCTGCTCGCCGCGCTGCGTCCCGCCGCGCGACTGCTCGCCACGCACCGACTCGCTCGCGGTCCCGCGGATGTCGCCGAGCTCCGAGCTGCGCGCCGTCTCGCGATCGCCGTTGAGGCGAGCAGTCGACTGACGCGACGCTGCCTGACGTGCGCTCGTGCCGCGAGCCTCGCCGCCCTTGCGACCGATCGCCGCCATGTGGTCGCGGTTCCGGCTCACCGCTTCACCACCCTTGCGTCCAGCCGCACGAGCCTCGTTCGAGTCGAACTCGTGAGCCGTCCCCTTCGCGTGCGCCGCCCGGCCGCCCTTGCTGGCGATCTCGCGTTGCCGCGAGGGGTCCATCGAGGCGAAGCCGCGCCTGCTCTTCCCGCCTTCGCTACGCTCTGCCATCACTCCTCCGCGTGTTGGGGGTCCAGCCCTCCGTGCCGTCCGACAGCCCCAAACAGGGTGCTACCAAGACCGCGGTGCCGCGACTGGCCTCCGTGCCATTCGCCGCGAAAGCTGCCGTTTGCAAGTGGGGGACCATTGGCGATGACCGACCTCGACTGACACTGGGCAGCGAACGTTTCCGGATATATTTGCGCCATGTCGCTCGCCATCCGGCTGCTCGGAACGTCCGCTTCCAGACCGACCGTCGAGAGAAACGTGTCCTCCATCGCGCTCGTGCGCGAGGGGGAGACGCTGCTTTTCGACTGCGGAGAAGGGACGCAGCGGCAGATGATGCGCTACGGCGTCGCCTTCGGCCTCGAGGACGTGTTCTTCACGCACTTCCACGCCGATCACCTCATCGGGTTGATCGGGCTCACACGGACGATGGCGCTCCAGGGGCGCACGGAGCCGATGCGACTCTGGGGACCGCGCGGCGCGGCGCGGATCCTCCGCCGCGTCGAGCAGTTCGGGGCCGACCG
>DATAIS010000125.1:0-6828 GCA_036262535.1 Gemmatimonadaceae bacterium | reverse complement strand
CCGCCGGCCGAGCCGCGTCAGCTTCACGCCCCTCACCTGGTCGATCGGAACCGGGGGAAGGTTGATGTTCAGCAACGTGTCGCGCGGAAAGTTGGGAAGCGACGTGACGTGCTTGAGAAGCGGCGTGAGGACCTTCACCTGCTCCTTCAGGTGCGTGAGGTCCGCACGCAGGTCTCCTCCGGCGAACGAGATCGCGATGGAGGGAATTCCGAGTGCGAGCCCCTCCATCGCCGCAGCCACGGTCCCCGAGTAGAGAACGTCCTCACCCATGTTCTGGCCGTGATTGATGCCGCTCAGCACGAAGTCGGGCCTCTCGTGCATGAGTGCTTCCACGGCGAGCATCACACAGTCGGTGGGCGTGCCGTCGACCTGGAAGCGGCGCTCCCCGCGCTGCACCGGGCGCAGCGGATGGTGGAGGCTGAGTGAATGGCTGGTCGCGCTCTGCTCGCGATCAGGCGCGACGACGGTGATGTCGCCCAGGGGGGACGCGGCCTCGATCAGGCACTCGAGCCCGTGGGCCAGGATTCCGTCGTCGTTGCTGAGCAGGAGTCGCATCAGGTCGCGCGCCGTCGGTGATTTCGCCAGATCGTAGCGATCACGAGAAGTGTATCGCGCCCCTCTCGAAAATGGCTGCCGCCGCCATAGATAGTCGGAACCGACACGGAGTTGATGCGATATCCCTGCCGCGCCGCGCGAATGATGAAGTCGGTCTCGAAATCGTAGCGGTCGCCGCGGGCAGCCACCGTCTCGGCGACGCGGCGCCTGATCGCGCGGAAACCCGACTGGGTGTCCGGCAGCCTCCGCCCCGCGACGATGCTGATCGCCGCGCTGGAGAGGGCGTTGGAGAGCCGACGGTGGACCGGCATCGAGGTACCCGACCGGCGACGCGTTCCGACCACGACGTCGGCGTGCTCGAGGGCAGCGAGCAGACGTGGTGCGTACGCGGGATCGTGCTGGCCGTCCGAGTCGATGGTGAGGATCGAGTCGGCGCCTAGCGCCAGCGCCTCGGCGATCCCGGCGCGCAGGGCACTCCCCTTCCCCTGGTTGCGGGAGAAGGCGATGGCGCGGTCGCAGTGCGCGCGGATCACGGCTCCGGTGGCGTCGCGAGAGCCGTCATCGATGCCGACGACGAGGATGCCCGGCACTGCCGTGCGCAGGCCGTCGATGACTCCGCCCAGGGTCGCCGCCGCGTCGAGCGCCGGCACGACCGCTACGGCTCGAGTCACTCGTCGCGCTTGCCGTTGCGGCCGTCGAGCACGGCGAGGATGTCGCCAAGCTCCGCCTCGAGCGTCGAGGCGACCTCTGCGTCGAACGCCGCGCGCGCCGCGGTTCTCAGCTCGCCCCCCCGGCGATGCTCGTCGATCTTCTGGCGGGCGCCGTCGATGGTGTACTTCTCCGAGTAGAGGAGGTGCTTCACGAGCATGATCAGCTCGATCTCCTTCCGCTGGTAGACGCGGTTCCCCGAGCGATTCTTGGCGGGGTTCAGGAAACGGAACTGGCTCTCCCAGTACCGGAGGACGTGCGGCTTCAGGTCGGTGAGGTTGCAGACCTCTCCGATCGAGAAGAACTCCTGGATCGGCTCGTTGGTGGCCATCAGTCGTGTTCGGCGCGAAGCTCGCGCCGCATGAGGTCATCCAGCGCTTTCCGCACCGGATACTGCTCGAACAGCGCGCGATGCACGGTCTCGACGATCGGCATCTCGATGCCGCGCTTCCCGGCGAGCTCGAAGGCACTCTGCGCCGTGAACACTCCCTCCGCTACTGTCTCGCGACCGGCGAGCGCCTCCTCGAGGGTGCGTCCCTTTCCGATCTCCACGCCGAGGGCGCGATTGCGGCTCAGCGCCCCGGTGCATGTGAGCACGAGGTCGCCGATTCCGGCGAGGCCGGCGAACGTCCTCGAGCTCGCACCGAGTGCGACGCCCAGCCTGGTCATCTCCGCGAGGCCACGTGTGATGAGCGCGGCGCGCGAGTTGTAGCCGAGCCCCAGGCCCTCCGCCATTCCCGTCGCCACGGCCATGACGTTCTTGAGGGAGCCGCCGAGTTCGACGCCCCTGACGTCGGTCTGCGTGTAGACGCGGAAGAACACGTTCGCGAAGAGCTCCTGTGTCCGCAGCGCGGCGCTCTCGTCGCTCGACGCGGCCACGACTGCCGTCGGCTGTCGTTCGGCGACTTCGGCGGCGAAGCTGGGGCCGGAGAGCGCGACCACCGGCCGCCCCGGCAGCTCGGTCTCGACGACGTCGGTCATGAGCGCGAATGTCTCGCGCTCGATCCCCTTGGTCGCGACGACGAGCGGGGCGTCCTGACCGACGCTGCGCCGTGCCTGTGCGGCGACGGAGCGGAGCGCATGCGACGGAGCGGCGAAGACGACGAGCTCCGCGTCGCGTACCGCGTCATCGAGCCGTCCCGTCGCCCGCAGCGCGGGCTCGAGCTGGTGCCCGGCGAGAAATCGCGTGTTGACGCGTTCGGCGTTGATCGACTCGACGACGTCGTCCTCGCGCGCCCAGATCACGACGTCGTGACCGTTGGTAGCGAGGACGTTGGCGAGCGCCGTCCCCCACGCTCCCGCGCCGACGACGGCGCAGCGCGTCACGCCCGCGCCTTCCTTCCGAAACGGTGCTCCTCGCCACGGCGCAGCCGGCCGATGTTCGCGCGGTGCGTCCAGAAGACGAAGAGCGCGATGAGGACGCTGACCATGAACAGCGGCGAGGAGGTGCCTAACGTGAAGGCGAGCGCGATCGGCAGCACGACCGCGGCGGCCAGCGAGCCGAGGGAGACGTAGCCGCTGAGGAGGACGACGACGAGCCAGGTGCCGAGGGCGACGAGCGTGGGCACGGGCACCAGCGCGAGGAAGACTCCGCCGGCGGTCGCGACTCCCTTCCCGCCACCCCGCCAGAGGAGAAAGATCGGCTTCGCGTGTCCCAGGATCGCCGCGATCCCGGCGCCGATCGCCCACAGCTCGAGCCGGGGTCCGACCCCGAAGCGCAGCACCGCGAGGACCGGCAGCGCGCCCTTCAGCGTATCGAGGACGAAGACGGCGATGCCGACCTTGGGACCGAGCGTCCGGAAGACATTCGTCGCGCCGAGGTTTCCCGAGCCGTGTTGCCGGAGGTCTATTCCCGCGAGCCGTCCAGCGATGTACGCGAACGGAATCGAGCCGAGCACGTAACCAAGCAGGAGACCGAGCGCGGGATGCACGTCAGGCTGCCTTTCGCCGGAGGACGATGCGGAGCGGGCTTCCGGTGAATCCCCAGAACTCCCGGAAGCCGTTGTGGAGGAAGCGAACGTAATGCTCCTCGACGAGCTCCGGATGGTTCCCGAAGACGGCGATGGTCGGCGGGGCGACCGAGACCTGCGTGGCGTAGTTCAACTTCACCTCACGCCCCGCTGCCTGCGGCGGCTGACGCCGTGCGAGCAGGTCGCGCAGTCGCTCGTTCACCTCGGAGGTCTGGATGCGCTTGGTGCGCTCCGCTTCGACCGCGAGCACGAGATCGAGGACCTTGTTGACACGCTGGCCCGTCTTCGCCGACGTGAACAGGAAAGGCACGAAGCGCAGGAAAGGCGCCTTCTCCTTCGCGTCGCGCTCGAAGTGCGCGGCAGTCTTGTCGCCTTTCTCCTCGCGGATGTCCCACTTGTTGACGACGATGATGAGGCCACGCCCCTCATCCCACGCCATGTTCGCGATGCGGAGGTCCTGGTTCTCGAGGCCCTCTGTCGCATCGACGATGAGAATGCAGACGTCCGCACGCTCGATCGCGCGTCGCGTGCGCAGACCGGAGTAGAACTCCACCCCCTCGTCGACCTTCGACTGGCGGCGGAGACCGGCGGTGTCGATGAACACGATGTCCCGGCCGTGATACCGCATCGGGGTGTCGATCGCGTCGCGCGTCGTTCCGGCGACCTCGGACACCACCAGCCGCTCCTCGCCGAGGAGACGGTTCACGAACGACGACTTGCCGACGTTGGGCCGCCCGATGACCGCGATGTGGAGTTGCTCCCCCGCATCGGACTCCACGGCGGGAATGCGCTCGGCGACGACGTCGAGCAGGTCGCCCGAGCCCTTCCCGTTGTTCGCCGACACCGGGACCGGATCGCCCAGTCCGAGATTGTAGAACTCGTAGAAGTCCGACGCGCGCGGATCGTCGGCCTTGTTGGCGACGACGACCCACGGCTTCTGCGACTCGCGAAGCATGTCGCCGATGCGCCGGTCGCTGGGATGGATCCCGACCTTCGAGTCGACGACGAAGAGCAGCAGGTCGGCCTCGTTGATCGCCTCGTCCACCTGTCGGCGGATCTCGACGTCCATAGGGAGGCGCGAGTCCTCGAGGATGCCGCCGGTGTCCACGATCCAGAAGTCGCGCCCGTTCCACTGCGCGCGCGCGAAATGGCGGTCGCGAGTCGTACCTGCTTCGTCCGACACGATCGCCGCGTCGCTGCCGACGATGCGATTGAATAGCGCCGACTTCCCGACGTTGGGCCGGCCGACGATCGCGACGACGGGGACGTTCATGCTGCCGCGAGCTGACCCTCTGGGGCCAGCGCGTCGATGAAGTCGTACGAAGGATACACGGGCATCGGCAGCTCCTCGCGCACCGTCACGAAGCGCTCGTCGTCGAGAAAGACGCCCGCCTCGTTGATCGTCTCCGCGGGGATCAGCGCGAGGTCGAGGTCGTACCGCGAGCCGAGCGCATGGCGGATGTCGGCGCCGACGAGAAGCCCGGCCGTGGTCACCGTCGGACCGAAGAGCGAGTTCGCCGTCGGGATCAGCTCGAAGTGCGCACCCGTGCGCTCACGAAGCTGGTCGAGCAGCGCGGGCATGAGCGGTGCCATCGAAGTGCCCGTCACCACGCCGATGCGCTTGCCGTCGAGCCGTGGAAGACGGTCGAGTCCAGCGCGCACACGCTCGCGCAGCGACGCCACCGCGCCGACGCCGTTCTCGATCTGTGCGAAGTCGCCGTAGTGTTCCGCTGCCGGCAACTCCCGGCGCGCGAGCAGGTAGAGCTCGTCCGACCCGTAGACCCAGCGGTCGCCTCGCTCGCGCAGGGCACGCTCCTCCCACGCTTCGACGTGGGCGAGGATGCGGCGCGCATTCGCCTCGTCCATCGGCTTGCCCGTGTAGAGATGCGAGAACTGCGTCGTGCCGACGGGGACGAGCGCGACGGAAAGGACCGCGTCGCCGAAGTTCCAGAGATCGGTCAGCGACTGCTCGAGGACCTCGCCGTCGTTCAGCCCCGGCACCACAACGAGCTGTGCGTGGAACTGGATGCCCCCTTCCGCGAGCCGGGTGAGCTGGGCGACGATGTTCGGGACGCGGGGGTTGTTGAGAAGCTTCTTTCGCGCCTCCCACGGCGTCGCGTGGACCGATACGTAAAGGGGCGACAG
The DNA here is from genome assembly GCA_036262535.1 of Gemmatimonadaceae bacterium. Lineage (GTDB taxonomy): Bacteria > Gemmatimonadota > Gemmatimonadetes > Gemmatimonadales > Gemmatimonadaceae > JABFXC01. The sequence continues at coordinate 1,450 of DATAIS010000125.1, read as the reverse complement.
CCGATACTCGAGGATGCGCTGGAAGTCGCGCTCCTTGAGGTTCGAGAGCGTCGCGAAGTTCCCGTAGGCGAACGAGAGTCGGTAGTCGTCGTCGCGTACGTAGAGCGGCTTGCGCAGGCCGGTGGGCAGCCCCTCGATGAAGCAGAACTCGCAGCGGTTCGCACAGCGGCGGACGGTCGGCGGCTCGAGCTCGAGACCCATGGTCTCCCCTTCCGGCCGCTCGATGTCGTACTCGACGAGCTCGCCGTCCGGAAGGCGCGCCTGGATGAGAAGCGACTCGTCGGCGGTGAGGAACTCCCAGTCGAGGAAGTCCGCCAGCTCGCGCCCGTTCACGGAGAGCAACTCCGTACCGGGGACGATTCCGAGCTCGGCCGCGATGCCGTCCGCGCTTACTCGACTGACTCGAACCATGCCTCTCACGTGAATGCGGGAAGACCACCGAGGTGATCTCCCCGCGCCGTCATCGCTCCGCCGGAGCGTCCGGCCGAATGCTCACGGAACTTAGGAGATCAGGGGGTCGAAATCAAGCAATGCGAGTGACTTCGCACGCACCGTCGCGACCTCTGCAAAAACGAAACGTGCCCGGCCTGATCGACCGGGCACGTTCGCAGGGACCGGGCAACGCTACTTCAGCGCCGCGTAGCGGAAGCCGACGATTCCTTCCTTCTCGACCTGCACCGTGAAGTCCGCCTTCCCCTTTGGCGCGACCGGTCCAACCTTGGTCGTCCCCGTGGCGACGACGTTGCCGTTCCGGTCGAGGAACTCGACGTTCACGTCGTAGTTGCCGGCGGCCGTACCGCGGTTCTCGAGCGTTCCCTTGAGGGTGTGCTTCGCACCCTCGTGGGTGAAGGCGCGAATGTTCACCACCGTCGGCATCTTGTCGTACTTGTTGAACGCCGTCAGGAGGGTGTCGTTGAGCGCCTTCTGCTGCGCGACGCTCTTGGTGGCCTTGGCGAGCCCCTGATAGACGCCGGCCATGATCCGCCAGCTCTCGGCGTTGTTGGGGTCGATCTCGACGAGACGCTTCACGACGGGAACAGCTTCCGTGTAGCGCTGCGCGTTGAAGAGCGACGCGGCCAGGTTGTACGTCGCGTCCCGGCTGTACGCGTTCATCGCGGTCGCTGCCTTGAAGATCTTCACAGCGTCCGCATCGCGTCCTGCGCGCGACGCCGCGAGACCCGCCTGGATCAGGTCATACTCGCCGTAGGCCGACGGATTCTCGAGCACCGCGGCGTAGGTCTGCCGCACCGCCGCGGTATCGCCCGCGAGGCTCAGCATCCGCGCCAGCGACGAACGGCCAGCCGACGCATTCTCGTCGTTAGGGCCGGCCTCGGCGAGGTACACCTGGAACGCCTGCGCCGACTCGCGGGCGAGGCGCTTCTGCTCCTCACCGGTCGCGCCTTCCGCCTGGCTGCCGACGAGGATGCCGACGTTGAAGAGCGACGCGCGC
>DATAIS010000124.1:0-17497 GCA_036262535.1 Gemmatimonadaceae bacterium | reverse complement strand
GATGCGGAGCGCCCGCAAGTTCATTCTCGTCGTCTTCATCGTGCTGGGCCTGACCTTCGTCGGCGGGTTCCTGCTCTATGAGACCTCCGGGCTCATCTCCGCGCCCGTCACCAGCGGGACCAAGGTCGCCGAGGTCGAGGGACAGGAGATCTCGTACATGGACTGGCAGCGGGCGCTCCAGCAGGCGGAAGAGGCGGAGCGCCAGCGCCGGGGCGGCCAGGGGCTCGACGCCGACGAGCGCCGCCAACTCGAGGATCGGGTCTTCAACGAGATGGTGACGAACATCCTTCTCGAGCGCGAATACGAGCGCCGGGGGATCACCGCCACCGACGAGGAGATCCGCTTCGCCGCCGACAACGCGCCCCCCGAGGCGCTGATGCAGTCGCCCGACCTGCAGACGGACGGCCGCTTCGACATCGAGAAGTACCGTCGCTTCCGCCGCTCGCCGATGGCGCGCCAGTCGGGCTTGAACCTCTACCTCGAGAGCTACTACCGCGACGCAATCCGGCGCAGCAAGCTGATCGACCAGGTCTCGACCGGCGCCTACCTCACCGACGCTCGCCTCTGGCAGGTCTGGAAGGACGAGCACGATTCGGTGCAGGTGACCTTCGTCGCGCTCCCACCGGATCGCATCGCCGACGACCGCGTCCAGGTCAGCGACGACGAGATCGAGAAGTACATCGCCGCGCACCGCAAGGAGCTCGAGCGGCCGGGCCGCGCCGTGCTCTCGATCGTACGCATCCCGCGCACGATCACAGCGGCCGACACGGCCGCCGCGCGCGACCGCGCCATCGCGCTCCGCAATGAGATCCTCGGCGGTGCGACCTTCGAGGACATCGCGCGCGCCGAGTCGGCGGACACGGTGTCGGGCGCCCAGGGCGGCTCGCTCGGCCGCGGGCCGCGCGGCCGCTTCGTTCCGGAGTTCGAGAACGCGGCGTTCGCAGTCCCCGTCGGGCAGATCTCGCAGCCGGTGCGCACACAGTTCGGCTTCCACCTCATCAAGGTCGACGAGCGGAAGGGCGACACGATCGCCGCTCGCCACATCCTCGTGCCGATCGAGCAGCGCGAGGAGGCGCGGCGCGCGGCAGGCAAACGCGCCGACGATCTCGCGCGCATCGCCGCGAACAAGAAGATCCCGAGCCTGCTCGACAGCGCGGCGAAGGCACTCGGCCTCCCCGTCGAGCGCGCGGTGGCGATCGAAGGACGGCGCGCGACGCTGGCCGACGGCAGCCCCGTGCCGGACGTCGGCGTCTGGGCGTTCCGCGGCGCGCAGCCGGGCGAGACCGGAGAGCTCGTGGACAGCGACGCCGGGTACTACCTCGCGCGCCTCGACTCGCTGACGGCGGGCGGTGTGCCGCCGACGAGCGCCATCCGCAACGAGATCGCCGATCGCGTGCGCCGCGACAAGAAGATCGACCAGCTCGTCCTGCAGGGCGACTCGCTCGCCCGTGCGGCCGCCGCGAGCTCGCTCGAGGCCGCGGCGCAGGCGCGCGGGCTGTCGGCGGTGAAGACCGGAAGGTTCAACCGTACCTCCGGAGCGCCCGGGCTGGGCACGTTCAACGAGGCGATCGGAACCGCGTTCGGCCTCCCGGTTGGTGCGATCAGCCATGCGATCCGCACCACCAGCGGCGTCTACGTACTCCGCGTCGATGCGCACAAGGACGCCGATCGCGCGGCGTTCGACGCGCAGAAGGCGTCGCAGCGGACGCAGCTCACCGAGCTTTTCCGCCGCAAGAAGGTGCAGGACTTCCTCGCGAACCTGCGCGCGAACGCGAAGGTCGAGGATCACCGCAACGACGTCGCGCGCCGGTCGACCGAGTCGACTTCCTGACGCCGGACGCCTGCTGAAAGAGCGAACGCGCCGCGCGATCCGTGATCGCGCGGCGCGTTCTGCATTCCTCCGTCGTCAGCCCAGCAGCCGCTTCGGCTCGGGGCGGTCCGGCTCGGGCTGGGTGGTCGGGTCGGCGGGGCGGCTCAGCGTCTCGCGCTCCGGGCTGCCGCCGATGTTGTTCGGGCGATCGTTGCGCAGCTCGTCCTGGATCTCGCGCGACGCGTCGTTCATGCTCTTCTTGAACTCGCGGATCCCCTTCCCGAACGAGCCAGCGATCTCCGGAATCCTCTTCGCGCCGAAAAGCAGCAGCACGATCAGGAGGATGACAAGGATCTCGGTGAAGCCGATGTTGCCGAAGTTCATTGATCCCTCCTGCCGCTAGAACAGCGACCGGGCGATGAAGTATGCCACGAGTACCCCGGCGACACCCAATAGCGAGACGTCGAGGGCGACGGGCCCCAACGCGAACTTGATGATGATGAGATCCACGCTCACCGGCCCGAACGACGGCGTCACGCTGGTCGTGAGCAGCTCCTTGACCGCGCCGGCGGGAAGGAACTTGCGGGAGACGTGAGTGAGGAACCCACCCACGATGAAACCTAGCGTGAGGATGAAGATGAGGAAGCCCGGCCGGTGCTTGTTGGACCCCCGCTGAGTGCTGATTACCATCGCCGCTCCATGACGTACGTGATGGCCTCTGACAGCGCCGCGCGTGCCGGGGATTCCGGCAGGCCCTGCAGCGTTGCCTCGGCGTCCTCGGCGAACTGCTCTCCCTTCCGACGCGCGTAGTCGATCCCGCCGTGCTCGGCGACGATGCGAACGACGTCCGCGATGCCGTCGTCGTCGGGCACGTCCTGGGAGAAGAGCCGCTCGACCCGCGAGCGCGCCTGTGATCCCATCTCCCGCAGCGCCGCGATCAGCGGCAGCGTCACCTTCCGCTCGCGCAGGTCCGCCCCGGTCGGCTTGCCGGTCGTCGCCGAATCGCCGGTGTAATCGAGCACGTCGTCCGCGACCTGGAACGCCATCCCCAGCAGCTCGCCGTAGCGCGCGAGCTCCTGGCGATACCGCGCCGCGCCGCAGATCGCGCCGATCTCGCATGCGCCGCGCAGCAGCGAGGCGGTCTTGGCGCGATTCAGGGCGTCGTAGTCGTCCTCGGAGAACGCGAGGCGGTCGAACGACGCGAGCTGCCGCATCTCGCCGATGGTCATCTGCGTCGAGACGTCGGTGAGGATGCGCAGCGGCTCGAGGTCGCCCGAGGCGACGAGCGTCGCCAGCGCGCGCGTATAGAGATAGTCGCCCATGATCACCGACACCTGGTGGCTGAACAGGGCGTTGATCGTGGGCATTCCCCGCCGCAGCGTCGAATGATCGACGGCATCGTCGTGCACGAGCGTCGCGAGGTGCATCAGCTCGACCACCGCGGCGTACGTCGTCGCCCGCGGCTGTGCCTTGTCGTCGGTCGCGCTCGCGAGCAGCGTCAGCGTCGGCCGGAACATCTTGCCCCGCATCTGCAGCAGGTGCTCGTTGACCTCGCTGATCATGGGGAAATCCGCGGCGACGATGCGGCGGATCTCCTCGGCGACGCGCTCGAGGCGATCGCGGACCGGTGCCTGGATGTCGCGCAGCGAGGGCGCGGCGGGCCGCGGCGACGCCGTGCTCACGCGGTGACCCGGCCGAGCGCCGTGATGCGCTCGCTGACGTCGCGGAACTCGATGTCGACCGCGAAGACGCGCTGGTAATACGTCAGCGCCTCCGTCCACTGCTGGAGCGCCTCGGTCGCATAGCCGAGCAGATAGAGGACGCCTACCAGCTGCTCGTCGCTGTGCCTGGGCTCGGCGAGCGCGCGCTGGAGCAGCGTCGCCGCGACCTGGAACTGCGACTTCTCGAGGAAGCACTGGCCGAGTGCCTCGTAGGTGCGAACGCGTCCCTCGGCGCCGCGCAGCGCCTTCTGGAACTCGGCGATCGCCTCGTCGAGGAGGCCCATCTCCTTGTACGCGACGCCGAGGTCGTAGTGCGCCTGGTGATCCTCGTCCTCGACGTTCTGCGCCACGCCCTGCTTGAAGCGGCGCAGCATGTCGTTGAAGTCCGCCTGCTCGTTGCCCGTCGGCGCCTGCTCCTCGACGACCATGCGCGTGGACTTGGGCTCGGCGTCGTCCTTGAGCCAGTCCCCGAGGTTGACGAAGCCCGCGGGATCCGTCGGGACCTTCTCCCGGCGGCGCGGCGCCGGCGGCGGCTCGGGCGGCTTCTGCGTCTGGCCGGTGTAGCGGCGGAACGCGCCCGAGCGCTCGGGCGTCCCGACCGCCTTGCGTGGAGCGGCTGGCGCCGCCGGCGCGGGAGCTGGCGACGGCTCGACGAACGCGCTGAGCGCCGCCTGCGCGCGCACGTCGTCGGGCGAGAGCTCGAGCACCCGCTGATAGACCGTCTTCGCCTTGTCGGGCTGTGAGCTGCGGAAGAGCGCATCCGCCAGCTCCAGGTAGGCCTCGATGAGCCGGCTGCGGTCACTCGTCCGGAACGCGTACTCGACGCGCTTCTGGTGGTGCCTGACGCTGTTCGGGTTGAGCCGGATGATCTCGTCGGCGACAGACGCCGCGCTCGCGAGATCGTTCGCGCGCTCGAAGCCGATCATCGCCAGCTCGAGCTCACCCAACCCTTCGTCGCGTGCGCCGCGCTCGAAGAGCGCTTCGGCGAGCTGCCGGCGCAGACCGGGCTTCGAGGGCTCGACGTTGACGCGCGCGCGCAGGGCGGTGAGCGGGTCGCCCGGCGCGGAGGGAGCAGCAGGGCGTCGCTTCACGGGCGCCGGCGCCTCGTCCGGATCGGTGCCGTCGAGCAGCGGGAAGTCGAACGCCGGCGGCCCCGCCGAGGGGTCGCGCGCGATCGGGGCCTCGAAGTCGGCGAGCGCGGAGCCGCTGCGCCGGCGCGGCGGCGGTGCCGTCGCGTCGGGCATGATCAGCTCGAGATCATCGCCCGCGCTGTCGCCCTCCGCGGCGCGGTCCGCCGGGGACGCGAGCATCGGCAGCTCGCCGGGCAGGGCGAGATCGTGCTCGGGCGGCGGCGGCGCGGCCGCTTCGGTATCGCTCAGCTCCAGCTCGACGAGCGCGTTGTCCTGCAGCGTCGCGTTCTCGTCGAGGGGCGAGATGCCGAAGTCGGTGGTGAGGTCGTCGTGCGTGATGTCGCTCGAGCCGAGCGACGTCGGCTCGATGTCGAGCACGGGGCCGGGCGCCTGCTCGGGCACGACGTCGGGCGACATCTGCGTCGGCTCGAGGCCGAGCAGCGAGTCGCTGCCGAACGAGGTGTCGATCGACGACTGGAAGTCGACTCCCTGCGCGCCGTTGAGCGCGGCGAGGTCCTCCATCTCGATCGTCGGCTCGCGCAGCGGCTCGGCGGGCGGCGCCGGTGGCGCGGGCGGCTGTGCCGCGGCCTGCGTCGGTGGCGTCGTGGTGTCGAGAAACGGCAGGTCGCCGCCCCGAGCCGGAGGAGGCGGCGCCGGCTCGGCGGCGCGCGGCTTCGGAGTCGGACGTCGCGGTCCGCGGCTTCCGCTCTTGCCGACCTTGTCGTCGTCGAACTGGACGTCGAGGAAGACGAGATCGCTCGACTTCTTCGCCGGCCCACCCGCGGGCGGTGCCTTCGGCTGCGCGGCCGGGTCGATCGCCTTCATGCGATCGAGCGTCGCGCGCGCTTCGGCCTGACGGCCCTCCGCCTCGAACTTCTCATACAGCACCTGCAGCTGCTCGAGTGCCTCGCCGTTGCGCTTCTTCTTCGCGAGCTGCTCGGCGAGCATGAGGCGGATGTCGTCCTGGTCGGGACAGAGATCCGCGAACTCCTTGAGCGCTCGGAACGCCTCGTCGAGGTTGCCGGCCTTCTGCATCCGGTCGGCGTACTCGAGGTAGTTCTGCTTCGCGTCGCTGGTGAAGCCCTTCTTCGCGCTGATGCGCCCGAGCTTGTAGTAGATCGACGCGCGCCCCGGCGACTGGCGCAGGATCTTGTTGCAGAGCGCGATGGCGTTGTTGAAGAAGCCGCCCTCTGCGTAGAGGTCCACGGCTTTCTCGTAGTACTCGACCGCTTCGGCGACGCTCCCCTTGCGGACCATGAGGTCGCCGGCGCGGTTGAAGAGCGCCACGTCCGCGTCTTCCGCGTTGTCCCCGATCTGCTCCAGCAGCTCGACATAGACGACAAGTGCCTTGTCGAACTGCTTTTTCTGCTCCAGCTCGGCGGCCTTCTTTTTGAGCTTGGCGACGTTGGACATCAGCGCGGGGCGAACGGCTCGAAACTCGGCAGGTGAGGTTCGGCCGGTTTCCGGGTCAATCGATCAAACCTACCGGTAAGTCCTACTGGTGACAAGCTTTGCCACGCACCCAGGATGCGGTGCAACGGCGCTCGCCCAGCCAGTACGGGAGCTCGCGCACGTCTTCGACGGCATACAGCGCGAGGTCCGCCGAGTAGCCAGGGGCGAGCTGGCCCGCCTGCGCGGCGAGGCCAAGCGCCGCCGCGCCGTTGACCGTACTGGCGACCAGCGACTCGGCGACGCTCAGCCTTAGTTGACTGACCCCGAGGGTCAGAAGCAACGGGAACGAGGTGAGCGGCGAGGTGCCCGGATTGAGGTCGGTGGCGAGCGCGATCGCGGCCCCGCCATCGACGAGGGCGCGCGCCGGCGCCTGACGGGATTTCCCGAGAAAGAGCATCGTCCCCGGCAGCAGGGTTGCGACCGTCAGAGCTCGCGCGAGAGCGGCGATTCCCTGCTCCGAGATCGCGGCGAGGTGATCCGCCGACACCGCTCCGAGCTCGGCGGCCAGCTCCGCGCCGCCGGAGGGCGCGAGCTCGTCGGCGTGGAGCTTGAGCGCCAGCCCGTTCTCCCGCGCAGCGAGGAGGATGCGGCGGGACTCGTCGATGGTGTAGACACCGGGCTCGCAGAAGACGTCCGCGAACCGTGCCAGCCCGTCGGCGGCGACACGCGGGAGCATCTCGCCGACGACGAGCGCGACGTACTCCTCGCGCGTGCGCCCCGCTCCGCGATACTCGAGCGGGATCTCATGGGCGCCGAGGAATGTCGCGACGATGCGCAGCGGCAGCTCCTCGCTGAGGCGGCGGATCGCGCGCAGGGACTTGAGCTCGTCCTCGAGCGTGAGGCCGTAGCCCGACTTCACCTCGACCGTGGTCACGCCGCTCGCCGCGAGGCGCATCAGCCGCTCGCGCCCGAGCTCCACCAGCTCGTCCTCGGAGCGCGCGCGGAGGTCTCGCACGCTCGCATGGATGCCGCCTCCGCGGCGCGCGATCTCCATGTAGTCGACACCCGCCGCGCGCAGCTCCTGCTCCTCGTAGCGCGGGCGGCCGAACAGCGCGTGGGTGTGCGAGTCCACGAAGCCTGGCGCGAGGACGCCACCACCGCAGTCGACGATCCGGGCACCGGGGGCACGCGCACGGAGCTCGGTCTCGCTGCCTAACGCCTCGATGCGGTCCCCGTCGGTGAGCACGGCCACGCGCTCGCGAATGGCGGCATCGGCGAGCTCCGCGCCGCGCCGGGCGCGCGGAGGCCCGGCACAGGTGACGACCTGGCGCGCGCCGACGAAGAGGAGCCGCTCGCCGCGCGCGGCCGTCACGTCAGACGGCCATCACGTCGCGGACGCGCGAGACGAGCCGCAGCGGGGCCTGGGCCTCACCGCGGCAGGCGTAGTAGCAGGCGTTGCACGCGATCGGCTCGTATGGCTTGTACTCCGACCAGTGCGTGTCGACCGGGAAGTCCGGGCAGCGCTTGACGTGCCCGGTCGGGTTGATGTGCACGGTCCGCACGCCCGCGTTGCAGGGCTCCGTCATCTCGCGCCGGGCGTAGCGCGGGATGTTCTCGAGGTAGTAGTCGGAGTTCACGATCACGCCCCGGCGGCGGCGCTTGAAGGCGAGCAGCCGCGCGATGAGGTCGTCGAGCTCCTTCATCTGCTCCGGCCGCAGCAGGTGCGCGTGGTTGCCGTTCTTCGAGTCGGTGTAGACGCTGAAGTTGACGCCCGCTCCGAGCTCCACCGCGCGCTCGAGGATCGGGAAGATCTGGTCGAGGTTGTCGTCCTTGATGACGGTGTTGAAGCGGATGTTGTCGATGCCGCGCGCGCGCATCTCGGGCACGTTGCGCATCAGCTTCGCCGTCAGGCCCGGGATTCCGCGCGCCACGTCGTGGCGCCCGTCCAGGTAGTCGAGCGAGATGTTGAGCTGGTTGATCCCCGCGTTCCAGAGCGAGACGGCGCGCTCGGGTGTCAGCATCCCGCCATGGGTGATCATCGAGATGTACTTCACCCGCACCGCGCCGTTCACCGCCGCGACGACGTCCTCGAGATCGCGGCGCAGCGTCGGCTCGCCGCCGGTGAAGGTGATGAGCATGGGGTTGAAGAACCGCGCCGCGTCCGCGAACGACTTCAGCTCGTGCTCCTTCGCCGACGCGTCCGTCTTCCAGTAGTCGCAGAAGCCGCATTTCGCGTTGCAGCGCAGCGTGACCTCGAACTGCACCGAGATCGGGCGCCGGCGCGCCGTCAGCCACGCGTACTTCGCGAGGAAGACCGGCACGTGCCAGGGCTTGAAGCGTGCAGACAGCATGTGACCCTCGCGGTTCAGTCCTGCATCGGTAGCACGATCCCGTGGGTGCGGGCAGCGCGCAAGGCGATATCGTAACCGGCGTCGGCATGGCGCGCGACCCCGATCCCCGGATCGTTCGTGAGCACGCGCTCGAGCCGCACGCGCATCTCCGGCGTCCCGTCGGCGACGATGACCTGCCCCGCGTGCAGCGAGTTGCCGATCCCCACGCCGCCGCCATGGTGGAACGATACCCACGAGGCGCCGGAGGCGACATTGAGCAGCGCGTTGAGCACCGCCCAGTCTGCGATCGCGTCGCTGCCATCGCGCATCGACTCGGTCTCGCGGAAGGGCGAAGCGACGCTTCCCGTGTCGAGGTGGTCGCGCCCGATGACGATCGGCGCCGAGAGCTCGCCGCGGGCGACGAGGTCGTTGAGCGCGACGCCGAAACGCGCACGTGCGCCCTGGCCCAGCCAGCAGATCCGCGCCGGCAGCCCCTGGAACCTGATGTGCCGCCGCGCGGCCTCGATCCAGCGGCGCAGGTGCGCATCCTCCGGAAAGAGCTCGAGCACGAGCTCGTCAGTGCGCTCGATGTCCCGCGGGTCGCCCGAGAGCGCCGCCCAGCGGAATGGCCCCTTCCCCTCGCAGAAGAGCGGTCGCACGTACGCGGGGACGAAGCCCGGAAATGCGAACGCGTCGCGCAGGCCGGCGTCGAAGGCCACGGTGCGGATGTTGTTGCCATAGTCGAACACGACCGCGCCGCGCCGCTGGAGCTCGAGCATCGCGCGCACGTGGGCCACGATCGAGTCGGTCGCGCGGCGGACGTATTCCTTCGCGTCCGCCGCCCGCAGCGTCGCCGCCTCCTCGAGCGACATTCCCGCCGGCACGTAACCGTTGAGCGTGTCGTGGGCGCTCGTCTGGTCGGTGACGACGTCGGGCACGACGCCGTCGCGGACCAGCGCCGGGATCACCTCGGCGGCGTTCCCGACGAGCCCCACCGAGAGTGCACGCCGCGCCGCGGTCGCCTCGCGGATCCAGCGCAGCGCTTCGGCGACGTCGCGCGTCTTGCGGTCGCAGTAGCCGGTGGCGATGCGCTTGTCGATGCGCGATTCGTCCACCTCGATGCCGAGGAAGGCGGCGCCATTGAGCGTCGCGGCGAGCGGCTGCGCGCCGCCCATTCCGCCAAGCCCCGCCGAGAGCACGAACCTGCCGGCGAGCGAGCCGCCGAAGTGCTCCCGCGCGACCGCGCCGAATGTCTCATACGTTCCCTGCACGATGCCCTGGGACCCGATGTAGATCCACGAGCCCGCGGTCATCTGCCCGTACATGATGAGCCCCTTCCGCTCCAGCTCGCGGAAGTGCTCCCAGGTCGCGAACCGCCCGACGAGGTTGCTGTTCGCTATGAGGATACGCGGCGACCACGGGTGCGTGCGGAAGACGCCGACCGGCTTTCCGCTCTGCACGAGCAGTGTCTCGTCGTCGCCGAGCGCGCGCAGCGAGCGAACGATCGCCTCGAAGGAGGGCCAGTCGCGCGCCGCCTTGCCGGTGCCGCCGTACACTACGAGATCCTCGGGACGCTCGGCGACGTCGGGATCGAGGTTGTTGCAGAGCATCCGCAGCGCCGCCTCCTGCTGCCATCCGCGGCACGAGATCTCGCGGCCGCGCGGCGCACGGATCGGGCGCGGGGCCGCGCCGAGCTCCATCGTGGTGGCGGTCGGATCCACCTGGGCCCGGCTCATGCCGCGGCCTCGCCGGCGAAGCGGCCGGCGGCGATGGCATCGGCGAGGACCGCGATGTCTCCGCTCAGCACCCGGTCGCGGCCTAACGGCGGCACGAGCGAGCGGACGACGCGGTGCGCGCGCGCGACGCCGCGCCCCGGCCGCAGGGGGGCGCGGTAGTCGACCCCCTGGGCGGCGCACATCAGCTCGATGGCGAGGATGTTCCGCACGTTGCCGACGATCCGGCGCAGCTTCCAGGCCGCGCCCATCGCCATCGGCACGACGTCCTCCTTGTTTCCGTCGGTGGGAATCGTGTCCACGCTCGCCGGGTGTGCGAGGAGCTTGCACTCGCTCGCGAGCGAGGCCGCCGTCACCTGCGCCATCATGAACCCCGAGTTGACCCCCGCCTCACGCGTCAGGAATGCTGGAAGCCCCTGGTTGAAGTCGGGATGGACGAGCCGGTCGATGCGGCGCTCGGCGATCGTCGCGAGGTTCGTGAGCGCGATGGCAAGCACGTCGAGCGCCATCGCGACCGCCTGGCCGTGGAAGTTTCCGCCGCTCAGCATCTCGCCGTCGTCGAAGACGAGCGGGTTGTCCGTCGCGGCGTTGAGCTCGCGCCCGACGAGACCCGCGGCGAAGTCGATCGCGTCGAGCACCGGCCCGTGCACCTGTGGCATGCAGCGCAGGGCGTAGGGATCCTGGACGCGTGGGTCGCCATGGCGGTGCGACTCGCGGATCTCGCTGTCGGCGAGCAGGGCCCGGAGGAGTGCCGCGGATGCCGCCTGGCCCAGCTGGCCGCGTACGTCGTGGATGCGTGGGTCGAACGCGACCGGGGTGCCGAGCAGGGCCTCGAGCGACATCGCGCCGGCGACGTGCGCCGTCTGCCACAGCCTGTGCGCATCGACGAGCGCGAGCGCCCCGACCGCGGTGTGCGCCTGCGTGCCGTTGATGAGCGAGATTCCTTCCTTGGGCCGGAGCGATACCGGCTCGAGCCCCGCGGCGCCCAACGCCTCGCGTGCGGGCATCGCGGCGCCGCCGCGGACGAGCAGCCCTTCGCCGATGAGCGTGAGCGCGAGATGCGCGAGTGGCGCCAGGTCGCCGCTCGCGCCGACGCTTCCCTGCTCGGGGACCTGCGGCCAGAGCCCCGCGTTCAGCATCGCGACGAGCAGGTCCACCAGCTCCGCGCGCGCTCCCGAGTAGCCCTTGGCGAGCACGTTGGCGCGAAGCAGCATCATCGCCCGCACCTCGCGCTCCGGCAGCAGCGGGCCGACGCCGGCGGCGTGCGAGCGCACGAGGTTCTCCTGAAGCTCGGCGAGCCGGTCGGGTGGGATCGCGACCTCGGAGAGCTTGCCGAAGCCCGTCGTGATGCCGTACACGACGTCGTTCGCGTCGACGATGCGGTCGACGATCGCGCGCGTCGCCGCCATTCGCCGGCGCGCGCCGTTCATGAGCTCCACCTTCGCGCCGCCGCTGGCGACGGCGACGACGTCGTCGACGGTCAGCGAATGGCCGTCGATTTCGACCGTTCCACGCATGGGGCGGAATGTCGCCCGCGCCCCGGGTGGGAACAAGTGCAAGCGGGCACGGCGCGATGACGCCGTGCCCGCTCGGTGTTGCGCAGCCGCCGGATCATTACGGAGCGACGAGCAGCTCCGGGTTGTTCGGCGCGCTCTGGTACGACCAGTCGAAGATCACGTAGTCCGCACCGACGTGCGAGATGCGCACCGCGCCGTAGTTCCACGATCCGATCGTGCCGACGCGGAAGACGTAGGCATAGCCGGGCGACGCGCTGATCGCAGCGTTCTGGAACTGATTGTCGAGCGGCGCGATGTCGATCGACGTCAGGTCCGTCACCGGCGACGTCGAGTAGAGCGCGATCGCGACGTCGCTGCGCATCGGCACGAGATAGACCCGGCCGTCAGGACGCTTCTCGATGCGGAAGTCCACGCCCGCGGCCGTGCCCGAGGTCACGATGCCGATCTGGGGGTTCGCGACGGGGTTGAAGAAGTCGAAGCCGCTCGTCGAGGGCGCGACCTCGAATGCGTCGAGGATGACGTTGCGCGAGTCGTAGCGCGGCGTGTCGTCGCGCGCGTTGCTCCAGAGGCTCTCGCTTCCATCGTACGAGACGATGCTCACCGAGAAGCAGTAGCGGACGCCGTTGGTGAGGCCGGTGACGAGGAAGTCGTCCGAGACCGTCGTCCCCTCCAGCATCCAGAGTTTGTCATCGCAGCCACCCTGGTTCCACACCGTCGAGTAGACGCGATAGTAGCTGAAGATCTGCGGATCGCTCAGCCGCGACGCGCTCGACCAGGACAGCTGCGCCGCGCGGTGCAGCGAGATCGAGGTCAGCCCGGTCGGCGCCGGCATGCGCAGCCGCGAGCCGATGGTGACGGTGTTCGACGGCGCGCTCTCGACGTTGTCGTCGTTGCGCGCGCGAACCTGGTACTGGAGCGCGGGAATTCCCGCGTCGTGAAAGGTCGGCGAGGTCGTCTCGGCGCGGCGGTGCCAGCGGTCGCTGGTGGACTGACGCGAGTAGACGACGTACGCGGCGACGCGATCGTCGAAGAGATCGTCCCAGCGCAGGAGGACGCCCGACGGCGCATCGGGATCGCCGCTCGGGATCAATTCGTACGTCAGCCCGCCGGGGGCGGGGACGTCGTTCGGATCGGTGGCGGCGTCGCACCCCACGGCGAGAAGGGCGGCGACGCTCGCAAGCAGTAGACGGCGCATGGGCGCTCCGGTGGTGGTCGTCGGTTCATGAAGCAGACGACACGCCCGGCCTGGGCGTCACGTAAGCCGTTGATTTTCTGGTACTTGGCTTCCTGCCGGAGGCTCTTCCGTCCTCAACGGCGGACAGCGGAATGACCACGCCCGCGGACTCCGCCGCGGCTCCGCGGCGGCCTAACGAATCTCGGCGCGGCGGTAATCGAACTTCAGGTCCGGCTGTGCGCGGAGCGAGATGAATGCAGTGAAGCTGAAGGCGCCGCTGGGGGTCTGCGTGAAGCCGAAGACGAGGTCCCAGTCGTGCAGTGCGCGGCGCAGCGAGACGTTCTGCGCGCCGAAATGGTGGTTCTCGAAATCGTAGTTCGTGGACCACTGCGCCCCCCACGTCGGCGTTATCGCGAACGACGTCTGGGCGTTGAGGTTCGTGCGTGTCGGTGTAAAGATAGTCTGGCGCGACGCGCTCGAGCCGGGGAGCACGTCGGCCGCAGAGTTGCGCCGCTGATCCTCGCAGATCGCGCGCTGGAACGCGTCGGGCTCGTTGTTACAGACCGCCGTCGGATCGAAAAAGGTCCCCCCGCTTCGAGGGCGACGCGAGCGGTTGTGGCTGAAGCTGAAGCTCGCCGACCATCCCTGTCGCGCGTCCGGGATCGGGAAGTCGTTGCGCCTCGCCGTACTCCCGAAACCTGGATTGGCGGCCATCCGCTGCGCCTCGGCATCGGCCGGACGCGCTTCCTGGCGGTCCAGCTGCGGCGTCTCGTTCTTCACCGGTCGCCCGAAGACGCGGTTGAGCAGCGCGAAGATGCTCGAGCGCCGGTTGATCTGGAATGAAGCTTCGATGCTCTCGAGGAATGGGCTGAAGCGCGCGGTGTCGGTGCGCACGTCACCGTCGAAGAGCGAATAGCTGGAGCTGAACGTCGCGCCGGGAACGAGATCGCTCGTGAGCTGGTAGCTGAAGTTCGGGGTGGTGAGGCCCGCCGTCCATTTCGGGCGCGCGCGTCCCAGGCTGTCGGCGCGCCGGTCGAGCTCGCGGTACTGCTCGAAGTTGTATGAGAAGCTCGAGAAGTTGACGGAGACGATCTTGAGCCGCTCGCCGCTCTCCTCGCCCGCGGTGTCCGTCGTCGAGCGGAGCTTCCCCTCGAGGTTCGTCGACACGCCGAAGGTCAGCGCGTTCTGGCGCAGCGCCGAGAGATCGGTCGTGCTCGAGCTTCCCGTCGCCCGGAGATACTCCTCGCTCACGTGCCCCTCCTGCGCGAAGCTCCAGCTCAGCGTCGGGTTCACGGCGTGGCGGAAGCGCGCGAAGGGCCCGACCCCGCGGAAGAGCCCGAAGAACGTCGGCGCGACGGAGAGCGAGTACGTCGGACGCTTCGTCTGGTGCACGAACTTCCCGCCCGTGATCTCGTTGGCGAGGAAGAAGCGCCCGGCCACCGTGTTCTGGAGCGAGATCGAGGGCGTCAGCTTCCAGGTGCCGGGCGCGATCTGCGGCAGCGAGAACCCGAAGCTGAAGTCCACCCCCTGCTCGAACTGGCGCGAGAAGACCCGCGTCACCGTGTCGCGGTCCACGACCAGGCGATGGATCGTCGGCACGTTGCTCGTCATCTCGACCATGTCGAAGTTCAACGGCAGCTGGAAGCCACCGATGTTGAACGGCGTGCCGAACGTCAGGCGGCTGACGCGCGCCGCGCCGAGCCTCACGGTGGTATCGCGAGTCGGATCGAAGACGGTGCCGAGGAAGCGCGTGTCGGCGCCGACCGGATAGCGGGTCTTGAGCTCGTTGCTGAAGCTCAGGTTCGGCGTCCAGGAGAGTCCCGGTCGGAGCTCGATCGTCCCGGTGCTCAGGTTCAGCGTCGGCAGGTTCGTCGTCGTCTGCCCGCCAAGCTGCTCCGAGCGGCTGCCGCCGAGCGAGAGCGTCGCCGGACCGATGCGCGTCTGGTAGTTCGCCTGCGAGTTGATGCTCGCCAGCGCCGCGTACGGGTTCGTCTGCGCGCTCCGCACGACCGACGCGTTGCGCGCGTAGTTGAGGTTGACGCCGAGGCTCGTGCTCTGCGAGAAGTTCTGGAAGTGGCGCCAGGAGTACGTCTCACTGCGGCCGAAGCGCGTCGAGTAGCGGCCGACGTCGATGCCGCCGCTCATGAAGCGGTCGAGCCAGTTGTACGTCAGAGACGCCCGCGACTGGACGCGACCATTCCCCGAGCGGATCCCGCTCCACCAGTCCATCGACGCCTGGGCGTCGAGGTAGTCGTTGATCGCCCAGTAGTAGCCGATGTTCTCGATCCGGCGCTCGTACGTCGGGTTGTTGCGCACGATGTCGCTGACGCCGATGCGCGGCGGGAGGATGCCGCTGCGCCGCCCGCCGCGCAGGTCCTGGAAGATGAACGGCAGCCAGGCGACGGGGACGTCCTTGATGTAGAGGACCGCTGGCCGCGCGACGAGCAGCCGCTTCTGGACGAGCTTGATCTCCTTCGCCCGGAAGTAGTAGTCGGGGTCGGGATCGCTGCAGCTGGTGAGCGTGCCGTTCCGCGCGTAGAAGCGCTGCTCGGTCGCATTGGCGCTGTCGCCCTGGAAGAACGACCGCCGCGCGTTGACGAACCACGTCTCGCCGCTCTCGACGGAGGTGGACACGTTCGTGACGACGCCGCGGCGGTTCTCGATGTCGTACGCGATGCGGCCGAGCGCGATCACGTCGGCCGGCCCCTGCGCCGGATCGCGCAGGATCGCGGTGTCGCCGAGGGCGAGGACGATCTTCGTCGAGTCGCTGTAGATGATCGTGTCGGAGACGATGATGCTCTGCTCGCGCTGCACCGCGGCGCCCCCGTTGAGCACGATGGCGCGCCCCTGCGCCTGGAAGATCACCTCGTTGGCCTGGTAGCGCGTGCCGACGAGACCCTCGCGCTTGAGCAGGTTCTCGGCGACCGAATCGTCGGCTGGCCACTCGACGAGCGGTCGCTGCCCGCCCGTCGTGTCGCGGGGCGTGCGGACGGTGTCCTGCGCGCCGCGATTCTGCTGGATCCCGCGCGCGGGCTGGCGGGGCGGGGTCGTGCCCGGCCGAACCTGCGCCGTGGCCAGCGCCGGCGCGAGCGCGAGCAGCAGCGCCGCGACGAAGCGCCTCACGCCGCTCCTCCGGCCGCCGCCGCTTCCGCCTCGAGGCGCTCGCGGCGCTCCTTGCGCGAGTAGATGACGAACGAGAGCCAGATGCTGAGCTCGAAGAGGAAGTAGAGCGGTCCCGCCATCGCGATCGTCGACGTCACCGCGTCGCCCGGCGAGAGAAAGGCGCCCAGCACCACGCACAGCACCGCCGCATGACGTCTGAACTTCCGCAGGAAGTGCGGCGTCACCAGGCCCAGCATCGTCAGCAGCACCACCGCGATCGGCAGCTCGAAGGCGAGGCCGAAGGAGACGGCGAGGCTGATGACGAAGCTGAAATACTCCTGCACCGTGATCATCGGGTCGAGCGATGCGACCTGGAAATTGAGCAGGAAGCGCAGCGTCAGCGGCACGACGATGAAGTAGGCGAGCGCCACGCCGGCCAGGAAGAGCAGCGCCGCACCGATGAGGATCGGCAGCACGACGCGCTTCTCGTGGTTGTACAGCGCGGGCGCGACGAATGCCCAGATGTTGTACCCGATCACAGGAAACGCAAAGGCCACGCCCAGCCAGAGCGATGCACTCAGGCTGACGCTGAAGGGGTCGCTCGGATGCGTGTAGACGAGCTTGTGGCCACCGAGGAACGGAGCGATCGGCCGCTGGAGGATGGCGAGGGCGTCGAACTTGACCACGAGGAAGAAGGCAACGCCTACGCCGATGACGAGGGCGAGCAGCGACCAGAGGATGCGCCAGCGGAGCTCCTCGAGGTGGTCGAGGAAGGGCATCTCCGAAGTGCCGCGCCGCGCCACGCGAGTACTACCTGAGAGTGCGGAGCCGGTCGCGAGCGAGGACGGCTTCGTCGGAGCGCGGGTAGTCGCGAATGACCTTGTCGAGTGCGGCCCGCGCCGCCTGAACCTTCCCCTGCTGCTGGAGGGCGAGCGCGCGCTTGTAGAGCGCCGTGGGTGCGCGCGACGACTGCGGGTACTTCGAGACGACGGTCGCGTACGCCGAATCCGCCTGTGCGATGCTTCCCTCGGTCTCGTACGACTGGGCGATGTAGAACTGCGCCTCGGGCGCGACGTCCGCCGTCGGGTACTGCCGCAGCAGGTCCTGGAACCCCGAGCGCGCCGCTACCGCGCTGCCGCGGCGCAGCTGGTCGAGCGCGAGCTGGAAGAGCTGGTTGGGACCGGGACCCGGGGGTGCCGCGGGCTGCGCCGCGGGCTGCGCGGCGGGCTGCGATCCTGTGGGAGCCGCGTTCCCGGCCGAAGGCGTCGTCGTGCGCGGCGTCGCCGGCGTGTTCTGCGCCGGCGCCTGCTGCGCGGGCGTGGTCGGCTGCGCCGCGCCTCCCGTGCCCTGCGCCGGCGCGTGCGGCGCCGGGGCGACGTTAGGCGCGGCCTGCATCTCCTGGGAGCGTTGCTCGAGCGATGCGCGCAGCTCCTGGAGCCGGCGCTGGCTCTGGCCGCTCAGCTCCTGGACCTGGATCACCTGCTGGCCGAGCGCGTAGAGCTCGCCCCGCACGTCGCCCTGGAACTTCGCGATCTGCGCGTGCATCACGCGCAGCGTGTCGACGACGCGCGTGACCGCGGCCAGCGCC
>DATAIS010000123.1:0-4147 GCA_036262535.1 Gemmatimonadaceae bacterium | reverse complement strand
CAGGTCTCGCAGGCGGTCCCGACGACCCCCGTCGAGCTCATCACGCACGCGACCGTGATGACGAAGTTCGTGCTCGTCGTGCTGCTCGTGCTCACGATCGTGAGCTGGGGCGTGATGCTCGCGAAGTGGCGCGAGCTGCGCAGCGCCGAGCGGACCTCGCGCCTCTTCGCCGAGGAGTTCACGCGCGCGACGCGGCTCGAGCAGGTGCGTTCGCTCGCGAAGCGCACTCCCCCCAGCCCCTTCACGCGCGTCTTCGGGCGCGCGGCCGACTTCCTCCACGACCTCCGCGCGGCGTCGCGACAGCCTGGTGAGCCGGTGCCGGCGGCGACGGAGCGTGCGCCGCTCACGAGCTCGCAGGTCGAAGCGCTCCGCCTGCTGCTCGACTCGGAAGCCGCCGCGGAGCGCGACCGGCTGTCGCGCTTCATCCCCGCGCTGGCGATGATAGGCTCGGTGAGCCCGCTCATCGGACTGCTCGGCACGGTGCTCGGCGTGATCGATGCGTTCATCGGGATCGCGACGAAGGGCTCGGGGAACATCGGCGCCGTCGCGCCCGGTGTCGCGGAGGCGCTGGTGGCCACCGCCGCGGCGCTCGCGGTCGCGATCCCCGCTGT
The DNA here is from genome assembly GCA_036262535.1 of Gemmatimonadaceae bacterium. Lineage (GTDB taxonomy): Bacteria > Gemmatimonadota > Gemmatimonadetes > Gemmatimonadales > Gemmatimonadaceae > JABFXC01. The sequence goes on along the minus strand of DATAIS010000123.1, from coordinate 3,536 downwards.
GTTCGGCTACAACATCTTCGCCGCGCGCGTCAACCGCATCGACGGCGAGCTCGAGGCGTTCGGCACCGAGATCATCGCGATGATGGTGCGCGAGGGACACATCTAGTGTCGCGGCACCGCCGGCGCGCGGGGATGGCGCTCAACGCCGAGATCAACGTCGTGAGCCTGATCGACGTGATGCTGCTGCTGCTCGTCGTGTTCATGATCACGGCGCCGCTGATGCAGGGCGGGGTGGACATCACGCTCCCGCGCGCGCAGGCGCGGCCACTCGAGCAGCGCAGCGGTCTCGTCGTGACGGTGAACCGCGCCGGCGAGATCTACGTCGACGAGGATCGCCTCTCGCTCGACGAGTTCCGCGCCGGCTTCCGCGCCCTCGCGCAGCAGCGCTCGAGCCAGGGCGTGTACCTCCGGGCCGACCAGGGCGTGCCGTACGGCAGCGTCGTCCGCGTGCTCGCGATCATGCGCGCGGCGGGGGTCGGCGACGTCGGTCTCGTCGCGGAGCCGGAAGACCTGCCATGATCCGCCGCGCCGGCGGCGCGCGCCTGACGGCGCCGATCGTCGCCTCCGCGGTGCTGCATGCGGTCGCGATCGGGGCGCTGCTTCTCGTGCGTCCGACGCCGGCGCCGGCGCGGATGCCGGTCTACAAGGTGAACATCATCGCCGCGCCGCCCGGTCCGCGCGCGATCGGCGCCGTGACGCCGACGCCGCCGGCCGAGACTCCGCCCGACGCCAGGCCCCCGGCGCGCGCCGAGGTCGAGCGCGCCGCGCCGGTGCTGCCGCCGAAGACGCAGCCCGCGGCGCGGCGCCGCACGCCGCCGCCGCCGTCGACGCCGGTGCCGATCCCTCCGAAGACGCAGCGCAGCAACCAGCCGGCCGCGCAGGCGGGGGGCGGGCCTACCGGGGGGCGCGGAACCGACGTCGCGACGGTGCGTACCGAGGGGATCGCGTTCCCCTTTCCCGGGTACCTCAACAACATCGTCCGTCAGATCGCGCTCCGATTCGATCCGCCGTCGCGGGGCGCCGCACTGCGCGCCGAGGTCAGCTTCCTCATCCACCGCGACGGCAGCGTCTCGAACGTGCGCTTCATCACTCGCTCGGGTGTCTACGGCTTCGACCTCGAGGCGCAGGGCGCGATCGAGGCGGCCGCGGGCGCGAAGGCGTTCGGGCCGCTGCCCGAGGGGTTCACCGACGACGTGCTCCCCGTCATCTTCAGCTTCGATCCATCTCTCATCCGCTGAATGACGCTATCGAATTCTCTTCGCGCCTCGCTGGCGCTGGCTCTGCTGCTGCCGGCTGTTCCCGCGCTCGCACAGGACACGACGTCGAACCGCGGCGTGCGCATCGGTCTCAGCTACCAGCTCGGTGGCCGCCCCGGCGTGTACATCGCTCCCGTCACGGGCCCGGCCGGCGACTCGGTGCGGGCGATCCTGCAGCGTGACCTCGACAACGGGGACCGGGTGACGATCGTCGGCAGCGACAGCGCGGGGCTCGCGCTCGCGCCGCTCATCCGCGGGACGACGCCGAGCTACGAGATCTTCGCGCGGCTCGGCGCGGCGGCGCTCGTCGTGGCGACGCAGACGCCGACCGGACTTCGCGTCGCGCTCCACGACGTCGCGGCACGCAAGGTCGCGGGCGCGCGCAACTTCGCGCTTCCCGCCTTCTCCTCGGCGCGGGAGTGGCGTGCCGCGCTGCACGCGGTGAGCGACGAGGTCGAGCAGTGGATCACGGGAACGCGCGGCATCGCGGCGACGCGGATCGCGTTCTCGCGTGGCGGGCGGCTCTTCATCATCGACAGCGACGGATGGGGGGAGACGGCGGCGGGAGGCTCGGCGCCGGCGCTGTCGCCGGGCTGGCACCCTAACGGTCAGCGCCTGGTGTACTCGGTACTCGGCGAGGCGGGGTCGCGGATCATGGTCCTCGAGCTGTCGGGAGGGGCGAACCGCGCGCTCGTCAGCCGCGGGGGACTCAACATCACCCCGGTGTATTCGCCCGACGGGATGACGGTGCTGTTCTCGAGCGGCGCGGAAGACGGGACCGACCTGCACGCGGTGCCGGCCTCGGGCGGGGCGCCGCGACGCGTCACGGTCGGGCGGGGGACGGACAATGTCTCCCCGAGTTACTCGCCGGACGGCCGGCGCGTCGCGTTCACGTCGGGTCGCTCGGGGCACCCGGAGGTTTATATTATGGACGCGGACGGCACCGGGGCCGAACTGCTGACCCCGTTCGCGTTCGGGGACCAGTACTACCGTTCGAATCCGGACTGGTCGCCTGACGGCCGCAGCGTCGCCTTTCAGTCGCAGGTCGCCGGACAGTTCCAGGTCATGACCATCTCGCTCCGCGATCGGAGCGTGAAGCAGCACACGAGCGAATCGACGAACGAAGATCCATCGTGGGCCCCCGACGGCCGGCATCTGGTGTTCACGTCGTCGCGCACCGGGGTGAAGCAGCTGTGGGTGCTGGACACGGAGACGGGTCGCGTCAGGCAGCTGACGCGTACCGGGGGCGCACGGCTCGCCGCGTGGTCGCCCAGGCTGGCAGGCAGGTAGGAACAGCGGTCCCCTCGCGCCGTTTCAACTCACTGGAGAATCTCATGACCGTCTTTCCCCGCATCGCTCTCACCGTGCTCGTGGCTGCGCCCGTCCTGGCCGGCGTCGCGTGCCGCCGTCCCCCCGCGACGCCCCCCGGGCCGGCGGTGAACCAGGACAGCATCGACGCCGAGAATGCGCGGCGCGACTCGCTCGCGCGCCTCGAGCAGATGCGTCAGGACGAGCTCGCCCGCGAGCGTGCGCGGCGGGACAGCATCGCCAACGCCGGCTCGCGGCGCGACCAGATGCTCGAGGCGGCGCGCGAGACGATCCGCAACCCCGTCTACTTCGAGTTCGACCGCTCGGACCTGTCGCCCGAGGACCAGGCGCGGCTCGACGCGAAGATCCCGATCCTGAACGCGAACGCGTCGCTGCGCATCCGCGCCGCGGGCCATACCGACAGCCGCGGCTCCGACGAGTACAACCTCGCGCTCGGCCAGCGTCGTGCGGCCGCGGCGAAGCGCTACCTGACGCAGCACGGCATCGACGCCTCGCGCATCGAGACCGTCAGCTTCGGCGAGGAGCGTCCGGCCGCGCAGGGCGGCGACGAGTCGGCCTTCGCGCAGAATCGTCGCACGGAGTTCGAGATCATCGCCGGCGGCGACAACATCGTCGTCCCGTCGGGCCCGTGATCGCGCGCGGGTCGCGACGCAGCGTGATGCGGCGTCTCGCGCCGCTGGCGCCGGCCGTGCTGTTCGCGGCCGGCGCGTGCGCGACGCGGAGCGACATCCAGGTCGTGCAGAACGACCTGCGCGTCATGCGGATGGAGCAGCTGCAGGCCGACTCGGTCCGCCGCGCGCAGGTCGACGCGGCGCTGGCCGCGGTCACGCGCGTCGTCGACACGCTGCGCGTGATGCACGCGCAGATCGCGAAGTTCCAGGGCGACGTGCGGGGCGAGCTCTACGCGCTCGGCCAGCAGGTGATCCAGGTCCAGGAGCTGAGCGGCCAGAG
>DATAIS010000122.1:0-3240 GCA_036262535.1 Gemmatimonadaceae bacterium | reverse complement strand
CGGGATGACCACCCTCAACGACGCGCTGATCGACCTCGTCGACGGCAAGCTGGTCGAGCCGAAGGAGGCCTACATGAAGGCGGTCGACAAGGCCAACTTCGCGTCGATGCTCAAGCAGCGAAACCACGACACGTCGTTCCTCGACCTGGGGCAGACGCCGGCGGCGGGGAACCCGAAGCCAGCGGCGGCGGGGGGCAAGGGGCGGTAGCCGCAGGCGGTCGGCAATAAGCTCTTAGCTGTTGGCGTTGAGCGACTGCGTGAAAGCGACGGCGTCTGGCGGGGGGTTCCCGTGCAGACGCCGTCGCTTTGCGCTAACAGCTAACAGCTAACAGCCCGCTGTTCACTGCGTTCCATCCTCCCCATCCAGGGGCGCAGGTCGTCGCTCTTCCTCGCCAGTGAGCTCCCCCCGCGTTCGCGAGTACTCTTCCCGCTCGCTGTAGCCGTAGCCACCGAGTACCTCGCCGCCACGCATGTAGTCGTGGCCGTACCCGCGGCCGTGGGGGTACTGGTAAAGAGATGATTCGTCGCGCTCCTCCATGGGGCACCTCCTTGAGGACGGTGAGAGGCTGGTCCCGGCACGATGGCGAACGGGCGCACCGGAGGCAAGGTGGACCATACCGGACCGCCTGTCGGGCAAAACCCGGCTATATTACAAGGCTATGCAGATTCGCAACATCGCCATCATCGCCCACGTCGACCACGGCAAGACGACGCTGGTGGACAAGATGCTCCGCCAGGCTGGGGCGTTCCGCGAGAACCAGGTCGTGGACGAGCGGGTCATGGACTCGAACCCGCTCGAGCGCGAGCGCGGCATCACGATCCTCGCCAAGAATACCTCCGTTCGCTGGAAGGGGACGAAGATCAACATCGTCGACACCCCCGGCCACGCCGATTTCGGCGGCGAGGTCGAGCGCATCCTGCGCATGGTCGACGGGGTGCTCCTCCTCGTCGACGCCTTCGACGGACCGATGCCGCAGACGCGCTTCGTCCTTCGCAAGGCGCTCGCGCTCGGCCGCACGCCGATCGTCGTCATCAACAAGATCGACCGTCCGGGCGCCGATCCGCTGCGGGTGCACGACGAGGTGCTCGACCTCTTCATCGAGCTCGAGGCGAACGAGGAGCAGCTCGATGCGCCGGTCGTCTACGCGTCCGCCCGCGAGGGCGTGGCGACGATGGACATGGACGTGGCGCCGAAGGACCTCTCCCCGCTCTTCGACACCATCGTCGAGCGCGTACCGCCGCCGCCCAGCGACGAGCGCGGTGCGTTCCAGATGCTCGTCTCGACGATCGACTATTCGCCCTACGTCGGGCGGCTCGCGGTGGGTCGCATCGAGCGAGGAAGCGTCGGCGTCGGCGAGCAGGTCGCGCTGCTGAACATGGATGAGTCGCGCCCCGCGGAGCGCGCTCGCGTGACGAAGCTGATCGCCTTCGAGGGGCTCGAGCGCAGGGAGGTCGAGCGCGCCTCGGCGGGCGAGATCGTCTCCATGGCGGGCCTCGAGGGGGTCGAGATCGGGCTCACCATCACCGACGTCGATCATCAGGAGCGCCTCGAGGGCATCGCCGTCGAGGAGCCGACGATCAGCGTCGACTTCCTCATCAACAACTCGCCCTTCGCCGGCAAGGAAGGGAAGTTCGTGACGTCGCGACAGATCCGCGAGCGGCTGACGAAGGAGCTCGAGCGCAACGTCGCGCTTCGCGTCGAGGATACCGACTCGACCGATACGTGGACGGTATCCGGGCGCGGCGAGCTCCATCTGACGATCCTCATGGAGACGATGCGACGCGAGGGCTACGAGTTTCAGGTGTCGCGGCCACGCGTCATCACGCGCACCGGTCCGAACGGTGAACGCCTCGAGCCGTACGAGGAGCTGGCGATCGACGTGCCTGAAGAGCATCTCGGCGCGGTGATCGAGAAGCTCGGCCCGCGCCGCGCCGAGATGATCGAGATGAAGAACCCCGGCCAGGGACTCGTCCGACTCCTCTATCGCATCCCTGCGCGCGGGCTCTTCGGGTACCGCTCCGAGTTCCTCACCGACACACGCGGTACGGGAATCATGCACCACCGGTTCCTCGACTACGGTCCATGGGCGGGCCCGCTCGCGGGGCGGACGCGCGGGACGCTGGTGTCGATGGAGGCTGGCACGATCGTCGCGTTCGCGCTCGCGAATCTCGCGGAGCGGGCAACGCTCTTCGTCGCTCCCGGTGACCCTGTATACGAGGGAATGATCGTCGGCGAGAACTCGCGGCCGGGTGACATGGACGTCAACCCGACGAAGGAGAAGAAGCTGACGAACATGCGGAGCAAGTCGAGCGACGAGAACATTCAGCTCGAGCCGCCGCGGGAGTTGACGCTGGAAGGGGCGCTGGAGTATATCGAGGACGACGAACTGATCGAGGTCACGCCGCAGGCGATCCGGCTTCGCAAGCGGATGCTGAGCGCGAGCGATCGCAAGCGCGTCTCGCGCAACGAGAAGAAGGAGCGCGAGCGGGCCTCGGTGTGACGACGGCAGTGCACGGCGGTACCACTTCACGGAGAGCACGGCACATGTTTTCGGAGTTCGGCGCGTCGGGCCGCGGCGGGGATGGCGAGCTGCTCGAGGCCTCGCCGGCCAAGCGGCCGGCGGGCGACGACGAGGAGAGCGAGGAGAGCGAGTTCGACGACGACTTCGACGACGACGAGGACGATCTCGACGACGACGAAGACGACCTCGACGACGACGACGAAGACGATGAGGACGACGACTTCGACGACGACGAGGACGATTTCGACGACGACGACGACCTCGACGACGAAGAGGACGAGTTCGAGAGCCTCGACGAGCTGGCCGAAAACGAGCTCGAGGACGAGGAAGAAGAGGAATAGCGCGAATCGGGGGACGCGGACGTGGTGAAAGTCACGTCGCGCCCCTTGAAATCGGCTTCGATCCGGCTATGTTTAGTGTCCCCCGCGGAACACGGCGGGAGCGACGTTGTTTGAAAATCGAGTGTGCATCGTGCGAGGCTCTTGACGATCCGTTGTCTTCGTGGGCGACGGGGAGAGAATTCACACGAGTTCATTGATTCCGGATGCTGCCCTGGCAGTATCCGAGGCAGTGTTCGGTAGAGCTATTTCAAACCTCTTGGAGAGTTTGATCCTGGCTCAGGACGAACGCTGGCGGCGTGCTTAACACATGCAAGTCGAGGGGGCCCAGCAATGGGTCACCGGCGAACGGGTGCGTAACACGTAAGCGACCTACCGCG
>DATAIS010000121.1:0-20150 GCA_036262535.1 Gemmatimonadaceae bacterium | reverse complement strand
GGCCAGCGCTTCGTCGCCCAGACGCTGCCGGGTGCGAGCGCCACGAGCGGGCGGTCATCGTCGCCGAGGAGCGCCGACACCGCGCGTTTCTCGGCATCGCCCGGAAAGAGCCGCGGCTGCAGCGCCGAGCGCGGTGCGTCGTCCCCTCCGAGCCGGGCCAGCTTCGCGACGTGATGCGAGCCGGGCGCGACGCGCACGCGCGTCGTGTACGTGATGCGTCCCGCCGACGTCGCGAAGCCGATGCGGCGACGCACGCCCGCCGCGAGTGCGAGCGCGCCCGAACGGAGCGACCCCTGCGCGAGGTACGCCGAGTCGTAGCGGCGCGCGCGCAGTCGTCGCGCGAGGCGGACGAAGCCGCCGACGCCGCGGTCGCCCCCGCGCTTGTCGTAGATGACCAGCTCCCGGATCGCCGGGTTGTTGGCGAGGATCCCCGCTGCCGCGGCCGTGACGACGACGTCGACCGGGCCGCGCTCGGCGAGTCGCGCGATGAGCGGCGTCGTGAGCACCGTGTCGCCCAGAAACGACGTCTGGATCACGAGCGACGCTGGCATCGGGCCGCTACTCGACCTGGAGCACGGCCAGAAACGCCTCCTGCGGGATCTCGACCGCGCCGACCTGCTTCATGCGCTTCTTTCCCTCCTTCTGCTTCTCGAGGAGCTTTCGCTTGCGCGTGATGTCGCCGCCGTAGCACTTCGCGAGCACGTCCTTGCGCAGTGGCTTCACCGTCGTGCGCGCGATGACCTTCTGGCCGATCGCCGCCTGGATCGCGACCTCGAAGAGCTGCCGCGGGATCAGCTCCCTGAGCTTGTCCGCGATCTTGCGTCCCCAGTCGTACGCCTTGTCACGGTGGATGATGACGCTGAAGGCATCCACCGGGTCGCCGTTGATGAGCATGTCGAGCTTCACGAGATCGCTCTCGCGGTAGTCCGCCATCTCGTAGTCGAGCGAGGCGTAGCCCCGGCTCACCGTCTTCAGCTTGTCGAAGAAGTCGAGGATGATCTCGGCGAGGGGGAACTCCCAGTCGAACTCGACGCGCTCCTGGTCGAGGTACGTCATGTTCTTGTAGACGCCACGCCGGTCGGTGCCGAGCGTCATGATCGGCCCGATGTACTCGGAGGGCGCCATGATGCGCGCCTTCACGAACGGCTCCTCGACGCGGTCGATGACGCCCGGCGCCGGCATGAGCGACGGGTTCTCGACGAGGATCGTCTCGCCGTCGGTGAGGTGGACGCGATACTCGACGCTCGGCACGGTGGTGACGAGGTCGAGGTCGAACTCGCGCTCGAGCCGCTCCTGCACGATCTCCATGTGGAGCAGCCCGAGGAAGCCGCACCGGAAGCCGAACCCGAGCGCGGTCGAGGTCTCGGGCTCGTAGTGCAGGGAAGCGTCGTTCAGGCGCAGCTTCTCGAGCGCATCGCGCAACGTCTCGTACTGCGTCGTGTCGGTGGGGTAGACGCCGGCGAACACGAACGAACGGACGTCCTTGTACCCCGGCAGCGGCTCGGCGGCCCGGTTGGTCGCGTCGAAGATCGTGTCGCCGGCGCGCGTCTCGCGCACGCTGCGCACGTTGGCAACGACATAACCCACCTCACCCGGGCCGAGCTCGTCGGCCTTCACCTGACGAAGCTGGTTGTAGCCGACTTCGTCGACCTCGTACACCTCTTCGCTCGCCCCGAAGGCGATCTTCATCTTCGGGCGGATGTAGCCATCCACGACGCGCACACTCGGGATCGCGCCGCGATACCGGTCGTAGTAGGAGTCGAAGATGAGCGCGCGCAACGGACCGTCCACCTCACCCTGCGGCGACGGTACGCGCTTCACGACTTCCTCGAGCACCTCCTCGATGCCGATGCCGGCCTTGGCGCTCACGAGGAGCACGTCCTCCGGGGCACAGCCGAGCAGGTCCACCACTTCCTGGCGGCGCCGCTCCGGCTCGGCGCCGGGGAGGTCGATCTTGTTGAGGACCGGGATGATCTCGAGCCCCGCGTCCATCGCGAGAAAGAGATTCGAGAGCGTCTGCGCCTGGATCCCCTGCGACGCGTCGACGACGAGGATCGCGCCCTCGCACGCGGCGAGTGAGCGCGAGACCTCGTAGGTGAAGTCGACGTGTCCCGGCGTATCGATGAGGTTCAGCTCGTACACGCTGCCGTCGCGCGCGGTGTACGACATGCGCACGGCGTTGAGCTTGATGGTGATCCCGCGTTCGCGCTCGAGATCGAGCGTGTCGAGGACCTGGGCTTGCATTTCACGCTTCTGGAGCATGCCCGTGGCCTCGATGAGACGGTCGGCCAGCGTCGACTTTCCGTGGTCGATGTGGGCGACGATGCAGAAGTTGCGAATATGATCGAGCTGCACGCTGGGGCGGCGGAGATGGCTGCGTTCGGGTAACCCACGAATCTAACGAAACGGCCCCTGCGTCCGAAGGGCGCAGGGGCCGTCGCGTTCATGCGTGCACGGCGCTAGGGCCGTTGCCGCGGTTCGATCTCCTTCGGACGCGAAGTCGGCTTCGACTCCGTCCTCGGTGCTTCGCGTCGCTCGGGTTGCGCCTGACGCGGTGGCTCCTGGCGCGGCTCCTCACGACGCGGCTCTTCACGACGCGGCTCCTCGCGACGCGGCTCGTCGCGACGCGGCTCTTCGCGCGGCCGCTCCTGGCGCGGCGTCTCTTCACGGCGTGGCTCGGCGCGCTGCGGTTCCTGGCGCTGCGGTTCCTGGCGCTGCGGCTCCTGGCGCTGCGGCTCCTGGCGCTGCGGCTCCTGACGCACCGGCTCGCTCCACATGGGGCGGCGCGAGTTGCCGTTGCCTCCACCGTTGCCGTTACCGTTTCCTCCGGCGTTGCCATTGCCACCAGCGTTGCCGTTGCCATTGCCTCCGGCGTTGCCGTTGCCGTTCCCACCTGCGTTGCCGTTCCCCGGGTTGCCGCCGCCGGCGTTTCCGTTGTTCCCGGAGTTGCCGTTGCCGTTGTTCCCGTTGCAGGGGTTACCGACGCCGTTGCAGCCGTTGTTGTTCCCGCCGTTGCCGTTCCCCTGGTTCCCGTTGCCGCCGTTGCCGTTGCCGCCGCCGTTGCCCTGGCCGCCGCCCTGGTTGCCGCCGCCCTGGTTGCCACCGCCCTGGTTGCCGCCGCCCTGATTGCCACCACCCTGATTGCCACCACCCGAGTTCCCGGGCCGCTGCTCCCACGTCGGCGGTGAGCCGCGGTCACGTCCCTGGCCCTGGGCCTGCCCCTGATCGCCGCCGCGGCGATCGTCGCGGGGATCCCGTGCCGGACGACCAACCTCGTCGCCGGGGCGAGTGGCGCCGGGCGAGCCGCCGCCACCGTTAGGCCGCGGAAGGTTCGGATCCTCCGTCGGGCGCCCCGGGCGCCGGTTGTCGGCGGTCGCGCCGCGGCGGCGATACTCGATCGTGCCCGCCGGCTCGTTCGCCGCGACCGGCTTGAACTCGTAACGCGGACGAGAGTACACCACTCGCCGGCCGCCGTAGCGGTGCGGGTAGTAGTCCGGATCGTCGTAGACCACGACGCGGTACTTCACGCACGGATGGTCGTAGACGTCGTAGACCGGGTGCCGCGTCCCGTAGTGGCAGTCGTAGCAGACGAAGCGCGGATACGCGTACCGGCGCTCGACGTGATAGTCGAGGTACGTGAGGTCGTAATAGCTGTCGGGATCGTCGACCAGCCGCTCGGCGAGGCGATGCATCGCCATGTAGGGGTCGCCGCGCACCGGACTGCCTAACGCGTCGTAGTCCCAGTTGAAGTTCCGGGCCCAGCGCAGCGACGCCATCGGCCGCTCGCTCACGATCGCGAAGACGTACCCCGTCCCCGAACGGTCGTCGACGCTGAAGGCGCGATTCCCGTAGCGACGGACGTCGTACGTCTCGTTCGCCCAGACGTGGTCGATGTCGCTCGGGGTGCGCGGCCAGAGCACCTGCATGCGCCCCTCGGTGTCGATCCGCCCCACGAACGCGTAGCCGCTCGTATTGGAGCGGAAGCTCAGGCGTACGTCGTCGCCCCGGCGCACCAGGCGATCGCCCGACATCCAGAGATCGATGCGCGGCTCCTGGCGCGCCGGAACCGGCTCCGGCACGGGGTGCGGAACGGGCTCGCTTTGCTGCACGGTCGTCGCGCAGCCGAGCACCGCGGCCACCAGTGTCAGTCCGTAGATTCGCTGCATCTTCATGGCAGTCCCCCGATTGGGTCCTCACCGTCTCCGGGGGCAGGCCACATGCCTGGGTCTGCCCTACCGGTAACCCTCTACCAGACAACGACTTGTACCATCACAGCGCATCGCCGGAACGGCCGTCCGTCCCTTCGCGCGGACACCTGACACAGGACGATCCAGGCACGGAAACGATGCGCCCCGACTAGCTTCCCGCCGGTGACCCGCGCCGACCTGATGGACCCTGCCCTGATCGCGTCCCTCGGCCATGTGGAGCTGACCGCGCGCTGGATCGTCGACGGGTTCATGAGCGGCCTCCATCGTTCGCCGCGAAAGGGCGGGGCCGCCGAGTTCGCGGAGCATCGCGCCTACTACCCGGGCGACGAGCCCCGCTACGTGGACTGGAAGGTCATGGCGCGCGCGGATCGCCTCGTCGTCAAGCGATTCGAGGAGGAGACCAACCTTCGCGGGACGGTCGTCCTCGACGTCAGTCGCTCGATGCGCTGGCGCGGCTCGGCGAAGCTCGACAAGCGCGAGTACGCCGAGCGTCTCGCCGCCGCGGTCTCGCTCCTCTTCATCAGGCAGCGCGACGCGGTGGGACTGGTGCGCTTCGACGATCGCATTCGCAGCGCCGTGCCGCCGCGGGCGAGGGAAGGGCACTGGCGTCGTCTCGTCGCGGCGCTGTCCGAGGATTCAGGAGGGGGCGCGACGGCGGGACCGGCAGCGCTCGCGCGCGCGGCGCACGCCGTCGGGCGCCGCGGGATGATCGTGCTGATCTCCGATCTCCTGCTCGAGCCGGAAGAGCTGGCCCGCGCGGCGGCCGGGCTCCGCGCCGCGGGTCATCAGCTCGTCGTGCTGCACGTGATGGATCCCGCGGAACGGGAGCTCGTCGATGGCCCGGAAGCGATCTATGCCGATCCGGAGTCCGAGCTCCGCGTCGCCGTGAAGCCGGCCGAGATTCGCGCCGCTTACTCGCGCACGGTGGAGCGCGCGATCGGCGAATGGCGGACGACGCTCGCCGGCAGCGGCGCGAGCTACGCGACGGTCATGACCGACGCCCCCTTCGGCATTCCCCTGCGCGCCGCCTTCGCGGCCCGCGAGCGCGGCCGCTGAGATGAGCTTCCTCGCGCCCTTCGCCCTCCTTCTCGCGGCGGCCGCGGCGGTGCCGCTCTTCCTGCACCTGCGGCGCACGCGCGTCACGCGCCGGGTCGAGTTTCCTGCTGCGCGCTATCTCGTTCGCGCCACCCGCGAGCACGAGCGCTCACTGCGTGCCCGAAGCTCCCTCCTCGCGCTCCTTCGCGTCGCGATCGTCCTCGCCCTCGCCTTTGCCGCCGCGCGCCCGCTCGCGCCGCTCGGCGGCGGTCACGGTGCGGCCGCGGTCGCGGTCGTACTCGACGACGGCCCGAGCGGCGCCGCGGTGCGTGAGGGACGGACCGTCTTCGACGCGCATCGCGAAGCCGCGCGTTCCCTCCTCGACCGGCTCGGCAGCGACGACCGGGCGTGGCTCGTCCTTGCATCCGGGCCGACGATCGGCGGCGACGTTGTGCGGCTGCGCTCCGCACTCGACACCATCACGGTCTCGCTTCGTCCGAGCGATCCTTCGGCCGCACTCCGCCGCGGGGCGCGACTCGCCTCGGGTGCATCGCCGCTCGCCCCCGCGGTACTCGTCGCGACCGACGCCCAGCGGTCGAGCTGGCACACCGGCGAGCCAGTCCCGCGCGAGGTGGCAGTCGCCGCCTTCGTTCCCGAGGGTTCGCCCGTTCCCAACGCGGCGGTCGTCGCCGCGGAACCCGTCCCCCTCGCGTGGCCCGGCCGGGGAACGGTGCGCACCACCGTCCGCGCTCCTCGTGCCGGCGACTCGGTCGCCGCCATCGTTCGCATCGACGATCGCGTCGTCGCACGCGCGACGCTCGGCGTCGGCGAAGGGGCGACCGGCACGGTGGAGATCCCGGTCCCGTCGGCCCCTGCCGGGTGGTCGGCGGGTCGCGTGGAGCTGCCCCGTGACGAGCTCGCGGTCGACGACAGCCGCTGGTTCGCCGTCTTCACTGGTGCCGCTCCCGGCGTCGAGGCGCGCGCCGGCGATTTCGCCGGCAGCGCCGTCGAAGCGCTGATCGGCTCGGGCACACTCACCGCGGGGAGCGGGACGGCGATCGCCTACGCCGACCTGCTCGAGCTGCCGGTCGCCCGCCGGCCGGCACTGGTGACGGCGCCCGCGGATCCGACGCGCATCGGCGGCGCGAACCGCGGTCTCGCACGGGCGGGCATCCCCTGGCGTTTCGGCGCCGAGCGGCGCGGCGCTGCCCGCGCACGGGGCGAAGGCATCGGCGACGCCGACGTCCTCCTCCGCTATGCGCTCACCCCCGAGATGGGCGCGCGAGCCGACACCCTCGCCACCGTGGGCGCGGAGCCGTGGATCGTCGCCGGCGAGGGATATGTCCTCGTCGGTTCGCCACTCGACACCAGCGCCACGACCTTTCCGATCACGCCGGCCTTCGTTCCCTGGCTCGCGCGGGTGGTCATCGGCCGCGTCGCCGTTGGTGCGCCGAGGCTGCTGGCGACGCGTCCCGGAGAGCGCGTCGCGGCACCGGTCGGCGTCGACGCCGTCGCTTTCGCCGATCGCGTGGTCGCGGTTCGCGACAGCATCTCCGTTCCCGACCGCCCGGGAGTTTATTTTCTCACCCAGGGCGGGCGCCGCGTCGGCGCGCTCGTCGCGAATGTCGATCCGGAGGAGTCGGACTTGTCACGCCTCGACGATGCTGCGCTCGCCGAGCGACTCGGCTCGCACGCGCGCATCGTGCACGTCCCCGGGCAGGCGGCGGACGCCGCCCTGCGCGGCGCGTCGCGCCGGCCGTTAGGCAACGCGCTCGCTGCCCTGGCGCTGCTCCTCGTCGCCGCCGAGGCGGTCGCCGGCGGCAACGCCTTCACCCGCCGCGCCGCCGCACCGACGACCTAGGTGGCTCTTCCGGCCGTACTCGACGCGGTGGAGCGACTCGCGGCGTTCGCCCGACTCGACGCCGCACTTCCCGGTCCGCGTGGCAGCGTCGCCGTTGCCGGCCTCTATGGATCGAGCGACGCCGTCAGCGTCGCCGCGCTCGCGCGCCGCCATCCCGGCCGCTTCTTCGTCGTCGCGACCGACGGGCTGCCCGAAGCCGAACGCTGGCTCGCCGACCTCGGCGTCCTCATCGAGGACGGCGCGCGCGTCGCCCTCTATCCGCCGCGGGAGGGCCTCGGCGAAGCCGAACCCCACGCTGAAGTCGCTGGCGAGAGGGTCGAGACCATCGAGCGCATGTCGCGCGGGGCGATCCAGGTCCTGCTCACGACCGCGCGTGCGCTCCTCGAGCGGACGCAGCTCCCACGCGCCGTCGCCGCGTCGCGCCTCGAGCTGCGGAAGAGCGACCGCGTCCGGCTGGAGTCGCTGACCGAGCATCTGCGCAGCGTCGGCTACGAGCGCGTGGACATGGTGGACGACGTCGCCCAGTTCAGCGTGCGCGGCGGGATCGTCGACATCTACGGCTTCGGCATGACGGACCCCGTCCGCGCCGAGCTCTGGGGCGACGAGATCGTCGGGCTGCGTCACTTCGATCTCAATTCGCAGCGTTCCACGCGCGAGGCGGAGCTCGCGCTCGTGCTGCCCGTCGAGGCGGCGGGGGGCGACGACGGGGCGACGGTCGAGCGTGTCTCGGTCGGCACGCTCTTCCCGCCCGATACGGTGCTCATTCTTCCCGTCGGCACGGAGCTCGCCCCCGAGCTCGCGCGCACCTGGGAGGAAGCCGCGCACCACATCGACCTCGCCCGGCGTCGTGGCGAGGATGCGCCGCCCCGCGCCGAGCTCTTCGAGTCGCCGGAAGTCGTGCGCGAGACGCTCGGCGCGCTCGGGACCGTCGCCTTCCACGACCGCGCGACCGTCGGACCGGACGCCATCGTCTTCCCGCTCACGGGACCCGATCAAATAGACCGGGACATCAGGCGGCTGCGGCGCCTCGTCAGGACGGGGGGGCCGACTATCATCCTCTGCGACAACGCCGGCCAGTGCGAGCGTCTCGACGAGCTCCTCGCCGAAGGCGAGACGACGCCCTCGCCCGCCGCACTCGTCGTCGGCGTGCTTCACGGCGGCTTCGTCGTGCCGCCGACGGATCGCGAGCCTGGTGTTCGCGTCCTCACCGACCACGAGATCTTCCGCCGCGAGCGCCGGCTGCGCCGCGCGAGGCGTTACGCGAGCGGCGCGGCGCTCGACGTCGCGGGCTCGCTCACGCCGGGCGACTACGTCGTCCACCTCGAGCACGGCATCGGCATCTATCGCGGCATCGTAACGACCTTCGTCCAGGAGAGCGCGATCGAGGTCGCCGTGATCGAGTACGAAGGGGGCGACCGCCTCAACGTCCCGCTCTATCGCATCGACCAGATCGAGCGCTACCGCGCCGCCGGCGACGTGGATGCCGATGCGCCACCGCCGCGGCTCCATACGCTCGGCGGAAAGCGGTGGGCCGCGCAGCGCGACCGGACGCGCGCCGCCATCCTCGAGATGACCACCGAGCTGCTCGACCTGTACGCACGCCGTCAGGTCGCGACGCGGCCGCAGCACGTGCCGGATACCGCGTGGCAGCGGCAGCTCGAGTCGTCGTTCCTCTTCGAGGATACGCCCGACCAGCGCAAGGCGACCACCGACGTGAAGGGAGACATGGAGCGTGTCCGGCCGATGGACCGGCTCCTCGTCGGCGACGTCGGCTACGGGAAGACCGAGATCGCTGTCCGCGCCGCGTTCAAGGCGATCCAGAGCGGCCGCCAGGTGGCGGTCCTCGTGCCGACGACGATCCTCGCTGAGCAGCACGCGCGCACCTTCGGCGACCGGCTCGCCGACTTCCCCGTGCGGATCGCGACGCTCAGTCGCTTCCAGACGGCGAAGGAGCAGGCGGCGGTGCTCACGGAGCTCGCCGAACACAAGGTGGACGTCGTGATCGGCACGCATCGGCTGCTCAGCCCCGATGTCTCGTTCAAGGCGCTCGGCCTCATCGTCGTCGACGAGGAGCACCGCTTCGGCGTGAAGCACAAGGAGCGCCTCAAGCAGCTGCGCCTCGAGACCGACGTCCTCACGCTCACGGCGACGCCGATCCCGCGCACGCTGCACCAGTCGCTGGCGGGGCTCCGCGACATGACGCTGATGCAGACGCCACCGCGCGACCGGTCGCCGGTGCTGACCTTCGTCGAGCCGTGGGACGACGGGCTGATCGAGGAGGGAATCGCGCGCGAGCTCGATCGCGGAGGGCAGGTCTTCTTCGTCCACAACCGCATCGAGACGATCGAGGCGGTCGCCGACCACATCCGCCGCATCGTGCCGCGCGCCCGCGTCGCCGTCGGGCATGGGCAGATGAAGGAGCGCCAGCTCGAGGAAGTCATGCGCCGCTTCGTCGCCGGCGAGGTGGACGTGCTCGTGTCGACCATGATCGTCGAGAGCGGCCTCGACGTGCCTAACGCGAACACGATGTTCGTCAACCGCGCCGACAACTTCGGGCTGGCGCAGCTCTACCAGCTCCGCGGTCGCGTCGGCCGGTCGCACCGCCGTGCCTACTGCTACCTCCTCGTTCCCGATCAGGTGGACCCGGACGCCGAGCGCCGCCTCCAGGTCCTCGAGCACCACACCGAGCTCGGGTCCGGCTACCGCGTTGCGCTGAAGGACCTCGAGCTGCGCGGGGCGGGGAACCTCCTCGGACCGGAGCAGTCGGGGTTCGTGCATGCGGTCGGCTTCGAGATGTACCTGCGCCTGCTCGAGGAGCAGGTTCGCCGTGTCACCGAGGGGGCGGGCGCGCCGGCGCTCGTCCCGGCCGACGTGTCACTCGATCTCCCGACCTACCTTCCCGACGCCTACGTCGCGTCGCAGGAGGCGAAGCTCGACGTCTACCGCCGCCTCACCCGCTTCACCACGCCGCAGGAGCTCGAGGCACTGCGCGTCGAGCTACGCGACCGGTTCGGCCCCCTGCCCGCGCAGGCCGAGGCGCTGCTTGGCCAGGCCACGCTCCGCATCGTCGGAGGGCTCCTTCGCATCGAGGGCGTCCTGGTGCGCGGCAACGAGGCCCGTATTACCTTTCGTGCGGAAGCGGTCCCGAGGATGAAGGTCCTCTCCGCCGCCTTCCACGAAGTACAGTTTCAGGCCGAAGTCCGGCGCGCCCATCCCCTGTCGCTCAAGCTCACGCGGCTCGGTGGCGCGCCGTTGCTCGACGGCCTCGTTCGCGCGCTTCGCTCGCTCGTCGCCTGACGCCGCGGAGCGCGCGAGTAGTTTGACCTCCAAACGGTTCCCCCTGATGATCCGCCGGAAAGGATTGTTCGTGCTCGCCGCCGCCGCTGGCATCGTGGCATGTGAGGGCTTCAAGGAAGCCATGACCGCCCATGTCGACGTCGCCGCCCGCGCCGCCTCGCAGGAGCTGTCGTCGCAGAAGCTCGCCGACGTCGTCACGAAGGCGAAGCTTCCGGCGCAGCGCGAGGTCCTCGAGGACTATACCCGGCTCTGGGTCAGCTACCAGCTCCTCGGCAACGCGGCCGCCCACAACGACACGCTCACCGACCGGAAGGCGATCGACGAGGCCATGTGGGGCGCGCTGACCCAGGCCAAGATGCAGCGCTTCTTCGACACGGTGTCGAAGACGCTCGCCGTCGACAGCGGCAGCGAGGCGAGCTACAACGCCGGCTCGGTGCTCGTCGCGCGGCACATCCTGCTCCTCACGCAAGGAAAGCCGCCCGAGCAGGCCGACTCGATCCGCCGTGCGGCGCAGTCGCTGCGCGCGCAGGTCACCCCGGCCAACTTCGACGCGATCGCGCGCCGCTCGAGCGAGGACCGCGGCTCTGCGTCGCGTGGTGGTCTGCTCCCGCCCTTCCGGACGGGTGAGATGGTTCCCGAGTTCGAGCAGGCGACGCGCGCGCTCCAGCCGGGCCAGATCTCCGACGTCATCCAGTCCCAGTTCGGCTATCACATCATCCAGCGCCTGCCGTACTCCGCGGCACGTGCCGAATGGCAGCGGGCCTACTCGGGAACCGCACGCCGCACGGCCGAGAGCACCTATGTCGCGCAGCTCGAGAACAACGGCAACATCAAGCTCAAGAAGGACATCGCCGGCAAGGTGAAGGAGATCGCCCGCGATCCGGACGCGGCGCGGAAGGACAAGACCGTGCTCGCGACCTCGGCGGCCGGCGACTTCACCAGCGCGCACCTCGTGCGCTGGATGTCCACCATCCCGCCGCAGAGCCGCCCCCAGATCGCGGCCGCGCCCGACTCGATGATGCCGGAGTTCGTGAAGGCGATGGTTCGGAACGAGCTGATGCTCCGTCGTGCCGACAGCATGCACATCGACGTCGACAGCACCGACCGGCAGCAGGTCTACCAGCAGGTGCCCCAGTTCGTCGTGCAGGTGTGGCAGACGCTCGGCGTGGACCCGAAGCAGCTCGCCGACAGCGGCAAGACCGTGGCGGACCGCGAGCGGATCGCCGGCGAGCGTGTGAGCCGCTTCCTCGACGAGGCCGTGTCGGGACAGCGCCAGCTCTTCCAGGTGCCCGACGAGCTGACCGCGATCCTGCGCTCCAGGTACGAGTCGAAGATCGTCCCGCAGGGCATCGATCGCGCGCTCGAGCGTGCGAAGAAGGCCCAGACCACCGCCGACTCGGCGGGCCGCGCGAACCGGCCGCCCAGCCAGGTCCCGCTGCCTGGCGCGCCGCAGGGCGGCCGGCCGGGCGCGAGTCCGCAGGGCACCGCCCCGCAGGGCGCTGCCCCGCAGGGGGCTGCTCCCGGCCAGCGTCCCTGACGGACCCCGCCGGCGCTCAGCGGGTAGACTTCGACCATGCGGAAACTCCTCACCTTCTCGGCGCTCGGGGTAATCCTCGGCGCGACCGCGGCCGGCGCACAGGACACCTCCAGTGCCTCGCCGCGTGAGCTCAACGTCGATCGCGTCGTTGCGGTCGTCGGCAACCACGCGATCCTGTACTCCGATGTGATCGAGGCCGTCAACGTACGGCGTGCGCAGGGGTTGCAGCTTCCCACCGACTCGGCGGGCAACGCGGCGCTCATGCACCAGATCGTGAACGAGCTCGTGGACGAGGAAGTGCTCGTCCAGAAGGCCAGCGCCGAGAAGATCACCGTCGCCGACGCTGATCTCGCCGCGACCGTCGAGCAGCAGATGCGCCGCGTCCGCCAGCAGTTCGAGACGGAGGAGCAGTATCGCGCCGAGCTCCGCAAGGCGGGGATGGGCTCCCCCGAGGAGTATCGCCGCAGCCTGATGGACGAGGCGCGCCGGAATGCGCTGCAGCAGCAGCTCATCTCGAAGCTGCGTCAGGACGGGCGGCTCGTGCAGGTCGGGGTCTCCGAGGCCGAGGTCTCCCGCACGTACGACGAGCGCAAGGCCGATCTGCCGAAGCGTCCCGCGACCGTCACCTTCCGGCAGATCGTCATTGCCTCGAAGGCTTCGGCGGCGGCGCGTGAGGTGGCGCGAGTCAAGGCCGAGTCGCTCCTCGCCGAGATCCGGCGCGGCGGCGACTTCGTGCAGATCGCGAAGCGCGAGTCGATGGATCCGAGCCGCGAGCAGGGCGGGGACCTTGGCTGGAATCGCCGCGGACAGATGGTTCCCGAGTTCGAGCGCTGGATGTTCGCGCTCCGGCCCGGGGACCTGAGCCCCGTCGTCGAGACACCGTTCGGCTTCCACATCATCCGCGTCGACCGTGTCCAGCCGGCCGAGGTGAAGGTCCGCCACATCCTCATCCGCCCGACGGTGGATTCGGCGGCGGTCGAGGCGACGCGGAAGCAGGCCGATTCCGCGGCGACGGCGCTGCGGGCGGGCACGCCCTTCGACACGCTCGCGAAGCGCTACCACGACCCGATGGAGCTTCGCGGTGCCTTCGATCCCTTCGAGCGCGAGAAGCTGCCCGAGGAATACGGCCGCGCCTTCGAGGGCCGCGCGGCCGGCTCGATCGTCGGCCCGTTCCGGATCGAGGACCGCCAGCGCGGCGCACCGAAGTTCGTGATCGTGTCGCTGCTGACGTCGGTCGAGGGTGGCGACTACACGATCGCCGACCTCCGCGAGCGCATCCGCGACCAGCTGGCGCAGGAGAAAGCGATGCGGCGCATGCTCGACCAGCTGCGCCAGGCGACGTACGTCTCGATCCGCATCTGATCGCCCCCGGGCCCGTCCGCGCCTCGCCGTCACGTTAGGCGACCCGCGCGGCATCGGGCCCGAGATCGTGGCCCTCGCGCTCGCCGACGCGCGCGTGCGCGATGCCTGCGAGGCAGTGGTCGTCGGCCCGCGTGGTGCCGGCCTGGAGCCGGCGGAGGTCGTCGGTGAGTGGCGGCCGGGGAGCGGCGCTCCAGCCGCCGGCCGCTGTGCGGGCGAAGCCATCGAACGCGCCGTCGCGCTCGCCCAGGCGGGCGACGTCGACGGGATCGTCACCGCTCCGCTCGACAAGAGCGCCCTCTACGGCGCGGGGTTCGACTTCCCCGGGCATACCGAGATGCTCGCCGCCCTCACCGGCTCGCGCGTCGCGATGATGCTCGCGTCGAACCGTCTCCGCGTCGTTCTCGCGACCACGCATCTCGCACTGCGCGACGTACCGCTGGCGCTGACGCGGGAAGCGATCGTCCAGTGCGCCGCGGTGACGCGCGCGGGGCTCCGCGAATGGTTCGGCATCGCCGAGCCGCGAATCGCGCTCTGCGCGCTCAACCCGCATGCCGGCGACGGCGGCCGCTTCGGAAGGGAAGACGACGAGCTCCTCGCGCCCGCGGCAAGAGACGCGGCCATCGAGGGTCCATTCCCGGCGGACACCGTTTTCGTGCGCGCGATGCGCGGCGCCTTCGACGCCGTCATCGCCCCGTATCACGATGTGGGCATGACCGCGATCAAGGTCGCTTCGTTCGGCAGCGCCGTGAACGTCACCCTCGGCCTGCCGTTCCCGCGCACCTCGCCCGACCATGGAACCGCGCTCGACATCGCCGGCAAGGGAATCGCCGATCCGTCGAGCTTCATCGAGGCCGTTCTCCTCTGCTCGCAGATCGCGAGCTCCCGTACCCGATCCACACTGTCATGAGCACCACCCGTTGGCTGCTTCTCGCCGCCGCGCTCGTCGCCTGCTCGCCCGCTGCCTCGCGTCCGGCAGCCGCGCCCGGGCCGGTCGTCGGTGCAGCGAACAACACCGCTGTCGACACCGTCGAGCAGTACGTCGTCCAGGTGCGCAGCGAGCCGCAGGCGATCGCGGCGATCGTTCGTGAAGGAATGGAGCGCTCCCACGCCGGGGAGGATCTCGCCTATCTCACCGACGTCATCGGGCCGCGCCTGACGGGAAGCGCCGCGATGCAGCGCGCCAACGAATGGACGGCGCGCAAGCTTCGCGAGTACGGTGCCGACAGCGCGTGGCTCGAGCCCTGGCGGTTCGGCCGCACCTGGCAGCGCGGCGCGGCGACGATGCGCATGACGGTGCCCCACGAGCGATGGCTCCATGCCGCTTCGTGGGCGTGGGCGCCGGGGACGCACGGACCGGTCGCCGGTGACGTCGTCTTCATGAGCGCGACGACGCGCGCCGAGTTCGACGCGCGCTTCGCGGGGAAGCTGCGAGGCAAGTGGGTAATGACGCGGACGCCGGCCAACGTCTGGAACCCCGACGGACCGCCGATGACGCGCGCCGACAGCGTTCGCGCCGACTCGCTCCGGAGACTGGCGGCGGCGGCGTTCACCGGTCGCGGCAATCCCTTCCTCCGCGACTCGCTCAACATCGTGCTCGCGGCCGAGGGCATCGCGGGACTGATCGGCACGGGCGGGAAGGAGCACGGGCTGCTGAGCATGAGCGGGTCGCCGGCGCGTATCTACCCGTTCCCGTACCTCGTCGTCGACAACGAGACGTTCGCGCAATTCCACCGCCTCCTCGCGCGCGGCGAGCGCGTCGCCGTCGAGGCCGACGTCCGCAACACGTTAGGCAGCGACTCGACCACCGTCTACAACACGGTCGCCGAGATCCGCGGCAGCGAGCGTCCCGGCGAGGTCGTCCTGCTCGGCGCGCACCTCGATTCGTGGGACCTCGCGACCGGGACGACGGACAACGCGACCGGCTCGATCGCGGTCCTCGAAGCGGCGCGGATCCTCGAGGCGAGCGGCGTTCGTCCCCGTCGTACCATCCGCTTCGTCCTCTTCAGCGGAGAGGAGCAGGGCCTGTATGGCTCACGCATGTACGCCCGCGCCCACGCGGCCGAGCTGCCCTACATGCAGGCTGCCCTCGTGCTCGACAACGGCACCGGCCGCATCATCGGCATGTCGCTCCAGGGCCGGAACGAGCTCGCCCGCCTCTGGCGCGACCTCTTCGCTCCGGTCGACGCGCTTGGGCCCTTCCGCGTGAAGGCCGGCAACAAGGGCGGCACGGACCACCTTTCCTTCATTCCCTTCGGTGTCCCCGCGTTCAACTACGACCAGGAGTCGCGGGGCTACGATCACACGCATCACTCGCAGGTCGACAGCTACGATCACGCCGTCATCGCCGACCTCGTGCAGGCATCGACGGTGATGGCCGCGACGGCGTATCAGCTGGCGAACCTCGAAGTTCTGCTGCCGCGAGGTGAGACAGCGGCAGCGCGGTAGGCTCAGGCGCGAGGCGCTGAGCGCCGATCCCCGGCGCTCTGCAGGTCCACCCCCAGCGTCTCGATCCGCCGGCCGTCCATCGCGCGCACGGTGAACACAGCGCCGCCAGCGGTGACGCGGTCGCCGATGATCGGCAGGCGTCCGAGGGTGCCGAAGACGAACCCGCCGATCGTCGTGTAGTCGTCGGAGGGGACGTCGAGCGCGTAGCGCTCGTTCAGCTCGTCGATGTTCATGCTGCCGGGCACGAGGACTTCCCCCGCGGCCGGGAGCCCCGCGATCGACTCGGGCTCGTCGTACTCGTCGAGGATCTCGCCGACGATCTCCTCGAGCAGGTCCTCCATCGTCACCACCCCCGCCGTGCCGCCGTACTCGTCGAGCACGATCGCCATGTGCTCCTTGAGACGCTTGAAGTCGGCGAGCACCTCCTCGACCTCGCGCGTGCCAGGGACGACGTGGACCGGGCGCATGATCCCGCGCAGGGAGAACCCCTCGCGCCGGTGCACGACCGCGCGCAGCAGGTCCTTGGCGAGCACGAGGCCGACGACCTGGTCGATCGTCTCCTCGTATACCGGGTAGCGCGAGAAACCGCCCTCCTCGACGGTGGCGATCGTCTCGTCGAGCGTGGACTCGATGTCGAGCGCGATGATGTCGGTCCGCGGCGTCATGACCTCGCGCGCGTTCTTCTCCGAGAACTCGAAGACGCCCTCGATCAGGTCCGCGTCCTGCTGCTCGAGCACACCCCCTTCCTGGCTCTGCTCGACGAGGAGTCGAAGCTCCTCTGGCGAGTGGACGGCTTCCTCCTCGACGACGGGCCGTTGTCCGATGGCCCGCAGGAAGAGCCCCGACGAGCGGCCGAGGATGAAGGTGAAGGGCGTCGCGATCCACGCGAAGGCGAGCATCGGCCCCGCGAGCCAGCGGGCGGTCGTCTCGGGGTGGTTGAGGGCGACCGTGCGAGGCGCCAGCTCGCCGAAGACCACGTGCAGGTAGCTCACGATCGCGAGCGCGAACGCCGCAGCGAGGGTCGTGCGCAACGTGAGCTCCATCGCCATCGGCAGCCGGCCCAGCGCATGCACCAGAGACTCGCCGATGGCCACGTCGGCGACCCATCCCAGCGTCAGGCTCGCGAGCGTGATCCCTACCTGGCTCGCCGACAGCATCCGTGGCAGGTTGTTGATCGCGCGCAGCGCAAGTCGTGCCTTGCGGTCCCCGTTGCGCGTCATCGCCTCGAGGCGCGCACGGCGCGAGCGGACGAGAGCGAATTCGGCGCCGACGAACACGCCGTTCACGAGCACGAGGACCACGATGGCGAGCAGCCTGACGATCACGCCGGAAAGCTACTCTCGGAGGGGGCCGCGCAGCCAGACGTGAGCATCCACCCGCACGCGCACGGTGCGCACGATCACCCCCACCCGCACGGGCACGCACGCGACCACGGCGACGCACGGCGACGCCTCACGATCGCGCTCGCGCTCACGGCGGTGTTCCTCGTCGCCGAGGTTGTCGGCGGACTGCTGTCGAACTCCCTCGCCCTGCTCGCCGACGCGGGGCACATGCTCACCGACGCCGGCGCGCTCGCCCTCTCGCTCTTCGTCGCCTGGATCAGTCGGCGGCCGGCGACCCCGGAGAAGACCTACGGATACTGGCGCTGGGAGATCCTCGCCGCGCTGATCAACGGCGCGGCGCTGCTCGTGGTGTCGGGGACGATCGTGTGGGAGGCATTCCAGCGGTTGCGCACTCCGGAGCCCATCGCCAGCGGCGTGATGCTCGCGGTCGCCGCAGCCGGGCTGCTCGTCAACGTCGGCTCGGCGTGGGTGCTCCACCCCTCGAGCGAGACCTCACTCAACCTCCGCGGCGCATACCTCCACGTCCTCGCGGACCTCCTCGGCTCGGTCGCGACCGTCGGCGCGGCGCTGGCGGTTCGACTCACGGGCTGGCTTCTCGCCGACCCGATCGCGTCGATCCTCGTCACGCTGCTCGTCGTTCGCGGCGCGTGGCACCTCGTGCGTGAGTCGGTCAACGTGTTGCTCGACTACACGCCCGCGCACATCCCGGCGGCCAGCGTACGCACCCAGCTCGAGGCGATCCCCGGCATCGAGGCGGTGCACGATCTGCACGTCTGGACGGTGACGTCGGGCGTGGTCGCGATGAGCGCGCACGCGATCGTTCGCGACCCCGCGCGCCATCAGCACGTGCTCGAGCACGTCCATGACGCGATGCGCCTTTTTGGCATCGAGCACGTCACCGTACAGCTGGAGAGCCGGGAGATGTACGAGCGCGAGAAGCATCTCCACCCCTGACTAACGCTTTCGTGACCTCGCACCGACGGCGCGCGTCCTAGGGGGACGGTTTCACCCCCTGGATGAGCGACTATCGGATCGAGAAGAGCCGGCACCGCGTCGTCGTGACGACGCAGAGTGCACAGAGGATCACCGGGGAGATGTTTCTCCAGCCGTTCGCCCGTCCCGGCGGCGGGGACGAGCGCCCCGCCGACGCCCTCAATGGCGCCGAGCACTTCTTCCCCGTCGCCATCGCCGGCGACGACGTGATCCTCCTGTCGAAGGCGCAGGTCGTCCACGTCGCGGCCGCCGCCGACGAGCCGGAGGAGGAGGGCGACGGCGTCGTCCGCCGCATGCTCGTCGAGATCACGCTCGCCAATGGTGAGACCCACACGGGATCGATCACCGTCGAGGCGCCCGCCGAGCGTTCCCGCCTGCTCGACTTCCTGAACCGGGATCACAACCGGTTCCTAACGCTGCACGGCCTGGACGGCTTGCTCCTGATCAACCGTCGGGTGATCGAGCGCGTCCGGCCGCTGGACTGACCAAATGCCTCAACTCGATCGACTGCTGTCCGTCATGGTGAGTAATCGCGCCAACGCCCTCCTCCTCAACGAGGGCGAGGTGGCGCAGCTCGACGTCACCGGCGGCGCGCGCCCCGTCACGAAGCAACCGCTGACGGCGCAGCAGGTCGTGATGCTCCTCAAGGAGATCGCCCCCGCCGAGGCGGGCGCGAAGCTCGAGGCGGGGCACCCGACCGTCTTCCAGTACCAGTCCGACGACGGCGTCTTCGTCGCGCGCGCGACACCGGTGAGCGGGAAGTGGGAGGTGCACCTCCGGATCGACGACGACGGCAGCTTCGCGCGCGAGCACCCCCCCGCCGCGGCGCCGGCCGCCGCAGCCGCCCCGCGAACGACGAACGGCAACGGCCACGGCGCGGCCGGCCGCGCGACGCCTCACGGCGTCCCCGCGACGCAGGCGGCTCGCGGCCCATCCGGCGCGCCGGCGGTCCCCGGCCAGGCCGCTGCGCAGGTAGCCGACCCCCGCGCGCGCGGCGAGCTGGATGAGCTCCTGAGACTGATGGTGACCAAGGGTGGGTCGGACCTTCACCTGCGCGTCGGGGAGCCGCCGGTGCTCCGCCTCCATGGCGAGATGCAGCGTATCGAGGGCAGGGCGCCGGTCACCAACGAGGCGCTCGAGGCGATGCTGCTCTCGATCATGCCCGATCGGAATCGCGGCGAGTTCCATGAGCTGTGGGACACGGACTACGCCTACGAGATCGAGGGCGTGGCCCGCTTCCGTGCGAACGCGTCCCGCGAGCGCAAGGGTGCCGCGGCGGTGTTCCGCACCATTCCGGCGCAGGTCGTCACCGTCGAGCAGATGGGGATCACCCCCGAGGTCCAGCAGCTCTGCTACCTCACCAAGGGGCTCGTCCTCGTCACCGGCCCGACCGGGTCGGGCAAGTCGACGACGCTCTGCTCGTTGATCGACCTCGTCAACCGCGCCCGCAACGATCACATCATCACGATCGAGGATCCGATCGAGTTCGTGCACCCGAACAAGAACTGCATCATCACGCAGCGTCAGGTCGGGGTGCACACGAAGAGCTTCAAGAGCGCGCTGCGCGCCGCGCTGCGCGAGGACCCCGACATCATCCTCGTCGGCGAGCTGCGCGACCTGGAGACGGTCGCGATCGCGATCGAGACGGCCGAGACGGGACATCTCGTCTTCGGCACGCTGCACACGACGACCGCGGCGGGGACGGTGGACCGTATCATCGACCAGTTCCCGGCCGATCGTCAGGAACAGATTCGCGTCATGCTCGCCGAGTCGCTGAAGGGCGTGATCTCGCAGACGCTCTGCAAGAAGATCGGCGGTGGCCGCGTCGCCGCGCGCGAGATCCTGCTCTCGATCCCGGCGGTCTCGAACCTGATCCGCGAGTCGAAGGTGTTCCAGATCAATTCGGTGATGCAGACGTCGCGCAAGCTCGGGATGACCACCCTCAACGACGCGCTGATCGACCTCGTCGACGGCAAGCTGGTCGAGCCGAAGGAGGCCTACATGAAGGCGGTCGACAAGGCCAACTTCGCGTCGATGCTCAAGCAGCGAAACCACGACACGTCGTTCCT
>DATAIS010000120.1:0-19648 GCA_036262535.1 Gemmatimonadaceae bacterium | reverse complement strand
GCGTGCTGCAGTCAGCGCCGGGCGCCGCCGCCCGGCCGTGGTCTGATGCGAGGAGTAGCCGTGCTTTTCACACGCGAGCTGCCCGGCGGCGGGTTCGTCGCGATCGAGTCAGTTCCAGGCGCCGATGGCGTGCATCGGGCCCGGATCTCGGTCGAGCGGCGGCGCGATCCCGAACGCCGCCTCGGGCACACACCGCCCGTGATCGCCACCGCGGAGGGAGCCTCCAGCGAAGCGATCTTCGAGGAGCTCTACCGGATCGCGATCGACAACGTCGAGGTGTCGCGCGGGATCATTCGCTGGCAGGCCGGCCGGAAGCGCGGCGGCGGCGCGAGCTGACCCCGCGCCACACCGGCGCGTTCAGTCCGAGAGCCAGTCGAAGCGCACGCCGCGGCGAGCCGCCTTGCGTGCACGCGGCGCGAAGCGGAACAGCTGCGCCGGCCGCCCACGACCCTCGCTGCGCCACGCGCGCGTCGGCGTCACGAGCCGTGCCGACTGCAGCGCCCGCCTGAAGCTGGCCTTGTGCAGCGTGCGGCCGAGCAGGATCTCGTAGACCTCCTGCAGCTCGCTGAGCGTGAAGGTCCCCGGAAGGAGCCGGAAGGCGACCGGGCTGCGGTCGAGCCACGCGCCGATCGCGCGCGCCGCGTCGTCCACGAGCCGCTTCGCGCCGGCCACCGTGCCGATGCGGTCGCGGTCGATCCAGCGCGCGTCGTCCGCCGGGGGCTGGGCGACGAGCCCTGCATAGAGGACGACGACCTGCCCGGCGTCGGACCGGGTTCCGACCTGCTCGAGCCAGGCCGTGCTCGCTCCGAGCGCCGCGCGGCCGATGCGCTCGGCGGCATCGTCGAGCGATTCGCCAGGCCGGGGGGTACCGGCGGGGAGGGCGCGGCGGCCGCGCACGTCGGCGGGCGTGAAGACGGCGAGCTTCCCGTCGCGGGGCGCGAGCAGGACGAGCTCGACGAGGAGGGCGACCCGGCGCGCCTGGCGCGCCGTGCCGTTGCTGCGTGAAGACATGACGCGCAATTAGTAGCTATGTGCTACTAATGTCAACCCCGTCAGCGCGCGGTGGCGCGATCGAGCCCGGCGCCGAGCGGCGCGAGCGGTGGGATCGACGTCGGCAGCCGGCCGCCGATCGGGTTGACGCCAAGCAACGCCTGCGCCGCGGCGCGCTGCGACACGGGGAACCCGCCCCACGCCACCATGTACGCGGGCGCCCAGGGCAGCTGTTGCAGCAGGTACGGGTTCCCGAAGCTGACGACCACCGGTGGCCGGCGGCGCCGCATGAGCTCGCGCACGAACTCTCCCAGCGCCCGCGGCGCCTCGACCGTCGTCGCGTCCCAGCGGTGCGAGATGTAGGCGCAGACGATCACCACGTCGCTCGAGTCCACGCCGCGGAGGAGCGCCCGGTACCCGGCGGTGTCGTCGGGCGCGACCGTCGCCGTGCGGAGCCGCGGGTAGGCTTGCCGGAGCTCGGCGTTGAAGGCCGCGCCGGCGAGCACGTCGTTCCGCTGCGCCACGGTGACGACCAGCACCCGCGCCCCGGCGCGCGTCAGCGGCACGGCGCCGAGCGAGTCCTTCACCAGCGTGATCGAGCGCTCGGCGGCGGTGCGTGCCGCCGCGATGTGGCTCGAGTCGCCGACGACGACGCGGATGGAGTCGATGTCCACCGTCGCGCGGCGCGCGAGGCCGACGCGCCCCTTCGCCTCGAGGATGCGGCGCGCGGCGGCGTCGATCCGCGACGCGGGGTAGCGCCCCTCCTCCACCCCGGCGACGACGGCGTCGATCGTCTGTCGCACGTCGAGCGGCTGGATCAGGATGTCGGCGCCGGCGGCGACGGCCCGCTTCGTCGCCTCGACGGCGCCGTACTGGTCGAGCACGCCGCGCATGTCCATCGCGTCGGAGATGACGAGTCCCTCGAAGCCGAGGTCCTGCCGCAGCAACCCCTGGAGGACCGCCGCGGAGAGGGTCCCCGGCGCGCCGGTGGAATCGAGCGCGGGCATCGCGCCGTGGAACGTCATCATCGCGCCGACCCCCGCGCCGACCGCGGCGCGGAAGGGGACCAGCTCGACGCTGTCGAGCCGTGCGCGGCTCGCCGTGACCACCGGCAGGGCGAGGTGCGAGTTGACGTCGGTGTCGCCGTGACCGGGGAAGTGCTTGCCGGTCGCGATCATCCCGTTGTCCTGGATCCCGCGCACCAGTGCCGCGCCGAGCGTCGCCGCGAGCCGCGGATCCTCGCCGAAGGAGCGCGTGTTGATGACCGGGTTGGCCGGGTTGTTGTTGACGTCGAGGATCGGCCCGTAGACGACGTGGATGCCTAACGCCCGGCCCTCGATGGCGGTGATCCGCCCCTGGGCGTAGGCGAGCGCGGTGTCGCGCGTCGCGCCGAGCGCCATCTCCGGCGGGAAGACGACCGCGCCGCCGAGGTCCTGGAGCCCGGGCAGCGCGTAGCCGCCGCGGGCGCGGTAGCCGGCGCCGAACTCGAGGTCCGCGCCGACGAGCAGGGGCACGTCGCTGAGGCGCTGCAGGGCGTTGAGCTTGGCCGCGATCTCGGTCGGCGACCCGATCGAGATCGTGAAGCCCCCGACCCGGTCCTCGGTGACGTAGCGGGTGACGCGACGCCACGAGGTCGCGTCGCCGGGCACGTAGTCGCCGAGCGTCGTCGGCCAGACCATCTGCGCCGCCTTCTCGCGCAGCGTCAGCGTCGCGAGCACGCACCCGGCCCACGCCGGCTCCGCCCCCGCCGCGCACGCGCGCCGCCGCTCCGCCGGCGTCGGCGGGGGTGCGACCGCGGCCGGTGCGGGCTTCGGGGCGGGAGTCGTGCAGGCCGCGAGCGCGGCGAGGAAGGCGACGGTTAGGCGGCGGTTCATGCGTTGAAAGCTAACGAAGGGAACGAGCGACGAGGCGTGCACCGCGGCCGTGCCGCGAGCTGGTGCGGAGGTTCGGAGAGGACACGGTGCGTCGATGCGAGGGTGCGGAGAGCAAGCGCGTCGGGTCGTCGCCCGATCGCCTGCATATACCCGAGTTACTCCGTTCTCACCGGGCGAGAGCGGTGCGTGGGACCCGGTATCTGGCGGATGCGAAGAGGTGCGGACGCGCTCGTCGCACCTCCGCACCATCGCACCGGGTCCTCTCGCACCTCCGCACCAGCGGCCGCACGGCGGCCGCGCGTCACCAGGAAATCGTCCCCTTCTTCGACGTGTCGACGTCCTCTTCGTTGCCTGACTTGAAGAAGAACGCCTCCATGTTCTTCGTCAGGAACGCGCGCGCCTGCGGGTCCATGACGTTGAGACCGTAATGGTTGATCAGCATCGTCTGCTGGCGCAGCCACTGCGACCAGCAGTCCTTGCAGATCTGCTGCTGGATGCGCGCGCCGATCGCGCCGGGAAACGGCGGCCGGTCGAACCCTTCGCGGGTCTGCCCGCAACGCGTGCAGATGACGTCGGCCATCGGCTACTTCGCCGTCCCCCGCGCATACTCGACCTTCGCGAGGCCGAAGAGCGAGAGGAGGCGGATGTACAGCCAGCCGATGTCGAACTCGAACCAGCGGGCCTTGAACTTCGCCGAGCGCGGGTCCGCGTGGTGGTTGTTGTGCAGCTCCTCGCCGCCGAGCCAGATCGCGATCGGCGAGATGTTCCGGCTCTCGTCCTTGACCTCGTAGTTCCGGTAGCCTAACGCGTGGCCGACCCCGTTGACGATGCCGGCGGCCCAGAACGGGATCCAGATCATCTGCACGCCCCACACGAGCGGGCCGACGAAGAAGCCGAAGAGCCAGATGTCGATCACGAGCATGAGCAGGATCCCGACCCAGTTGAACGGCGTCAGGACGTGGCGCTCGATCCAGTCGTTGGGCGTGCCCCTGCCGTACTTCTCGAGCATGCCCGGCTGGCGCACCGCCTTGCGGTAGTAGAACGCGCCCTTGAGGACGATGTTGCGCAGGCCTTCGACGAGGGGGCTGTGCGGATCACCCTCGCGGTCGGCGAAGGCGTGGTGCTTACGGTGGCACGCCACCCACTCCTTCGTCACGATCGCCGTCGTCAGCCAGAGCCAGAGACGCATCGGCAGCGCGGCGAGCGCGTGGAGCTTCACCCCACGGTGCGTCTGCGCGCGATGGAGAAAGAGCGTCACGCAGACGTTGGTGATGTGTCCGGCGACGATCACGAACAGCACCGGCTTCCACCAATCCGTGGCCCAGCTTCCGAAATCAGGCATCCCGCGAGTCCTCGTTCGACATGGTTCTCCGGCGCGGAGCGGTGCGCCGTCGTGTGACGAGCGGTCCGGCCGCATGACGGCCGGACCGCTGAGTGAGAAAGCTAGCGGAACGTGCCCCCGCTGCCAACGTCGTCGCGCGTGCCTCGAACCCGAGCCGCGCTACTGGTTCGCCGCGCGCCTCGGAATTGACGTGTTGAGCCCGCCTGTCGTCACCAGCGGCATCGGGTCGCGTTGTGGGGCATTCCCCCACGCGTCGTTGCCCTCGTCCCAGTCGGGGACCGTGCCGTCCGGCCAGAGCCGCGCGCCGACCACCTTCGCACGCACCGCGAACTGCGCCGTGACGCGCGTCTCGCCGCCGTTCCAGATCTCGACCGGCACCGCGACATCCTGCGTCGAGCCGTCGGCGAGACGCAGCCGGAGCTCGATCGGGAACGGGATCGACGTGTGGCGCCTCACGATCACCGACGCCGTCGTCTGCCCGTCGTCGGTCGCGTTCGTCACGTTCTCGATCCCGAGGTCGAGCACGTCGTTGCCGTAGAAGAAGGCGCGCCAGTACCACGCGAGGTCGGCGCCGGTCGCGTTCTCCATCGTGCGGAAGAAGTCGCCCGGCGTCGGGTGCCGGAACGCCCAGCGCCGTGTGTACTCGCGGAACGCCCGGTCGAACGACTCGCGCCCGACGACGTGGTTGCGGAGCGTCAGCAGCACCGCCGCCGGCTTGCGGTAGCCGATCGCGCCTAACGCCGCGGGCGCGACGCGGTCGGGAGGCGTCATCAGCGGCGCGGCGATGCCGCGCGTCTGGATGTCGCGCCAGTTGGCGAGCATCCGCGGCCAGCCGCTCGCCTGCGAGCGGAGCTCGTTCGAGAAGGCGTTGATGTAGGTGTTGAACCCCTCGTCCATCCACGCATACCGCCGCTCGTTGCTGCCGACCAGCATCGGGAACCACTCATGGCCGTGCTCGTGGTCGATCGTGCCGAACGCCCCCTGCGCCTCGTTCGCGTAGTGGACCATGACGAACATCGGATACTCCATCCCGCCCACCGGCCCCGCGACCGACGTCGCCTGCGGGTACGGATAGGCGTGGAAGAGCTGCGAGTAGGTGCGGATCGTCCACTGCGTGTTCTCGGCGCCGTTCTCCCAGCCGCGGCCGGCGCGCGGCCACACGTAGTACGCCTGGCAGAGGACGCCCTTCGCGTTGCCCGGGATCGGTCCCGTGCTCACGGCGTCCCAGCGCATGTCCGGCGCAGCCGCCCACGCCACGTCGCGCACGTTCTGCGCGCGGAAGCGCCACGTCTTCGTGCCCGACACCGCGCGCGGCTTCGCCTCGTCGGCGGTGACGATGGGCACCACGGTCGTCGACGTCGCCGCCCGCGCGAGTCGCTCGCGCTGCGTCGCCGTCAGCACCTCGCTCGCGTTCTGGAGCGTGCCGCTCGCGGCGACCGTGTAGCCGGCGGGCACGGTGACGGTGAAGTCGATGTCGCCGTACTCGAGGTAGAACTCTCCCTGGCCGAGATAGGGGTCGGTGTTCCAGCCGCGCACGTCGTCGTAGACCGCCATCCGCGGGTACCACTGCGCGATCTCGTAGAGCGTGCTGTCGCGCCCCATCCGGTCGGAGCCGTGGTCGGGGACGCGGAAGGTGTAGTCGACCGCGATCGTCGCCGTCCCGCCCTTCGGCGCGATCGGGCGCTCGAGGTCGATGCGCATCATCGTGTCGTCCACGTGGCCGTCGTGCGCACGACCGTCCACGGTCAGCTTCGAGACGTTGAACCCGCCCTGGAAGTTGCGCGCCCCCCAGCGGCTGTCGGCGGGGTTGATCACCGAGCCGCGGCTCCCCGGCCGGTAGAGGTTCTGGTCCATCTGCAGCCAGACGATGCGCAGCGTGTCCGGCGAGTTGTTCGTGTAGCGGATCGTCACGCTTCCCGTCACCGACCGCTGTGCGGTGTCGAGCGTCGCCTCGAGCGTGTAATCCGCGCGTTGCTGCCAGTACTCCGGTCCCGGCCGGCCATCGGCGGCGCGGAATGCGTGGGGCCCCGGCAGGTCGCGACGATCGATCTCGGCGAAGATGTCGTCGCCCGTCGTCGCGTATGCGCGCGCGCGCGGCTGCTCGACGACGACACGCGCCGTGTCGAGACGCACCGGCGTGACGACTTCGGTCTGGTGACGATTGCAGGCGACGAGAAAGACGCCGCCGAGGAGCGGAGCGAAGAGGCGGTGGCTCACTGGGGTGGCTCGTGCACGATGAATGGCAGGGTCCGGTCGCGGCGCCCTTGCCGGTGTCGACAGCGGGGGGTAGGCTCCCCCTTGCATGATGGATACCGATCTGACGCCAGCCGAACCGCCGGAGTCGTCTCCACGTGCAACCGCGCGCAGCATTCCACGCGCACGGGACGCGCACGGTGACGCGGCGCACTCTCCCACCGACCCGGCGCAACGCCAGCCGCGCGCAGCCACCGCGCGCGGAACGGAACGGTTCGCTGCGCGCTTCGCGCCGGCGATGGCCGCGGACTTCTACCGCGCCGGGCCGGACGGCCTCCGGATGTCCTCGCTCGGCATCGGTACCTACCTCGGCGAGTGCGACGACGCCGACGATTCACGCTACGAGCATGCGGTGGCGGCGGCGATCGGCGGCGGCGTCAACGTCGTGGACTCGGCGATCAACTACCGCTGCCAGCGATCCGAGCGCGCCGTCGGCCGCGCCCTCCGCACGCTGCTGCGCGAGGGGCATATCGCGCGCGACGAGATCGTCGTCTGCACCAAGGGCGGCTACGTCCCGCTCGATGGCAACGTCCCGCCGACGCGCGCCGAATACGATGCGGTGCTCGAGCGCGAATACTTCGCCCGCGGCACGATGACGCCGGCTGATCTCGTCGGCGGCGGGCACTGCATCGCGCCGGCGTTCATCACCGACCAGGTCGCACGGAGCGGCGCCAACCTGAACGTCGGCTGCATCGACATCTACTACCTCCACAATCCCGAGCAGCAGCTGCCGGGGGTACCGCGCGCGGTCTTCACCGAGCGGCTGACGAGCGCCTTCGAGGCACTCGAGGCCTGCGTCGGTGCCGGCACGATCGGCGTCTACGGCATCGCGACCTGGAACGGTCTGCGTGCAGCGCCCGGGTCGCGCGACCATGTCTCGCTCGAGCATTGCGTCGAGGTCGCGCGTGCGGTCGCCGGCGACAGCCACCACTTCCGCGTCGTGCAGCTCCCCGTGAACCTCGCGATGAGCGAGGCGGTACGCTCGCGCACGCAGCGCGTACGCGACCGCGAGATGTCGGTCATCCAGGCCTGCGCCGAGCTGGGGCTCACCCTCGTCGCCAGCGCCGCGCTGATGCAGTCGCAGCTCGCCCACGGCCTTCCTCCCGCGGTACGCGACGCCCTGCCGCCCTTCGACACCGACGCCCAGCGCGCCCTCGCCTTCGTGCGCACGCTGCCCGGCGTCACGACAGCCCTCGTCGGCATGCGCGATCCCCGGCACGTGGCGGAGAACCTCGCAACCGCGGCGCACTGAGAACGGCCGCCCGGGCTGGCGGTTACGACGAAGGTTCGGCCGGATGAGGGCGGATGCATCCGGATCCTGCGGATTCTCTCCGCTGCGTTCAATCCTCCTCGCACGGCCCCGAACGACTCGGGGGCAAGCGGGGGAGATGGCCTCGCCTCGCTTGCCCCAAGGCAGTTCTGCGTGATAGCGACAGGTCACGTGGAAGCGGCTACGCCCCGAGGCGCAATCCGCAGGATCCGTCTCATCCGCAGAATCCGGATGAACCTTCGTCGTACAGGCCAGCCGGAGCGGCTGTCCGCCTAGCGCCAGATCAACTCGAGCGCTGCGATGGATCCAGTGGCAACGTCAGCGATGACGATGCGGTGCGTATTCGTATCGGCTACGTACACCGCCCCGTCCCCGATCGCCACGCCCCCCGGCTCGTCGAAGCCGCGCAGCCACGTTGTCGCCGTGCGCGTGGCCGGGTCGATCCACTTGAGGGCGTCGTTGTAGGAATCGGCGACGAGGAGCCGGCCGTCGGGGTGGACGGCGAGTCCCTGCGCGTGCTGGAGGCGCACCGCGTCGCCGCTGCCGTCGGCGTCGCCGAAGTCGAAGAGGCCCGTGCCGACGACGGTGCCGACCTCGCGGTCGTCGGCCCAGCGGATCGCGCTCGACTCGGCGTCGGCGAACCAGACCCGGTCGCCGCTGACCGCGATCCCCATCGGCTGCGCGAGCGGTGCCTCGAGAAGGGGGCCGTCGGCGATGTCCTCGGCGCCGCTGCCGGCGAAGGGACGCGAGCCACCGTCTTTCCGCGCCGTGTAGAGCCGGTGGTTTCCGGACATCGCGATCACGAGCTCGTCGCCGCGCAGCGCGACGTCCCACGGTGACGACAGCGCGCCCGCGGCCATGTCGGCGCGCGTGCGCAGCTGTGAGCCGGTGCCGGCGACCGTGCGCACGTCACCGCTGCGCAGGTCGATCGCGCGCAGCGCGTGGTTCTCGGCGTCGGCGACGAATAGTGTGTCACCGTCGAAGCAGAGGCCCTGCGGCGTGTCGAAGAGGCCCTCGGCGCCATCGCGGAAGCCGCGTTTCGATCCGACGACGCGCGTCACCCGCGCCCGCGTCGTGCTCTCGAGAGTGGCGACGATGACACGATGGTTGCCGCTGTCGGCGATGGCGAGCCGGTCGCCGTCCAGCGCGACCTTTCCCGGGTAGCGCAGCGACTCGCGCGAGCGCGCGGGCTCCGACGCCGTTTCGTGCGGCGCTCCGCGGACGAGCGCCTCGCCCGCATTCGCGATCAACGGCTCGAGCGCATCGGCGATCATCTCCGTCGTGAACTCGCCGGCGTGCATGCCGAGCACGTAGCCGCGCGGGTCGATGACGACGATCGTCGGCCAGGCGCGCACGGCGTACGAGCGCCAGACGCGGAACTGTCGGTCGTTCACGACCGGATGCTCGACGCCGAGCCGCTTCGCCGCTTCGGCGACGCGCGCCGTCTCCCGCTCGGTGATGAACTTGCCGCTGTGGACGCCGACGACCGTCAGCTCACGCGCGAATCGCTCTTCCAGCTCCCGCAACTGCGGGAGTACGTGGATGCAGTTGATTCAGCCGTAGGTCCAGAAGTCGAGGATCGCGAAGCGGCCGCGGAGGTCGGCGAGCGACAGCGCGCGTCCGCCCGTCCCGATCCAGTCGAGTCCCGACGGGAAGTCCGGCGCGCGGACGGCGGGCATGCCGGTGGCTCCCATGTCGCGAAGCTACATTGATCGGGCTTTCATCGGTACGGGGGCGTGACGGGTCGACCAGCGTCGCATCACAAGCCGGGGGGCGGATACCGCAACCCGTGGCCGGACTCGCAGCCGCGCGGGCTCGGCGGCTTCCTGCGCTGGACGGGGCAGCGGCTCGCGGCGCGCGTGCGCGGCGAGTCGCGCGAGGGGCGTCGTGTCGAGTTTCCCCTCTCGATGCCCTCCTTCGCGCCGAAGCCGGGGGAACCTGACGGCCTTCGCGTCACCTGGCTCGGGCACTCGACCGTCGTGCTGCAGCTCGGCGCGACGACGGTGCTCCTCGATCCGGCCTGGAGCGAGCGTGCATCGCCGGTGTCGTTCGCCGGCCCGCGCCGCATCGTCCCGGTGCCGATCCGGCTCGAGCGGCTGCCGCCGATCGACGTCCTCGTCCACTCCCACGACCACTACGACCACCTCGATGCCGCCACGGTGCGGGCCCTCGCGCGGGCGCATCCCGGGGCCCGGTGGGTCGCGCCGTTAGGCGTCGGCGCCCGGCTGACGCCCCTCGGCGTGCCGCAGGTGGCGGAGCTCGACTGGTGGGAGGCGACGCGCGCGGGCGCCGCCGAGGTCACCTGCACGCCGGCGCAGCACTTCAGCGGCCGTGGGCTCGGCGACCGCGATCGCACCCTCTGGGGCGGCTTCGCGATCGCGGCCGGGGGGTGGCGGGTGTTCTATGCCGGCGACAGCGGGCTCCATCCCGAGTTCGGCGAGATCGCGCGGCGGCTCGGTCCCTTCGACCTCGCGATCGTCCCCATCGGCGCCTACGAGCCGCGCTGGTTCATGCGCCCGGTGCACATGGACCCCGACGACGCCGTGACGGCGGCGATCGCGCTCGACGCACCGGTCACGGTCGGCGTGCACTGGGGCACCTTCAGGCTCACCGACGAGCCCCTCGACGAGCCGCCCACGCGCGCGGTGCAGGCGTGGGCGGCTCGGGGCGCTCCCGGACGGGAGCTGTGGATCCTGCGCCACGGGGAGACGCGTGTCGTCCCCGTGCGGCGTGGCGCAGGGGGTTAGCGCTCGATGCTGATCGGCGACGTGCGGACGTGCAGGTTGTGGTTGATCCGCAGTCCCGCGATGCCATTGGTCGGCACCGTGCGGAGGCTCGCCGCGTGCACCAGCTTGTCGTCGACGAGGAAGTGTGCCGTGTCGGCGGTCGTGTGGATCTTGAGGCGGTAGGTCGCGCGCCCGTTGCTGTCCTGCTTCGCGACCGCGGGGTCGGACTTCCAGTCCACGATGTTGCTGACCTTCGAGCCGTTGCGCGTCTTGATCGTGTACTCGCCCGTGCCGCGCACCAGGAAGTAGGTGTAGCTCCGGTTGTCGCCGCTCAGATCCCGGCCGCCGACGAAGATCCCGTACGCCTCGGGGTGGCGTGGCGCCTCGACCTGCTCGAAGCCGACGCTCGCCGCGTAGCTGCCGCTGGCGGTGTCCTTGGCGGCGTAGACGATGTGCGCCGGACCCGTCGTGACTTCCCAGCCGCCGCCCGTCGTGACATAGCGGAGGTTGGTCGGCTGCGCCGAGCCGTCGTCGGTGACGGCGGTGTAGCCCGAAGGGATGCCGGATCCGCTGACCGCGACGTCAGGGTCACCCGCCTGCGCGGCGGCGCTGTCGCGGGTCTCGGTCTTTGTCGCGCATGCGGCCGATGCGACGAGGAGAAGGACGGCAGAGATTCGCATTTTGGTCTCTCGGATGAGGTGAAGGCGCGGAGAATATAGGCGCTCGTTCCCGGCGGCGCGCGTCACAGCGTGATGTCGGCGCAACCGCGATGACGCGCGCGACGTCGATCCATGCACGCGCGCTTGCGGCGTGGTGCACGGAATTTGCGGATGCGTCCGGTACCAACCTCAATCGAGGACAGAGATCATGGCTACCAGAGCCAAGTCGTCGCGCGGGAAGCGCTCGGGTTCGAGCGCGCGCCGCGGCGGCAGCAAGAAGGGCGGCGCCCGGAAGCGCTCGGGATCGAAGCGCCCGACCGCGCGTGGGGCGTCGCGCTCCGGCGCGAAGAAGAGCAGCGCGCGCAAGGCGTCGTCGGCGAAGCGGCCGACGGCCCGTTCGGCGAGCAGCAGCAAGACCGCCTCGCG
The DNA here is from genome assembly GCA_036262535.1 of Gemmatimonadaceae bacterium. GTDB lineage: Bacteria > Gemmatimonadota > Gemmatimonadetes > Gemmatimonadales > Gemmatimonadaceae > JABFXC01. The sequence goes on along the minus strand of DATAIS010000120.1, from coordinate 8,108 downwards.
TTCAGCGAGCAGCAGCAAGACCGCGTCGCGCTCGAACAGCACGCGGTCGGCGAGCAGCGGCTCGTCGTCGCAGAAGAGCACCAGCGGCAGCCGGAAGCGCAGTGGCGGCCGGAAGCAGTCGCCGGTCGAGCGCGTGAAGCGCGTCGGCGCGGCGGTGCTCGAGCAGGCGGGCGACGCGGCGGTGGCGGTGAAGGACGCCGTCGGAACCGTCGTCGAGAAGGTCCAGGAGCGCGTCTCGGAATTCCGCTGAGCGCACCCGGACCGAAGTGACACGAGGCGCCCGCTAGCTCCGGGGCGCCTCGTTCGCTTTCGCGACCCCGCGTCGGTCCGCCGGCGCGGGATGCGACGCGAGCCAGTCGCGGACGAGCGCGATCACCTCGTCGCGCCCGCGGTCGACGGTGAGGATGTGCGCGCCCTCCTCGCGCCAGACGAGGCGCTTGCCGGGCGCGCCGAGCCGCGCGAACGCGCGCCGCGCGGCGTCGGGCGGTACGCGGTTGTCGTGGACGCCGTGGATCGCGAGGGTCGGCACGCGCACCCGGGGCAGCGAGACCTGGACGCGTCGCACGAGGCGCGAGAGCTCGAAGAGGAGCCGTGGCGAGATGGCGCCATAGGCGAGGTTGCGCGTCTTCTCCGTCTCGTCCACGATCGACGCCTCGCCCCGGGCACGGAACCAGGGGCGGACGAGCTGCCACGGGTGGTGCAGCTTCGCGACGATGCGCGCGCGGCGCGGCATGCTCACGTACGGCGCCACGAGCGCCAGCGCCGGCATCGTCGGCGTTTCGGCGGCGAGGATGATGCCTAACGCCCCGCCCATCGAGAGCCCGACCACCGGCGTCGGCCCGTAAACGCTGGTGAGCGCCGTATAGGCGTCGCGCGCGGCGGCGATCCACTGCTTCGCGCGCGTGGCGCCGAACGCGGCGAGGGTGCGCCCGTGGCCGGGGAGGAGCGGCACGTGGACGGTGTAGCCGTCGGCGTGCAGCGCCTCGGCGACGTAGTGCAGCGTCTGCGGGGTATCGCCGAAGCCGTGGAGGAGGAGCACGGCGCGCTCGCCGGTCCCCTCGAGCCGGATCTCCTCCGCGCCCTCGATGACGCCGCCGGCTCCGAGCCTGAAGCGACGGCCGGTGGCGGCGGCGAGCGCCGCGCTCTCGCGCCGCTGGAGGGCGACGAAGCCGGCGAGCGCGCCCGCGGCGGCGAGGAGCGCGGGGACGATCATCACGAAATATAGGACGCGCCCGATGGCGCGGTGGTGACTCAGACTCAGGTCAGCGCGCGGCGCTCGCGCTCGAGGGTATGCTGCTGGAAGGCCTCGACGTCGATCCAGCTCTGGTCGAGCTTGGACGCGAGCTTCGACGGCGCTTCGACGGTGACGACGGCGCCGTCGCGCGTCGCCAGCCCCTCGCCGACGAGCTTCGCGAGCACGAGCGACACCGATTCGCGCGTCGCGCCGACCATCTCGCAGAGCAGCCGATAGCGCGCCGAGTCGAGCACGATCCTGCCGTCGATCTCGGCCAGTCCCTCGCTCTGCGACAGCCGCAGCAGCGTCGAGAGCAGGCGCTGCTCGACGCTGAGCGTGGTGAGCTCGCGCAGCCGCTCGAGGAGGCCCGAGCGCTCGCACATCACCTGGCTCATGAGACAGAGGGCATGCTGCGGTTGCTCGCGGACGAAGGCACGGAAGCGGGCGCCGCTCAGGTGCAGCGTCTCCGTCTCCTCGTCGGCGCGCGCGTCGGTCGCGTACCGCGCGCCCGTCGCGAGACCCTCGCCCCCGAAGGTTTCCCCCGCGCTCGAGATGCAGGGGACGAAACCACGCCCGGCGCGCACGCGACTGCGCAGCACCACGCGGCCGCGCAACACGACGAAGATGCCGTCGGCGGGAGTACCGCGCTGGTAGATGACGAATCCCGCGGGCCACGTGGCGCGGGCGGCGTACGCGGCGATGGCAGCGCGTTCTTCGGCGGAGAGCCGGCTTCCCGCGCGCGCGACAACTGCTTCGGTCATCCCGTCCCTTTGAGCTCTTGGTGGATCAGTCCCGCAACTTTTTGCAATGTCCGGGCCGCTCTGGACAGCGCGCATGATTTTCGCTTCCTTAGGTGCCGTTCCGCAGCGAAGCAGGCTCACGCGTGTCGTCGACAATCACCCCGATGATCATCGTGCCGTGACCGCGCCGGCCGTGGTGATCCTCGGCAACGACGCATTGCTGGCCGCGCGTCCCGCGACGCCGGTGCAGCTCGCGCATGCCTGCCTCGCCGCAGGATATCGCGCCGTCGTCCCCGCCAGCTGGGGCGACGAACTCGTAGCCGCGGCGACGCTGCAGCTCGTCGGCACGCGCGCCGAGCGGCCGATCATCCAGTGCGCCTGCCCGCATGTCGCGCGCCGCGTGCTCGCGGTCGGCTCCGAGCTGGCGCCGTATCTCGCCTCCGTCGTCGCGCCGCCCGTCGCCGCCGCGCGCTACGTGCGCCGTCATTCGTCCGGTGCTGTACGAATCACCTACGTCGGTCGCTGTCCCGCCGCGGCCGACGATTCGATCGATGCACGACTCACGCCGGAGGAGCTGCTCGCGCAGCTCGCGGATCGCGGCATCGAGCTCCTCGCGCAGCCGACGATCTTCGAGTCGGTGATCCCGCCCGATCGGCGGCGGCATCTCTCGCTGCCGGGCGGGGTCCCGAGCGACGACGCGCTGCGCCGGCGGGAGCTCGCGGTCGAGACGATCGCGGGCGACGACCTCGCGACCGAGGTCGCGGAAAAAGTATTGAGCGCTACTAAATCGCTGCTCGACGTCGCGCCGGCAGTCGGGTGCGCGTGCGCGGGGGCGGCCGCGGGGCCGGATGGCCGCGCCGCGATCGCGGAGCTCGAGCCACCCCGCGCGCCGTCGCCGGTGGTCGACGTCTCCGGCGCGGCGTCGCTCGAGCTGCCGGTGACGATCGCGGTACGCAGCCCGCTCGACGTGGTGGCGTCGCCCGGCCAGCTGCCGGCGGCGGCGGCGTCATCCACCGACGCTCCGCCCGCGTCGCCGGTGGTGCCCGCCGAGCCGGTGCCGCCGCGCCGGCCGCGCCTCACACCGCCCGGCGGCGAGCCGGTGGCGCCGGGCCCGATCGCCGCTGCGCCGCCGCCTTCGCAGGGTACTCCGCGTCGCCGCTCGACGTCGGTGTCGCGCATCGTTCCCGGTCCGCCGCCGGTCGCGAGCGACCAGGAAGGTCGCCTCCTTCCGCGCACGTACGTCGCGCGCCGCCGCTCGCCACGCGCCGGAATTCCCGTCTTCACCGAGCCGCCTCCCGCTCCCACCAGGGAAGCGCAGCCACCGGCAGTTCCTCCTGCGGAGCCGCCTCTGCGACCGGTGGCGACCCCCGTGGCGCCGCCCGCGGAGCCACCCCCTCCCGCGCGCCTCGTCGCCGAGCCGCGAACCGCCGAGCCGCGCACCGCGGAAGAGCCGATGGTCGCGGAGCAGCCGGTCGAGCGGAACGAGCAGCGCGCCGCCGCACCGCTCCCGCCGCCGCCCTCGGCGGGCCGGGTCGATCGCGCACCGGCGGTCGGAGCCGGCGACCTGCTCGCCGCTGCGCAGGGTGCCGCGCGCGCCGTCGCCGACCGTGCCATTCGCGGCTGGCGCAGCGTGCGCGCGAACCCGCGCGTCACGCTCGCGCTCCTCCTCGGCGCGGCCGGGCTGCTCATCGGCGTCGCCATCGGCTGGGCCGCGGCGCGGCACGGCGCGGGTGCCGCCGCGCCTAACGCCGTGGAGGCGGGCCAGCGCATCGACGCCGAATCGGCGGGACGCGTCGCCGCGCCTCGCGTGACCCCGCAGCGTCAGATCGAGGCGCCGGCGCAGGCGCCGGCCCGGCGAAGCGCGACGCGGCGCCCGCGGGGCGGCGCAGTCACGGGCACCGCGACGGCCCCGGCGACGTCCGTACCGCCGCCGGCGGCGCCCGTCGCCGAGCCCACGCCGGTCGCGGTCGACTCGGCGGCCGAACGCGCGGGCGCGGCGCGCCGGGACTCCGTGCAGCGCTCGACGGCGCGCGCCGATTCGCTCGCCGCCGAACGCGAGGCGATCGCGCGCGAGCTCGAGCTGCGCCGCGCCCGGCTCGACAGCCTCGCCCGGCGCGTCGGCGAGCTGTCCCAGCCGCCGGCGACCCGGCCGGCGACGCCGCCCGCGCGTTAGGCGGGGGGGTCCTCGTCCTCGCGCAGCGCGCGAGCGATCGCGTCGCGGAGCCGCGCCTCGCGGTCGGGGCCTTCGGGGATCGCGGGCAGGAGGAGGGCGAGCTGGCGCCCCATCTCGTCGTCGAGGAAGGGCTCGTCGCCGGCGATGCCCAGGGAGTCGAGGGCGCGCAGCGCGAGCTCGCGCAGGAGCGAACGCGTCTCCGCCTCGAGTCCGACGATGTTCGCCCCCGCGGGCCGGCGCGGCGCCTTCTCGCCGGTGCGCCGCGGCGACTCGAAGAGCCGCCGCATCGACGCCAGGGTCACGACGAACGAGCCGGGCGTGTGCTCGACGACCTCGGCCACGACGCCTTTCCGTTTCAGCGAGCGAAGGAGCTTCGCCGTCGCCTCGCGGACCACCGAGTAGCCCTCATCGCTCCGGTTGCCGCGTCCCGTGATGATGAGCACCTCGCCCCCGAGCGAGGCCTGACGTTCGCGCAGCCAGCGCTCGGTGCGGACGACGGCGTCGTTGACGGTCGGCATCGCCGCGCGGAGGTTGAGCGTGCGCTCGGCGCCGAAGCGCGCCTCGTCGAAGGCGTGCTTGAGCTCGACGAGCCGGCGGCGGTGATAGGTCGTCACGTCCCTAACGGAGGATGAACGACAGCGGGCGGCCGTCGAGCCGCTCCATGGGACGCACACCGAGCACCACGGCGAGCGTCGGCGCGATGTCGACGACGCGCGCGTTCTCGCGCCGCAACCCGGCGCGAAAAGCCTGTCCCCAGAAGATGATCGGCACCCGCGCGTCGGTGTCGTGCGGCGACCCGTGGGAGGCGTCGGTGTCGTCCGCCGAGCCCCACCTCGTGCCGGGACGCAGCGTCACGAGCGCGTCCCAGCGGACGTCGGCGGGAAGCTGATGCCGCCACCGCCGCGCGATCGCGTCGCGCACCGTGTCGGCGCGGGCGAGCGTGCGCGCGTCATCGACCCGGAGCACGCCCGGCGTGGCGCGGATCGAGGCGACCATCGCGCGCAGAAGCGAGTCGGCCCGTATGCCATGGGCCGCGAGCGTGTCGCGAGCGAGCGTCAGCACCCCCTCGGCGAGCGCGATGCTCGATGCGGAAGCTCCGCGCGCGGCGATCGCCTGGCGGAAGGACCCGAGGAGCGACGATACCTGGACGTGCATCGCGCCCGTTGCGGATGACGGCAGGGGCGTGATCCCGTGGTCGCCGGTGAGCGCGATGACGATGCGCGTCGAGTCGCGGAGCGCGAAGAGCGAATCGAGGAAGGCGCCTAACGCCCTGTCGAGACGCAGGAACTGGTCGTGTGCCTCGCGCGAGTCGGGGCCGAAGCTGTGTCCGATCCGGTCGGTGGTCGAGAGCGAGACGGCGAGGACGTCGGTGGTCGGTCCGGCGCCCAGCTCGAGCGCTCGTACTCCGGCGAGCGCGAAGGAGAGCGTGAGGTCGTCCATCCACGGGAAGTCACCGAAGCTCGCCGCGGCGAGGCTGTCATTCGCGGGGAGCCAGTAGGGGAAGGCGTTTTTCGTCCCGCCCCGCTCGAAGCGCGTCGAGTCGGGCTCAGGGTAGAGCGAGGGGTCGCGCGAGAGGTTCCACTCGCGCCCCGCCATCGACTGCGGGATGCGCAGCGCGTTGAAGCTCTTCACCCAGTCGGGGAGGGTGTCGTGGTAGTAGTCGCTGGTGCTGAACCCGCCCTTCCAGTTGTACCAGTACACCTCCTCGTGCGCCCGCCCCAGGGGGAGGATCGCGCCGCGGTCCTTTCGCGACACCGACAGTGCGCGCGTGCGAGGGTTTGCGAAGCGCATCCAGTCGGTGAGGGTCGTGCCGCGGAAGCGGAAGGGTGACGCGGGGCTCGACCCGCCGCCGATGAAGCGCGCCCTCGGATCGGGGACTCCCGAGTCGTTCATCACGATTCCAGTCGAGCGCGGGAAGCGCCCCGAGAGCGTCGAGGCGTGGCCCGGTGCGGTCTCGGTGATGGCGTGATCTTGCCAGCCGTTGAGGAGGACCGCCCCTTGCCGGTAGAGCCGCGCGAAGCCGCCATCGAGCTGATCGCCATAACGCTCGAAGTAGAGCGGCGCGAGCTGGTCGACGGTGAAGAGGATGACGAGCGTCGGGCGCGGTGCAGCGGCTCGAGTCTGCTGCTGCGCGCCGAGCGGAGCGGCGGCGATCGCGGAGGCCGCGGCGAGGGCGGCGAGGAGGCGTGTCTGCACGATGCGGAATGTACGGCGCGCCCTAAGCCTTCCACCACATCCGGATGGCGACGATGACGAGGAAGACGGCGAAGGTGCGCTGAAGCTGGGTCGCCGAGAGGCGCTGCGCGGCCATCGCCCCGAACCAGGCGCCGACGAAGAGTCCCGCGGCGATGATGAAGGAGGCGGTGAAGTTCACGTGGCCGCGCTTCCAGTACTCGAAGACGCCGAGTGCGCCAACGGGGAGCAGGAGTGCGGCGAGCGAGGTCCCGGTCGCGTTCTGCGGGGGGAACTTCGCGAGAAGGACGAGGGCGGGAACGATCACGACTCCGCCGCCGATGCCGAAGAGCCCGGAGAGAATGCCGGCCATCAGGCCGATGACGATGAAGATTGCCATTGACTGGTTTGAGGGTTGATGAAATGTTCCTGTTCGCCTAGATTTATTTGCATCCAGCGGGCGAATCTCGTAAATGTCCTATTGTTGACATAATAATTGCGCGCCTACGACCCCGGACTCGCTGCCCTCGCGCTCGACGTCGATCCCAAATGGCTCGACAACGCGATCTCGCTCCACGACGTCCCTGGCGTGATACGGGAGACCCGGGGCGTCACGCGCAGGCTCTCGATGCGCGCGCTCGTCGTCCTCGCCATCATGCGCGACCTGCAGCGCGAGCTCGGCGTTCCGCTGCCACGCACTCTTCCCATCGCGCGTCGCTTGCTCGACGCACCTCGCGTTCCCGCGGGCCCGCTCGTGACCGTCGCCGCCGATGCGTCCGCCGTCGAGCGGTTCGTCGCCGAGCGGCTGGCGATGGCCATCGAGCGCTTCGTGCCGCGCCGCCGGGGACGCCCACCCCGCAAAGCACGGCGGGGCACCCCATAACAGGGTGCCCCGCCGTTCACTCTGACGACGACCGGCGTACCGGTTACCGTCCCGCCTTGGTCACATTCTCCGCCGCGGGACCCTTCTGCCCCTCGACGATGTCGAACTCCACCGCCTCCCCCTCAGCGAGGCTCTTGAACCCCGAGCCCGAGATCGCCGAGTAGTGGACGAAGCAATCCTTCGATCCATTGTCGGGAGTGATGAAGCCGAACCCCTTCGCGTCGTTGAACCACTTCACCTTGCCGGTCGTACGCATACCTAGCTCCTAAGAACGCTGTGCCCGGTTGCGACCGGGCGAAAACGGCGCGCCGGCCACCGTGGCGCGGCGCGCGGGACCAATTTACACCGTTCGGCCCGTCAGGCAACCAACGTTTCGTGCGCGCCGTCACTTCAGCGTGGCGGGGGAGCTGGGGTCGGGGCGGGCGTCGGAGTCACGGACGTGCCAGGCTGGGTGGGCGCCGCCGTCGGAATCGTCGGCTGGCCGAACTCGGGGACCTCGCGGGCCGAGACGACATAGTACCGCGTCTCGCCGAAGCAACTCGTCGGCACACCCCGGTGCTCCTGGGACCGCACCTCGACCCGCCGACCCATCAGCCGCTCGAGCTCGCGTGCCGCCCGCTCGTCGCGCACGGTGAAGGCGAAGATCTGTGGCGTCGAGCCCGGCAGGTTGATCATCGCGATCTCCCCCTCCCACGTCTTACAGATCCATCCCTTGCGCGAGAACTTCTGGAGGTAGCCCGCGCGATTGCCTTCCGAGTAGCTCCAGTTGAGCGCGATGCCGATCCAGAGGGCGATGAGGATCGCCGGGAGCAGCACGATCATCGTGAGGATGCGGAGTCCCCAGCGCTTGCGGCGTCGCGGCGGTGCTGGCGTCTCGTCGTCGGTGGGACGCTCGCGTGTCGTGTC
>DATAIS010000119.1:0-1702 GCA_036262535.1 Gemmatimonadaceae bacterium | reverse complement strand
GGGAGCGATCGCCTACGTGAGCGCGCCGACACCGTTGCCCAACGGCGTGCGCGCGATCGAAGTCACCGATTGACGGCCTCAGGGCTGGCGGGGCCCGTCAGTAGACGGGCTCCGCCTGCTCCCGCGCGACGGCACGACAGGCGCCGCCGGCGAGCGTCACCGTCGGGCGCGTGACCATCCGGCAATCGGACACCATGCCGCGTGCGGCCTCGCGGTCGAGGCGCTCCAGCTCCGCCGCCTTGGCGCGCAACGCGTTCACGTCGGTGCTGGTGGCGCAGTAGACGACGTACTCACGCGGCCCGCCGCACGCCTTGTGGCCGATCGGCATCGTCTGGCAGTCGCCGGCCGACTTGCAGCCGTCAGCCTTGGCGAGGGCGCGGATCTCGGCGACGAGTGCCGACATGCGGTCGCCCCCGGCGGGAGGCGTCGTGCCGCCCGGGTAAGGCGTGCGGTGGATCGGCGGCACCTCGGGCACCTGCTCCCGGTTGCCGTCGCGGCCGAGTCCGGGATCGCGGGTCGTCTTGCCACGATCCGGCGTCGTGACCGCGGGCGTCGCCGGCGCGCGCTTCGTGCCGGTATCGCGGGCGGCGCTGCCGGTCGCCGGCGGCGTGGCGACGTCGCCGGCGGTCTCGGCGCCGCGCGCGCTGTCGGCGGCCCCGGAGTCGGTGGCGGCGGCGTCGCGCCGCGTCGTGCAGGCGGCGATCGCGGCGGCGGCAACAGCGAGTGCGACGAGCTGCGGACGGAACGACATCAGAGCCCTCCTGCCTGACGGTTGTCGTAGACGATCATCCCGGCGACGACGGTCATCAGGATCCGCGCCTCGCGGATCGTCTCCGGTGGAATGCGCGTGAGATCGCGGTCGATGATGACGAAGTCGGCCAGCTTCCCCCGCTCGAGCGTTCCCTTCTCTGCCTCGTCGAACGATGCGTACGCCGAGCCCGCGGTGTAGGCGCGGAGCGCATCCTCGACCGTGATCTTCTGCTCCGGCACCCAGCCGCCGGGGTTCTTCCCGTCGAGCGTCCTCCTGGTCACCGCTGCATAGATACCCATGATTGGATCCGGTGGTGCCACGAACCAGTCGCTGCCGAAGGCGAGCCTCGCTCCCGCGTCGCGAAGGGAGCGGAATGCGTAGGTGGTACGGCTCCGCTCCGGCCCGATGACGCGGTCGGCCCAGCGCCCGTCGTCGATCGCGTGGTAGGGCTGCATGCTTGCGATGACCCCGAGCGAGGAGAAGCGCGGGATGTCGGGCGGCGCGATGTGCTGCGCGTGCTCGATGCGGAAGCGGCGGTCGCGCGGGCCGTTTTCCGCCGCTACGCGATGGAAAACATCCAATTGGAGCCTGATGGCTCGATCGCCGATCGCGTGCACCATCACCTGGAGCCCGGCCGCGTCGGCGCCGCGCGTCCAGGCGTAGAGGTCCTCGGGCGAGTTGACGAGCAGGCCGCTGTCTCGTGGCGAGTCGGTGAACGGCTCGAGGAAGGCGGCAGTGTGGCTGCCTAACGATCCGTCGACGAACCCCTTGAGGCCGCCGATGCGCACCCACTGGTCGCCGCGCCCACGCTTCACGACGGTGTCGCGGAGCCGCTCCCAGCTGGCGAGGGGGACGACGGCGTAGATCCGCGTCACGAGCCGGCCCGCGCGGTGGGCGCGCTCGACGGTGGCGAGGTCGTCCCAGCTGCCCATGTTCTGCACCGAGGTCACG
>DATAIS010000118.1:0-3865 GCA_036262535.1 Gemmatimonadaceae bacterium | reverse complement strand
CGCCGGCGAGAGCGCGCCGCCTTCCGACACCTCGGCGGCCGCGCGATCGATTCCGGCGCCCATCGCGAGGTTCGCGACCGCCGCCCTCGCGACGCGCAGCGCCGTGATCATCGGCGCGCCGCTCTGGAGAAGCAGCCCGAGGGTGCGGGTGAACTGCGCCGTCGCGTAGCGAAGCTCGAGATCTCCGATGACCGGCAAGGTCAGGCGCCGGCGATGCCACTCGCGCCGCGTCTCGGCCGAGCGCATGGCGACGCGCAGCCCGTACGCCCCGGAGAGCGCCAGCGCCAGGATGAGCCACCACCAGCCGGCGAGGAACGAGCTGAGGCCCAGGAGTGCCCGCGTGCTCGCGGGAAGCTTCCCTCCGACGTCGTCGAGGATCGCCGTGAAGCGCGGCACGACGAAAAGGAGCAGGACCAGCACGCCAATCGTCGCGACGATCGACATGAGCACCGGATAGAGCAGCGCCGAGCGGACCTGCGCGCGGAGCTCCCCCTCCTCCTCGAGGTGCGCCGCGAGCCGGTCGAAGACGACGTCGAGCGCACCGCTCGCTTCCCCAGCGCCGATCATCGCGACGACGAGCGGGGGGAACCACTGCCGCTGCGCCGCCAGCGCGTCGGCGAGCGAAACGCCGTTCTGCACCTGGCGCCGGACCTGCCGCAGCCCCTCCTCGAGGCCGGGATGTCCCGCCTGGGCGGCGGTGAAGGCGAGCACCCGGTCGAGCGGGATGCCAGCGCCGAGCAGCACGCCGGCGGTTCGCGCCCAGAGGGCCACCGCGGCGCGCCGGCCGAGCCGCGGCGCGCGCGCGCGCGCGACGGCCACCTCCGCCACCGCGACGGGGAAGAGCTGTTGCCGCCGCAGCTCGTCGATCGCGACCTGCCGCGACGCCGCACGAAGCTCGCCCTCGACGACGCGCCCCTCGCTCGTCGCGGCCTTGTAGCGGTAGCGGACGCTCGTCGCCGGCATCGTCAGGCGGAGCTGTCCTGGGTCACGCGCAGTACTTCGTCGAGCGTCGTCACCCCCGCGGCGGCTAGGCGCCAGCCGGCGGTGCGGAGGGGAATCATCCCCGCGGTGAGCGCGGGCGCGCGCAGCTGCTCCGCGGGCGCGCCGGCCGAGATGCGCTCGCGCAGCGCGTCATCGAGCACGACGAGCTCGTAGATGCCCGTGCGCCCGCGGTAGCCGCTCCCGCCGCACTGATCGCACCCTCGCCCGCGACGGAAGTGCACCGTCCCCTCCACAGGGCGCCCCGCGAGCTGCTCGTCCGACGGCTGGTATGGCTCGGCGCAGCCGTCGCAGACCATTCGCACGAGCCGTTGGGCGAGGATCCCCTGCACGGTCGCCGAGACGAGGTACGGCTCGACGCCCATGTCGACGAGCCGAGTCACCCCCGTCGGCGCGTCGTTGGTGTGCAGCGTGGAGAAGACGAGGTGGCCGGTGAGCGCGGCCTGGATCGCGACCTCGGCGGTGTCGCGGTCGCGCATCTCGCCGACCATGATGATGTCGGGGTCGTGGCGCAGGATCGAGCGCAGCGCCGACGCGAAGGCCATCCCGGCCTTCACGTTGACGGGGATCTGCGTCACGCCGTCGATCTGGTACTCCACCGGATCCTCGACCGTCACGATCTTCACGCCGGCGCGATTCACGGAGCCGAGCGCCGCATAGAGCGTCGTCGTCTTCCCCGAGCCGGTCGGGCCGGTGACGAGCACGATGCCGTTAGGCCTGGCGACGAGCCGCTGGAACGCGTCGAGCATCCGCGCGTCCATCCCCAGCTCGCCGAGCCCGCGCACGCCGGCGCCGCGGTCGAGGATGCGCAGCACGACGCTCTCGCCGTGGAGAGAGGGCGTCGTCGCGACGCGGAGGTCGAGCTCGCGGTCCGAGAGGCGGATGCGGATGCGCCCGTCCTGCGCGAGGCGCCGCTCGGCGATGTTGAGCGCGGCCATGATCTTGACCCGGCTCACCACCGCCGCCTGGTAATGGCGCGGCGGACGCGCGACCTCGCGCAGGATCCCGTCGACACGGTAGCGCACGCGGAGCCCGTCGGCGGCGCTCTCGAGGTGGACGTCGCTCGCGCGGGCGCGCAGCGCCTCGAGGATCATCGTGTTGACGAACTTGATCACCGGCGGCTGGCTCGCGAGCGCCCGGAGGTCGTCGAGGGTGTCGTCCTCGTCGCCGAGGAGCTCGAGATCGCCGCCCCGAAGGTCGGCCGCGGACGGAGCGTCCGCGCGCGCGGCGAGGATCGCCGACTGCAGCTCCCCGGCGTCGACCATCACCGTCCGCACCGGCGCCTCGTACAGCCAGGAGAGCTCGTCGAGCACCGTCGGATGCACCGGCGCGGCGAGGGCGATGACGACGTGGCCGTCGACGTCGGCGCGGAGCGGAATGAGCCCATGGTGCTCGAGGTACTTGGGCGAGACGCGCGAGGCGAGCGGGCCGGCGGCCGCGGTACGGAGCTCGGCGAGCGAAGGAACGGACGCGATCGGCGCGCGCACGGCACGCGGCGCGGGCGGTGGAGTCTCGCCAGCCATCGGCGCGGCGGGGCGCTCGTTGATCACCGCGGACGCTGCTCCGCGCCGCCCGGAGGGGCGACAGGTGTGGTGGCCGAAGGCGGCGTGGCGGGGGCCGGGCCCGGCGGGGCGGCCGGCGTGCCGCGAAGCTCCTCGAGGCGGCCCGGGAACTCCTTCCGCGACTCGGGGAGACGGGTCCGGGTCGTGTCGAGCAGCCGCTGCGCGTCTCCGTCGTCGACGACGACCCGCGGGGTGACGAAGATCGCGAGCTCCGTGCGCTCGCGCGAGCTGAAGCGGTTGCGGAAGAGCGCGCCGATCAGCGGAAGATCCTTGAGCACCGGGACGCCGCTCTCGGTGGTCTCACGCCCCTCGCTGATCAGGCCTCCGATCACGATCGTCTGGCCGTCGCCGACGATGGCGCTCGTCTCAGCTTCGCGCGTGCGGATGATCGGCGCGTCGAGCGCCGCGGCGAGCGTCTGGTTGGTGAGCGCGCTGACCTCCTGGAGGATGCGCACCGTGACGTAGCGGTCTTCGTTGATCGTCGGCACGATCGTGAGCTGCGTCCCGACGTCGCGGTACTGGACGAGGCGATCGACGACCTCGGTGAGGCCCGTGCGCGTGCTCTGATTGAAAGGAACCTGGCTGCCGACGAGTATGCGCGCTTCCTCGTTGTTGAGGGCGAGCACGTGCGGCGTCGCCAGGACGCGGACGTTGTTCCGCGCCGAGATCGCCCGTACCACGGCGCGGACGTCGACGTCGTTGAGATACGTGACGCGGATGAAGGCGTCCCCGGCACGCGCGAGCAGGGAATCTGAATTGAAGCGCCCGGGTACGTGTCCGGCCTCGATCGCCGTCGAGTCGCGCCCGTTGACGATGCGCTTGAAGACGCTCCAGTTGATGCCGAGCTCCGTCGAGCGATCGAGCGTCACCTCGACGATCAGGCACTCGAGCAGCACCTGCGGCGGGCGGATGTCGAGCGACTGGATCGTCTCGCGCAGCACGGCGAAGTTCGGCGGCGCGGTGCGGATGACGAGGGCGTTGGTGGCGAGGTCGGCGACGATCGTGGTTCGCGCGGCGATCCCGCCGCCGCCGGTGGTGTCGGGGGTCTGTGGGCCGACTACATCCGGGACGAGAAAAGGCAGGCCCATGCCGCGGCGCGCGTTCAGCGCGTCGGTCTCGCGCCGGCGGAACGCGCCGAGCGTCCTCGAGAGGCTGCGGTCCTCGAGCGACTGGACGCGTGCGCGGCCGCTGCTGCCACTGTACTGGATGCCGAACAGCTCACTGAGCGTCGTCGCCAGCTCCTCTGCGGAGGCGTGCTTCAGCCGGTACACGTACGTGCGAAGACCCGCCTCGCCGGTGTTGCT
>DATAIS010000117.1:0-14065 GCA_036262535.1 Gemmatimonadaceae bacterium | reverse complement strand
GGCGAGTTCGAGGAGAACTTCCGCCAGTACGGCGCGCAGGGCTACGACCTCGTCTTCGGCCACGGATTCGAGTTTCAGGAAGCTGCTGCCCGCGTCGGCCCCGAGTATCCGAAGACCGTCTACATCGTGACCTCGGGCGGCGGCGCGACGGGGAACAACGTCGCGGGGATGGTCTTCGGCTTCGAGGATCCCTCGTATCTGGCTGGCCTCGTCGCCGGCGGGATGACGAAGAGCGGCGTCGTCGGCGTGATCGGCGGGACGGAGCTGCCCCCGGTGCGGAGCAGCTTCCGCGCGTTCGAGGCGGGCGTGAAGGCGGCGCGCCCGGACGCGCGCGTCGTCTGGTCGTTCGTCGGCAACTGGGAGGACGCAGCCGCCGGCAAGGAGCAGGCACTGGCGCAGATCGCGCAAGGCGCGGATTTCCTCTTCCAGAACGCCGACGCCGCCGGCCTCGGTGTCTTCCAGGCCGCACGTGAGCGGAAGGGTGTCTACGTCTTCGGCTCGAACTCCAACCAGAATGGCGTCGCGCCCGACGTCGTCATCGGCAGCGTCGTCATCGACCTGCCGCACGCGTTCCTCACCGTCGCCCGCGAGGTGAAGGAGGGGAAGTTCAAGGCGCGCACGATCCGGCTCGCGACGTCGAGCGAGGTCGTGACATGGGTGCCAAACCCGGCGCTGGAGTCCCGCATCCCCGCGGCGGTGAAGGCGCGCGTGGACAGCGCGCGTGCCGCGCTCCGCGCCGGAACGCTCGACCCGCTCGCCGGCGCACCGCCCAGATGACGACCCTCGCCGCGATCGCGACGCGGCTCGATGGGCTGCTGCGCATCGCCGAGATCCCCGACTTCCCGCCGGCGCTGAACGGGATCCAGCTCGAGAACCGCTCGCCTATTCGCGGCGTCGCGGTCGCTGTCGATGTCTCGTTGCGCACCATCGACGGCGCGATCGAGCGGAGCGCGAACCTGCTCGTCGTCCACCACGGGCTCTTCTGGGGTGGGGTGCAGCCCTTCCGTGGCCCGCTGTACGAGCGGCTCCATCGGCTGCTCACCAACGACATCGCACTCTACTCGGCGCACCTTCCGCTCGACGCGCATCCGACGCTCGGCAACAACGTCCTCCTCGCGCGGGAGCTCGGCCTCACTCCGTCGGGTGGCTTCGGCCGCTACGAGGGCATTCACGTCGGCGTCCAGGGCGAGTCGGAGGTGCCGACACGCGAGCTGGTCGCGCGGGCGGCGGCATTCGCGCAGGCCCACGGCGGCCAGATCGTGGCGACGGCTGTCCAGCCGTCACGCATGACGCGGCGGTGGGCGATCATCACCGGCGCCGGCGCCCGCACCGAGACGCTGCGCGAGGCGCACGCGCTCGGCATCGACACGCTCATCGTCGGCGAAGGGCCACACCACACGGCGGTGGAGGCGCCGGAGCTCGGGATCGCCGTGATCTACGCCGGCCACTACGCCACCGAGACGCTCGGCGTCCGCGCGTTAGGCATGCTCCTCGCCGAGGAGTTCGGGCTGCCATGGCATTTCGTGGAGGCGCCAACGGGGCTGTGACGCCGGCGCCCGCGGTGCTCGAGCTCGAGGGGATCGACCGCCGCTTCGGCAGCGTCCGCGCCCTCGCCGGGGCGTCGCTGCGCGTCAGGCCGGGCACGGTCCACGCGCTGCTCGGAGAGAACGGGGCGGGGAAGACGACGCTCATGCGCATCGCCTTCGGCCTCGTGCACGCGGACGCCGGGACGATCCGCGTCGCCGGCGCGCCGGTGCGGTTCGCGTCCCCCCGCGACGCGATCGACGCCGGGATCGGAATGGTGCAGCAGCACTTCTCGCTCGTGCCCGCGATGACCGTCGCCGAGAACCTCGCGCTCGGCGGCCGCGGACTGTACGCGCCGGCGGCGGCCCGCGAGCGCGTCGAGCGGCTCGCGCGCGAGACCGGGCTCCCGGCGATCGACCCCGACGCCGTGGTCGGTGACCTCCCCGTCGGCGCGCAGCAGCGGGTCGAGATCCTCAAGGCGCTCGCGCGCGACGCCCGGCTCCTCATCCTCGACGAGCCGACGGCGGTGCTCGCGCCGGCGGAGACGGCCGCGCTGCTGCGCTGGGCGCGCGGGTTCGCGAGCGGGGAGCGCGCGGTGGTGCTCATCACCCACAAGCTCGCCGACGCGTTAGGCATCGCCGACGACGTGACGGTGCTCCGCCACGGACACGTCGCCCTCTCCGCTCCCGCGGCATCCCTTTCGGCCGGTTCCCTC
This sequence comes from Gemmatimonadaceae bacterium, assembly GCA_036262535.1. Classification (GTDB taxonomy): domain Bacteria; phylum Gemmatimonadota; class Gemmatimonadetes; order Gemmatimonadales; family Gemmatimonadaceae; genus JABFXC01. The sequence continues at coordinate 11,826 of DATAIS010000117.1, read as the reverse complement.
GCGGAGGCGATGCTGGGCGAGCCGACGGGAACGACCGTGCCCGAGGCACGGCCGGCCACCGGCCGCGGGGACGTAGTCGCGCGCGCCAGCGGGATCGCGGTCCCGGGGCGCGAGGGAGACGCGGTCGCCGGCGTGACGCTGGAGGTGCGCGGCGGCGAGATCCTCGGCGTGGCAGCGGTGGAGGGAAATGGGGAGCGCGAGCTGCTACGCGCGCTCGCTGGACGCGCGGCGCCGAGCAGCGGGACGCTCGAGCTCCCCGAGCGGATCGCGTTCATCCCGCAGGACCGGCATGCCGACGGCGTCGTCGACGAGATGTCACTGACGGAAAACGTCGCGCTCGAGGGAGCGGGGAAGCGCGGGGGGCGCATCGACTGGAGCGCACTGCGCACGGCGACGCAGGAGCTGATGCGGCGCTTCGACGTCCGCGCCGCGGGGCCCGACGCGCCGGCGAGCAGTCTCTCGGGCGGAAACCAGCAGCGGCTCGTCCTCGCCCGCGAGCTCGCCTTCGAGCCGGCGCTCGTCGTCGCCGACCAGCCGACGCGGGGGCTCGACATCAGGGCCACCGCCGACGTTCACGCCCGCCTCCGCGCCGCGCGCGCTCGGGGAGGCGCGGTGGTCGTCTACTCGACGGACCTCGACGAGGTGCTCTCGCTCGCGGACCGCGTGATCGTGGTGAGCGGTGGACGCGTGCACGAGGTGCCGATGGACCGCGAGGCCGTGGGCCGCGCGATGCTCGGCGTCGCGTGACGCGCCCGCCGGGAGCTCGGCGCGCGCTGGCGGTTCTCGCGGTCGCGGAGTTCCTTGGCATGTCGGCGTGGCTGACGGCGAGCGCGGTGTCGCCGGAGCTCGCGCGCCGCTGGGCGCTCGACGTCGAGCAGACAGGGTGGCTGACGTCGATCGTGCAGCTCGGCTTCGTGACCGGCACGGCCGTCGTCGCACTGCTCAACCTCGGCGACATCTGGCCGTCGCGCAGGCTGTTCGTCGGCGGAGCATTTCTGGCCGCGGGCGCGAACGCGCTCCTCCTCGCCGCACCGGGCTACCGTGCGGCGCTTGCGCTGAGGTTCGTCACGGGGCTCGCGCTCGCCGGCGTCTATCCGCCGGCGATGAAGATGATCGCGACGTGGTACGAGTCGGCGCGGGGCTTCGCGATCGGCGTCGTGGTCGGTGCGCTGACGCTTGGCAAGGCGACGCCCTATCTCGTGCACGCTCTCGCGCGCGACACGCTCGCGCCGGTGATCGTCGCCGCGTCCGCAGGAGCCGTTCTCGCCGCCATCCTCGTGCTCGTGGCCTATCGCGACGGTCCATTCGCGTTCACGCGGCGCCCCTTCTCCTGGTCGCTCGTCGCCGAGGTGGTTCGGGAGCGCCGCTGGCGGCTCGCCACCGCTGGCTACCTCGGGCACATGTGGGAGCTCTACGCGTTCTGGACGTGGGTCGCCGTGTTCGTCGCCGCGGCAGCCGCCGGTTCGGGACGCGGGCGCGCGAGCGCGGACCTCGTCGCCTACGGTGCGATCGGAATCGGCGCGATCGGCGCGGTCTGGGGCGGTCTCGTCGCCGATCGCATCGGCCACGCGAAGCTGGTGACGATCGCGCTCGCGGCCAGCGGCACGCTGGCGCTGGTCGCGGCGCTGCTGCTGCGCGCGAGCTTTCCTGCGTTCGCGGTCGTCACGCTCGCCTGGGGATTCTTCGTCATCGCCGACAGCGCGCAGTTCAGCACCCTCGTCACCCGCTCCGTCCCGCCACACGCGGTCGGCACGGCGCTCACCCTGCAAACGTCGCTCGGCTTCCTGCTCACGATGGCGAGCATCCAGCTGATGGGCGTGGTCGCGTCGCGTACCGGTTGGCCGGCGGCGATGGCGATGCTCGCCCTCGGGCCTGCAGTCGGTATCGCCGCCGTCAAGGCGTTGCGGCGTGATACGGCGACTCGCTAGATCACTGGCGTGTCGACGACGACTCCGCCCGAGCCACACCGGGCAGCTTCCGGCGCGGTGTCGCGCCTGGGCTCGCGGCGGACCTGGCTCATCCTCGCCTCGATCAGCGTCGGCTGGAAGGTCCTCGTCTTCACGCTCGGCGCGGCACTGCCGCGCTGGTTCGTATCGGACGGCCTCGACGAGCTTCCTCCCGCTCTCCGCGCCTACGGCGACAGCGCCCGCGCGACGGCGGTCGCGCTCTGGAACGGTCCGATCGAGCGGCGAGGCCTCATCCGGACGGTGCGCGTCATGAGCGTCGACTCCGTCCCGCGCCCCGAGACGCCGCCGGGATGCGACGGGCGCAGCGCGCGGGTGCGCGCGTACACGTACTTCGCGATTCCCTACTCCGAGGTACGTACGATCTGCGACAGCGGCGTCGTCGAGTACCGGGTACTCCGGCGGCGTCCCCGCGCCAGCGACGGATGACCGGCCCGGCGAGGCTCGTGCGCGACGTCGGCTTCGGCATCGTCGTCGCGGCCGGTGCCGTGCTTGGCCTCGCCCTCCTCCTCGCCACCGCCGGCTACGACGCACCCGCGGCGTTAGGCGCGCTCTGGCGCGGGTCGCTCGGCTCGACGTACGCGATCGGATCGGCGACGCTCGTGCGCGCGACGCCGCTCCTGCTCGCCGGGCTCGCCGTCTCGCTCGCCTTCCGGGCCGGCGTCTGGAACATCGGCGGCGAGGGGCAGCTGCTGCTCGGCGCGACGGCGGCGATCGGCGGTGCGTCGCTGCCGCTGCCAGGTCCGCTGCGGCTGCTCGCGGCATTTCTCTTCGCCGGAATCGCGGGCGCCCTCTGGGCGGGGCCGGCGGCGCTGCTCCGCCGGCGGGGCGTGCTCGAGGTGATCAGCACGATCATGCTCAACTTCGTCGCCGCGAGCCTGGTCGGCTATCTCGTGCGCGGTCCGCTCCAGGAGCCGACGCACGCATACCCGCAGAGTGAGACGCTGCCGCTGATCGCGCGGCTGCCGCGAGTTCCGGGGACGCGGCTCCATCTCGGCGTCGCGATCGCGATCGTCGCCGCGGTGGTGCTCTGGTACCTGCTGACGCGGAGCGCGTGGGGCTTCCGTGTCCGGGCCGCGGGGCTCAATCCGCGCGCGGCGGCATCGGCGGGGCTGATCGACGTCCCGGCGACGACGCTCGGCGCCTTTCTCCTCAGCGGCGCGCTCGCCGGGCTCGCCGGCGGGATCGAGGCGACGGGGGTGACCTATGCGCTCTACGAGGGGATCTCGCCAGGGTACGGGTACACCGCGATCGCGGTCGCGCTGCTCGCGCGCACCGGGCCCCTGCGGGTGATCGCCGCGGCGCTGCTCTTCGGCGCGCTCGAGGCGGGGGCGACGGGGATGCAGCGCGATGCAGGCGTCCCGGCGGCGATGGTGTCGGTGGTCGAGGGGCTGCTCGTGCTGGTCGTGATCGCGCTGCCGCGGCTGCGGCGACGCGCGTCCCTCGCGGAGTCGCCGGCATGAACGGCCTCGAGGCATTCCTCGCCGCGGCGGTGCGGACGGCGACGCCGCTCCTTCTCGCCGCGACGGGCGAGCTCGTCGCCGAGCGTGCCGGCATCATCTTCATCGGCCTCGAGGGCGCGATCCTCGCCGGAGCGTTGGGCGCCGCGGTCGGCGCGCACGCCGCGGGACCCGCCGCCGGCCTGGCGCTCGGCGTCACGGCGGGCGCGGTCGTGGGTGCGCTCTTCGCCCTCTTCGTCGTCCGCATCCGCACCGAGCAGATCGTGACCGGCACGGCGATCACGCTCCTCGCGACCGGCGCGACGGCCGCGCTCTATCACCTCGCCTTCGGTCCGGAGGGGGCGGGGCTGCGCATCCCGACCGTGGGCGAGCTCGCCATCCCGGGGCTCGCCGCGGTTCCGCTCGTCGGTCGCGCGCTCTTCGCGCAGAGCGGCTTCACCTACGCCGCGGTGCTGCTCGCGTTCGCCGTCTGGTGGTGGCTGGCGCGCACGCATGCGGGTCTCGCGCTGCGCGCCTGCGGCGAGCGGCTCGACGCCGCGCGTGCGGCGGGCATCCCGACGGCGCGCTATCGCTTTCTCGCCGCGACCTGGGCCGGCGCGCTCGGCGGCGTCGCGGGGACGGCGCTGGTGCTGGCGCAGGCGGGAACGTTCGCGGAGGGAATGTCGGCGGGGCGGGGCTTCATCGCGATCGCGGTCGTCGCGCTCGGACGCTGGAGCGCCCCCGGCGTACTCCTGGCCGCCGCGGCCTTCGGCGCGACGAGCGCGCTGCAGTTCCTCTTCCAGGCGCGCGGCTGGTCGCTGCCGTATCAGGCGTTCCTCGCGATCCCTTACGTCGCGACGCTGGTCGCGCTCGCGCTGAGCCGGTCCGGGGGGAGAGCGCCGGCGGGACTGGCGCGCATGGAGGACGATCTCGCGTAGGTCGCCTCGTGGACGAGCAACACACAGGCACCGCGGTGGGACCTGTTTCTTGACGAGGGGGGGTCGGGAGCGGGGAGCTGAACGGGGCTGCAATCGGGAGCGGGATTGGGAGGCTCCGATGGGGATCGGAATCGGGAGGTGGGAGGAGAGTATGCCTGCATGCGACGCTCCTACCTCCCTTTTCCCTTCCCATTCGGCTCCTTCCGCTCCCGCATCCCCGTTGCGGTTCAATCCAGCTCCCAGCTCCTCGAACGTCGGCTCGGGGAGCTAGCAGCCGGACGTCGCGCTCACCCAGCGGATCGTCCACTGGCGCGTGCCGGTGCGCTCGAGGATCGCGTACGACACGCCGTCGCCGACGTAGCGGCCGAGGACGAGGGTGGGTCGGCGGGTCGGGCCGATGGCGGCGGCGGCGAGGACGTCGTGGGTCTCGACGTTACCGTCGCGCCCCGAGGCACGCTCGGCAAAGGCGACCTGCCACGGGGCGCCGGCCTTCTCCCGCTCGGCGACGAGGAGGATCTGCTCCTCGCGCGGGTTCGCCTCCTGATTGATGCGGCGCGAGACGTCGGCGACGAGCGCCTCGACCCCCGGCGCGGCGGTGAAGCGGCGCACCGTGCGCACGAAGTAGGGCAGTCCGCGGAAGGCCCGGGCCGTGTCGTTAGGCAGCGCGCGCGCGAGGCGCGCGACCTCGCCGGCGAGCCGCGACGAGTCGGCGCGCGACATCCCCTCGATCGAGTCGAGCGGCAGCGCGCGCGCGTTGTTGCCGATGAACGCCACCGTCCACGAGGCGGGCGTGTCGCCGCGCTCGCCACGGAGGCGCACGAGCGGCCAGTCCTCGCACGACTCCTCGGCGCTGTCCGCCTGGGCGGTGGTGTCCTCGCCGGCGACGATCGCCGTGCCGACCTGCCCGTGGCGTGAGAGGAGCAGGACGCGCGCGCCACGCACCGGCGCGAGGTCGAGCAGCGTCGAATCGCCGAAGGTGCTGTCAGTGACCTCGGGGAAGATGACCTCCGCGACCTCGGCTGCGTCGCTCGCGACGAGCAACACGGGGCCGGCATCGGCGTTCCACCCCGAGTTCACAGGCGGCCGGGAGCCGCTGTCGGCGATGGCGGGGTTCGCCGCCGCGCCGGTGTCCCTGGCCGGAGGGGCGGCACGCTCGCATGCTGTGGTCGCGAGGGCGCCGCAGAGGAGCACGAGCGCGGCGCGGGCGTGACGCGGCGGGAAAGGCATCGGTCCTAATTTGCACCGGTCCGCGCAGCCGTCAACGCCGCGGGCCCCTACGTCAGGCGACGTATGCTGTAGCCCCAAGTCGCCGGCTACGCTGTTCGTGAGGCAAACGGAGACGCAATGGCACACGCGACCCATCCGATCCCGAAGACGACCGCCGACGGCGAGATCCAGCCCGTCGCCGCCGCGCCGGCGCGCGAGCGCTGGAGCTGGGCGATCTATGACTTCGCGAACACGATCTTCGCGATGAACATCATGTCGCTCTACTTCGCGGTGTGGCTCGTGTCGGACCTGCACGCGTCGAGCACCGCGATGGCGCTCGGCAACGGCATCGCATCGCTGTTCGTCGTGCTGTCCATTCCCGTCTTCGGCGCGATCTCGGACGCGACGCGGCGGCGGAAGCCGTGGGTGGTCGGCTTCACGCTCCTCGCCTGTCTCGCGACGATCGCGATCGGCGTCATCGGCTACACCATGGTGCCGCCGATCGGCGACGAGGTCCTCGGCGCGACGACGGTCGGCCCCGGGTGGTCGGTCTCGACGCCCGCGCTGGCGGCGATCCTCGTCGCCTTCATCATCGCCAACTACGCCTACCAGGGCGCGCTCCCTTTCTACAACGCCATGCTTCCCGAGCTCGCGCCCCCGAGCGAGCAGGGACGCCTCTCGGGACTCGGCACCGCGCTCGGCTACGTCGGCTCGATCGTCGGCGTGGCGCTCGTGTCGGTCGCCTTCAACGGCGCGCTCGCCGGCAAGTTCCCGCTGCCGGCGGGATTCCTCGACACGCTGCGAGCGGCCATCCCCTTCACGAGCAGCGGGGGACGCGTCAGCACCTTCGTGCCGACGGCGCTGCTCTTCCTGCTCTTCACGGTGCCGCTGATGCTCTGGTGCCGCGATCACCTCGCGACGACCGCGACGCGCGCGCGAATCAAGTGGCGTGAGGCGTTCACCGACGTCGTCGCGACCGTGCGCCAGGCGAAGCAGCATCCGGGAGCGCTGCGCTTCATCCTCGCGTCCTTCCTCTACCAGGATGCGATGGGAACGATCATCACCTACATGGCGCTCTACGCGGTCGTCGCGATGGGGTTCGCGGAAGGGTCCGAGGTGACGCTCTTCCTCGTGTTGACGCTGCCGGCGGTGATCGGGAGCTACATCTGTGGCATCCTCGCCGATCGCATAGGCCCGAAGAAGACGCTGATGTTCGTCATCGCCGCCTGGGTGGTGCTGCTCGCGGGAATGATCCTCGCCCCCTCGCGCGCCGCGTTCTGGGGCGTCGGCATCCTGATCGGATTGATCTACGGCGGCGTCAGCACCGCCGAGCGTCCGCTGCTGCTCAGCCTCGTACCCGACGTCGAGGCGGGGCGCTACTTCAGCCTGATGGTGCTTTCGGCGCGCGCCGCGGCGGTGCTGGGGCCGTTCGTCTGGGCGGCGGCGGTCGATGGACTGACGCCGGGGTTCGGCACCGCGGTCGCATATCGCGCGGCGGTCGCGACCGTCGCCGTGGCGATGCTCCTCGCGCTGGTGATCCTGCGCAAGGTGCCCGACAACTTCGCGCGCGGCACGGCGCGACGCTGATGCTGTACGCGCTGAGCCGGCAGCTCTCGGAGATCGCGCTCGCCTGGTACTACCGGCGGGTGGAGGTGGTCGGTGCGCATCGCGTCCCGCCCGCCGGGCCGCTGCTCCTCGTCGCCAACCATCCCAACGCGATGATGGATCCGATGCTGGTGGCGACGGCGCTGCCGCGTCGGGTGACCTTCACCGGCAAGGCGACGCTCTTCGAGAACCCGTTCACGCGCGCCTTCCTCTCCGCGCTCGGCTTCGTGCCGCTGCGGCGCGTGAGCGACGAGCTGAAGCGACGCGGCAGTGGCACGCCCGATCCCGACCCGCGCCGCAACACGGAGGCGTTCCGCGCCATCGTCGATGCGCTGCGCGACGACTGTGCGGTGCTCATCTTCCCCGAAGGGAAGAGTCACGACGACCCGGCGATCGCGCCCCTCAAGACGGGGAGTGCGCGGCTCGCGCTCCAGGCCGTTGCCGAGGGCGTGGACCGGCTGGCGATCCTGCCGATCGGCCTCGTCTTCGAGGACAAGGCGGAGCCGAGGACGCGCGTGCTCGTGGAGCTCGGCGAGCCGTTCCCCGTACGGCGCTGGCTGGAGGGCGACCACGGCGGCGAACCCGGCCGCGTCGAGCGCCTTACCGCCGAGATCGACCGCCGGCTGCGAGAGCTGACGCTCAACTTCGCCACGCTCGACTCCGCCGCCGAAGCGGCCGCCGTCGCGACGACGCTCGCCGAGTCGGGTGGGGAAGGGACGTTAGGCATGGGCGGCGCATTCCGCGACGCGGTCGATGCGACGAGGCGCGTCGAGGAGGCCACGCGCGCCCTCGCCGGCGCCGACGCCGCGCTCGCCGGGCGCGCGGCGGCACTCCGGGACCGGATCCGCCGCGTTCGCGAGCGGGTCGACGCGGCGGGGCTCGACCCTCTCGATCTCGCCGTGGAAACGGGCACGGCGCCGGCGGGATGGTTCGCCCTGCGCGAGGGGACGATCGCCCTCGTCGGCTGGCCGCTCGCGCTCGTCGCCCGCGCCGTGCACTGGCTGCCGATCGCCATCGCGCGCGCGATCGCTCGCCGGTCGAGCCGCAGCGGTGCCGATCCCGCGATGCACACTGTCGTCGCGGGTACGGCGCTCGTGCTCGCGGCCTATGCCGCAGTCGCCGCGCTCGTCTGGCGCGCGGCCGGACCCTGGTGGGCGCTGGCCACGGTTCTGGTGCTGCCCGCGCTCGCGACCTGGGACTTCCGGCTCCGCGACCGTACCGCCCGCGCGGCGCGGCGCATCGCGGCCTGGCGGCGGTTCCGTCGCGATCCCGCGCTCCAGGCTTCGCTCACGAGCGAGCTCGCCGCGCTCCGCGACGAGGCGCTCGCGATCGAGACCGCGCTCGCCGGCGCTCGCACGCATCGCCGCGCGCCGGCCGGGAGCGGCGCCTAACGTCCCCGCGGCGGGAGATACGGCCCGCCGAGATCCCAGTGCCAGGCCTCGCGGCGCTCGCCGGTGCGTGGATCCTTGAGCGGCTTGTACTGGAGTCGGGCGGCCGGGATGCCGACGGCACGGCCGTAGGCGAGGAGCGTCTCGCGATCGGTGGAGACGAGGTGCGCCATCGGGCGCCCCTTCCAGACGTGGAAGTGCATCCAGAGGCCGCCATCCATGGCGTGAATCATCCCCTCGCGACGCTTCTCGAACTCGCGATAGGGCGGGGCGGTCGGCGGGGGCGCGGTCATGCCGCGCCCACCGCGGTCACTGGCAGGTGATGAGCCCTTCGGTCGTCGCGGGCGCGATCGGCGCGGCGCCAGCCATGAAGAGCGCGCACTTCAGCGGCCACGCCTGGGGATGCGTCACCGTCGCCGACCATCCGCGCGCGTTGGCCTCGGTGATCGTGATGACGACGCCGGGCGACCCCTTGAAGGGCACCGAGTCGATCGCCGAGGTGTAGCGGCCGTTGGAGTAGAAGAACGACTCCTCGCCGGTGGCGAGATTGCGCAGGTCGGTGCGCAGGGCCGCGGCGTTCGCCTTGCCCTTCGTGTTCTTGAACTGCGGCACGACGAGCGAGACGAGAATCCCGATCACGATCACGACGACCATCAGCTCGACGAGGGTGAACCCGCGCCGGCGCGTCCGCGTCGACGACGCGCACATGACGATCTCGTTCGAATCGTAAGGCAGCCGGCGGGCGGAATTCATGAGGGGACTCTAAGGCAAGGGGTGAGCCCGGCTCAGGTAAGACGCTCAACGACCGAAGTGGCAATACGTTAGCCCGTTCCGGGTCACGATCTTGCCCGGAAGCACGATGTAAACAGCCGTACCGAGTGGCACTCTGCACTGGCCAGGTTCTGATCAGCCGAGCTTCGTCTCGAGCCAGTTCGCGCCCGTGCCGATGTCGACGACGAGAGGAACGGACAGCTCGGCGGCGTGCTCCATCTCTTCCGTCACCATCGACTTCAGCGTCTCGAGCTCCTCGGGTGGAGCCTCGAAGACCAGTTCGTCGTGGACCTGAAGGAGCATCGTGCTCTGGAGACGCCGCTCGCGGAGCGCGCGGTGGATGCGGATCATCGCGAGCTTGATGAGATCCGCCGCCGAGCCCTGGATCGGCGAGTTCGCGGCCGCGCGCTCGCCGAAGGCGCGGACGTTGAAGTTGCGGTCGCGCACCTCGGGGATGTAGCGGCGCCGGCCGAAGATGGTCTGCACGTAGCCCTGCTGGCGCGCGAGCTCCACCATCGAGTCGAGGTACTTCCGGATTCCCTGGAAGCGCTCGAAGTAGCGCGCGATGAACTCCCTCGCCTCGGCGAACGAGATGCCGAGCTGCCGCGAGAGTGCGTGCGCGCCCTGCCCGTAGATCGTGGCGAAGTTGATCGTCTTCGCGCGCCCGCGCATCGCCGAGGTCACGTCGTCGAGTGGGATGTCGAAGATCAGGGCAGCGGTCTGGCGGTGGATGTCTCCGCCGCTCTTGAACGCCTGCACGAAGGCCGGGTCGTGCGAGAGGTGCGCGAGGAGCCGCAGCTCGACCTGCGAGTAGTCGGCGCTGGCGAGCGTCCACCCGGCGCGCGGGATGAAGCCGCGGCGGATGTCGCGCCCGAGCTCGCGCCGGATCGGGATGTTCTGGAGGTTCGGGTCGCTCGAGGACAGCCGCCCCGTCGCGGCGACGGTCTGGCTGAACGAGGTATGGATGCGCCGCGTCTCCGGATTCACCATCGCCGGCAGCGCGTCGATGTAGGTGCCCTCGAGCTTCGACAGCTCGCGGTACTCCATGAGCAGCGACGGCAGCGCGTGGCCCTCTTCGGCGAGCTCCTGGAGGACGCTCGCGTCGGTGGACGGACCGGTCGCGGTGCGCTTGATGACCGGCAGCCCGAGCTTCTCGAAGAGGATCTCTCGCAGCTGCGGATTGGAGTTGATGTTGAACTCCGTTCCCGCGGCGTCGTAGACCTCCCGCTCGACGCGCTCGCGCTCGGCCTGGAAGCGCGTCTTGAGCGAGGCGAACCACTTCGTGTCGATGGTGATTCCCGCCCACTCCATGTCCACCAGCACCTCGACGAGCGGGAGCTCGACCTCGCGCATGAGCAGCGTCAGCGCGTGCGCCTCGAGCTGTGGCTCGAAGAGCGCGCGGAGGCGCAGCGTCATGTCGGCGTCCTCGCCGGAGTAGTCGCGGCCGCACTCGATCGGGATCTGGTCGTAGGGGATCACGCCCTTTCCCTTGCCGCACAGCTCGTCGAACGTCGTCATGCGGTGGTCGAGGAACTCGAGCGCGAGAACGTCGAGACCGTGCGAGCGCCGGCCCGGCTCGAGCAGGTAGCTCGCGAGCATCGTATCGAAGTCGAGACCGCGCAGGCGGACTCCCGCGCAGCGGAACGCGAGCAGGTCGTACTTCGCGTTCTGCGCCGTCTTCCGCACCGCGGGATCCTCGAGCAGCTCGCGAAGCGGCGCCATCTCGTCGGAGTGGATGTGCGGAAGGTTGCGGACGACCGGCTTGCCGCTGGCGAGCACGCGCTCGGCGATGCTCGACGGCTCGGCGGCCGCCGTTCTCTTCTTCGCCGCCTTCTTCGGCTTCGCGACCGCGACCGCCTCGTCGCCGCCCTGGACGAGGCCGCGTGCGGCGGGAGAGTCGTTCGGGGAGCGGTCGCCCGAGGCGTCGATCAGCGGGAGGTCGGTCTGGGCGATGTCGCGCTCGCGGTGGCGGAGCGGGAAGTAGTAGGCCTCTCCCGGCGCGAGGGCGAGGGTGATCGCGACGAGCTTCGAGCGCAGCGCATCGACCTTCTGCGGGCTCTCGGGATCGATCACCGTCTCGGTGTCGACAGCGACGGTGCCGAGCTCACGGGCGCGGGCAACGACTTCGCGCATGTGCTCGATCGTATCGACGACCGCATAGCGGCGCTCGATCTGCGGCCGGGGCGGCGGCGGCGGAAAATCCAGTGCCGGGTCATCCTCGGCGAGGGGGCCGAGATCGGCAGCGGTGTCGCTCGTCGCCGCCGCAGCGTCCGGAGTGCCTAACGTGCGCCCGGTCGCGGCGTCGGCCGCCTGCTTGGCGAGTCCCTGGAACTCGAGCTCGAGGTAGAGCGACTTGAGCCGGATCCAGTCCGGATCGCGCGCGCGCAGGCGATCGAGGTCGAGCGTCACGGGGACGTCGCGCTTGATCGTCACCAGCTCCTTGGAGAGGAGCGCGCGGTCGGGATGCATCTGGAGCGCCTCCCGCGGGCGCTTCTTCCTGATCTCGTCGACGTGC
>DATAIS010000116.1:0-13133 GCA_036262535.1 Gemmatimonadaceae bacterium | reverse complement strand
CCGCAGTTGACGTCGCCGGCCTGGAGGACGACGATCGTCGGACGCCGCGGCTCGGCGGCGAGCGCCTCGCGCAGGCGCCATGGCTCGAGGTGCATCCGATCGTCGCTCGGCAGGAGCGACACGTTCGCGGTGCCGATGCCGAGCAGCTTCGCGGCCCGCGTCGTGGTGCCGTGCACCTCGCTCGACGTGACGATGCGGATCGGTGGCGCGCCCGCCATCCCGTCGCGGTTGATGTCCCAGCCCGCGCGCTCGAGCACGGCGTGTCGCGCCGCGGCGAGACATGTCACGTGCGCCATCTGGCAGCCGGTGACGAGCGAGTACGACGCGGTGGACGGGAGCGCGAGCACGTCCTTGAGCCACGCTCCGCACACCTCCTCGACGACCGCCGCGGCGGGGCCGGACGCATAGAGCCCCGCGTTCTGGTCCCAGGTCGCGGTGAGCCAGTCCGCGGCGAGCGCGGCGGGCAGCCCGGCACCCATCACCCATCCGTAGAAGCGCCCGCCGGCGCTGCCTAACAGTCCGCCCTCGACGCTTCGCGCGAGCTCGTCGATCACCGCCACCGGATCGACACCATGCTCGGGCATCTCGACCGCGAACCTTCGCCGCAGCTCGCCTAACGGCGTCGTCGTCGCGACCGAGGCGGTGTCGAGGGTGTCGATGTACGCGAGCGCCAGCTCGGCAGCCCGTGCGAGGGTCGCGTCCTGCCGGGGGGAAATGCGCATCGGGCGAATTTACCCCCGGCCTACCCCGACTGTCGAACGCAAAAAACCCGCGCTCACCGAGGTGAGCGCGGGTCTCGTGTGATCAGCCAGCCGTTACGCGGTCAGCCGCCGCACGCCTGCCGCACGCGGGGCGCGTCGCTCGGGACGTAGATCGCGAGCGCGGTCGCCTTCGCAGTCGCCGACTTCGCGCCGACGGCCTCGCCGAGCACCTTGTAGGTGGTCGTGGAGGCCTCGACCGGGTTGATGATCACGGCCGTCGCGCCGAGCTTCGCCGCGCCGTTGCGGATGTTCTGCTCGAGCTTCGCGTCCGTCGTCCAGACCGAGTTGCCCTGCGCCTCGACCCAGCCGAGCTCGTAGTAGTCGCCCGGGACGCCCGAGCGGGTGTCGTACGTGACGATCGCGTTCTCGCAGGTCGCGGCGCGGCCGACGGCACCCGTGGAGATCTCCGTCGTCTGCTTCTTCACGCCGCACGCGGCCGAAGCAGCGAAGGCCGTTACGAGCGCAACCATCTTCAGCGGTGTGACCCTCATGCGTTCCTCCTGCAAATGCCTGGGTTGGAGTGCATAGCCACCAGTGGCGCACTCCACCGTGGGCAAAAGCAGGGCCCGTCGACCGGTACGGACGCGGACAGACGGCCCGTCGTTGCCGGCCGGTCGGGCAACGTGCGGGGCGTCACAGGAACGGGCCCGTTCAGCGACCCTCGAGGTCTCGTTCCCCGATGACATGACGGGACTCGCGCCCCTTTCCAGGGTGGAGCGCGGCGTCGTAGTAGCGCTCGCCCTTGAGGCGCAGCTCGTGGATCAGGCCCTCGAACTCGCGCGGCGACAGGTCGCGGGCGACGACCGGCATCAGCCCCTTGAGCAGGGTGCGGCGCTCGTCGAGCGAGAGCGCGGCCGCGTCATCCACGAGACGGCGGATCGCGGGATGGTTGAGTCCGTCGGTTTCCGGGCTGGTGGTCATCGGTCTCGTCGCGAAGTTGAACGGTCAGGCGCCGACCTGCCCTCGAGCGAGGGGAAACGCGTCGGTCCGAAGGAGACGTTGTGCTCCGAGTCGAGCGTCAGGCGGTCGCCGTGGAAGGCGAAGGTGAGCGTGGAGTAGTACGGCGTCTCGACACCGGCGATGCGCAAGGTGAAGACACTGTCCGATGCCCAGGCGCCGGCGAGCGCAACGGCCGGACGGGCCGGCGCGGCGATGAGCCGATCGATCCCGTTCGCGTAACCCGACGCGCTCCGCACCCACCTCCCGATGCCGATCGGGGTCCGCATCTCTCCGGATGCAGCACGCACGAGCAGTGCCGGCGTGCGCGACGAAAGATCGAGCGCGACGGCGCCGATGCCGCGATCGTTGTCAGGCAGCCTGTACCACCGGCGCGAGACCTTCGCGGCGAGGGGCGACGTCGGGCGCCCCGCGGGAGGGCGCATTGCGAGCGAGGCGAGCCGGGTGCGAAGCGCACGCTGCGTGAGGGAATCGGGCGCCAGCGCGTCCCCGCGCATCGCCGGGAGCAACCTGTCCCAGACGACGTTCATCACCGCCTGCATGTCGCGCACGCCGCTCGTGATCGCGACCACGGCATCGTACTCGGGGAGCACGAGCATGTACTGGCCGAAGGCGCCGTCGCCCCGGTAGCCGTGGCGCGAGCGCCAGAACTGGTAGCCGTAACCCTGGTCCCAGTCGCTGCTCGGGCTCGATCCATTCGACGTCTGGCGCGCCGTCGCCTCATCGACCCACGCTTCCGGAAGGATGCGTGCGCCGTTCCACATTCCGCGCTGCAGGTAGAGCAGCCCGAGCTTCGCGACGTCCTCGGTGCGCACGTTCAGGCCGTAGGCGCCGATGGTGGTTCCCTCCGGGCTCGTCCCCCACGTCGGGTCGGCGATGCCTAACGGCCGGAAGAGCCGCGGCTTCAGGTAGTCGAGCGTGGTCTCGCCGGTGGCCTTCTGCACGACCGCCGAGAGCATGTAGGTCGCCGGCGAGTTGTACATGAAGTGCGTGCCCGGCTTGTAGGGGACGGGATGCGCGAGGAAGCGCCGCACCCACGTCTGGCCGGCGAGCTTCGGGTCGTCGGTGATCCCGAAAGGCGCCTCGGTGATCTGGCCGGTGTTCATGCGCAGGAGGTCGCGCACGCGCATCGCGCGCAGGTTGTTCGACGGCGACGCCGGCGCGTCCTCGGGGAACCACTTCAGCACGGGATCGTCGAGCGAGAGCTTCCCTTCGGCGACGGCGAATCCGACCGCGGTGGAGGTGAAGCTCTTGCTCAGCGAGTACATCACGTGCGGCGTGGCGGCATCGTATGGCGCCCACCAGCCCTCGGCGATGACCCGGCCGTGCCTGACGATCATGACGCTGTGCATCGCGTCGACGGAGTCGAGCGCCTGCACGAGGTCGAGGACACCGCGCGAGGACACGCCCTGCTCCTCGGGAGTGCTGCGTGGAAGCGGCGTCGCCTGCGCGGGGAGCCGGACGGCGAGCGGGAGGCAGAGCGCGACGACGGCGATCCGAGCGTTCATCCGAGCGAAGCTACGCGTCGATCCCGGCGCGGGACAGGTCGCGCTCCGGTCATCCCTCGCGAGCGAAGCGAGCGATGGGACCTACTCTCACTGTCCTGGGGATTGGGAGCGGGGAGCTGAAGCGAAGTGCAATCGGGAGCGGGGAGCTGAAGCGAACCGCAATCGGGAGCGGGGAGCTGAAGCGAACCGCAATCGGGAGCTGGATAGGGAGGCTCCGAGAGGGACTGGAATCGGGAGGTGGGACGCCCTCCTCAGCGAGCGACCCTCCCACCTCCCAGTCCCGCTCCCAATCGGCCCCTTCCGATCCCGCATCCCCGTTGCGGTTCAATTCAGCTCCCCGCTCCTCGCTCCTCAAAGAGCGGGGACAGGAGGTCCCAGCAGGCGCTGCGCGCCTGCGGGATGACGAGCGGCGATCAGTGGAGCGGGAGCCGAGCGTCGAACCAGCCGAGCACGACACGCAACGTTTCTTGGCGACCGACGTCGTTGAGGAGCTCGTGGTATCCGCCCTCGACGAGATGGAGCGTCTTGTCCGGCGACGCGATGGTCCGGGCGAAGCGGCGACTTCCCTCGACCTCGGTGATGCGGTCGGCGGTGCCGTGGATGACGAGTGTCGGCACCTGCCACTCGCGGTAGTGGGGCCAGCTCGCGTCCACCGCGGTGAGGATGCTCGCGCCGAGGCCCGCCGGCATCGCGCCCTGGTACATGCGTGGGTCGCCGGCGACGAGCGCGCGCTGCTCCGGGATGCGCGACAGCCCGCGGCGATCGAGCATCCGACCAGGCAGGTTCGGGAAGCGCGGCGCGATCCAGCGAGCGAGAAGGCGCTCGAGCGCGTTCGTCGTCACCTGGAGGACGGGACTGCTGAGGATCACCCCTGCGACGCCCGCGGGATCGCGCACGACGCTCGTCGCGGTGACGAGCCCGCCCAGCGAGTGCCCCATCAGGAAAACGGGCAGTCGTTCGGCGCTCAGCTTCCGGCGCGCCGCGAGATGCTGACCGACGGCACGCTCGACGTTCGCGGAGCCGCGCCGGCCGGGCGAACGGCCGTGACCCTCGAGGTCGAAGGCGAAGACACTGACGCCGAGCTCGATCAGCCGCGGCACCAGCGCGCCGTACTGCTCGACGTACCGCTCCGCGTACTCGGCGAAGCCGTGCTGGAGGAGCAGCGCGGCGCGCGCCCGGGGAGCGTCCCAGGCGAAGCCGGCGACGCCGGCGCCCACGTCCCAGGAGCGAATGGTGAGCGCCAGTGTGACTACTCCCCGAACCTGACGCGACGCGTCTGGAGCTCCTGGCCGGTCGGCTGCGCGAGCACGTCGTAGAGCTCCGGCCGCCGCGCGCGGAGCCAGCGTCGTCCCGACGACGTCGGGAGCAGCGAGGCGTCGAGATCGGCGACCACCACGTCGTCGCCGAGGGCGCGCGATTCGGCGACGATCTCGCCGTAGGGCCCAAGAATCATCGCGTTGCCGGTGCGGATCTCGTCGTCGTCGGGGCCGATGCCATTGCTGAAGAGGAGGAACATGCCGTTGTCGTGCGCGCGGCTGGGCAGCCAGCGCATCAGCCAGCCGCGCCCCTTGGGGCCGCACAGCTCGGCCTCGCACGCGCCCGGATCCTTCTCGCGCGCATCCCAGACCGCGCGGTCGATGGGCTTCATCCCGCGCGGACTCACCGAGTTGCAGCCTCCCGTCTGGTGCGGGGCGAGCAGCAGCTCGGCGCCAAGGAGCGCGGTCGCGCGCGCGTTCTCGACGATGTTGTTGTCGTAGCAGATCAGCACTCCGACGCGGCAGCCGTGCGGCGTGTCGAAGACCGTGTAGCCGTCGCCGTCGGAGATGCGCGGGTGCTCGAAGGAGTGGAGCTTGCGATGCGCCGCCCATCGTCCGTCGGGCATCGCGACGACGTAGGAGTTGTGCAGTCGCCGGTCCGATGCGCGCTCGATGAGACCGGCGCCGATGGTCATCCCGTGCGCCGCGGAGAGTCGCAGCAGCTCGCGGCTCGACGGTCCATCGGGCACCGGCTCGGCGAGCGCCTCGACCTGCTCCGCGGAGAGCTTCCGCACGTGCCAGTACCCGGTGATGCACATCTCGGGGAAGGCGATGATCTCGACCTTTCGCGTCGCGGCCGCGGCGACGAAATGCCTGACGCGGTCGAGGTTGTACGCCTTGTCTCCCGGTGCGTGCTGGAACTGGACGGTGGCGACGCGGACGTCACGCATTCGGCTTCGACGTCAGGCGCCTAACGGACGCGGTATTCGACGAAGGCGACGCGGCGGCTGTCCGGCGACCACGATGGGACGTTGAGCGTCCCCTGGCCACCGAAGAACGCGGGCGTGAGGTCGCGCACCGAGCCGTCGCGCAGGTCCATGAGGCGGAGCTTCACCTGCTTCCCGAACGGGTGCGCGTCGCCCTGGTCCTCGAGATACGCGATGTAGACCACCCACCGGCCGTCGGGCGATGGATGCGGGAACCAGTTGGAATACGCGTCGCGCGTCAGCTGCTCCGGCTCGCTGCCGTCGGCGCGCATCCGCCAGATCTCCATCTTCCCGCTGCAGAACGAGTTGTAGTAGATGTGCCGCCCGTCAGCCGAGTAGTCCGGCCCGTCGTCGAGTCCCTTGCATGAGGTGAGGCGCCGTTCGTCACCGGCGGTCACGGGGATGGAGTATATGTCCCACTCGCCGTCCCTCCGGCCGACGTAGGCGAGCGTCTTTCCGTCGGGCGACCATCCGTGCCAGAAGCTCGGCGCCTTCGACGTCACCTTAGTCGGCGCCTGGCTTCCGGCGATCGGCATGACATACACGCTCGACGCGAGCCACGACTGCCGCGGATCCTCGATGTGCTCGGCGGCGCTGTGACTGAAGACGATCTGCTTCCCGTCGGCGGAGATACCGTGGTCGTTGTTGAGCTCCGTCGCGAACCCCGTCGGGATCTGCTCGAGGCGCGTCGGTCGCCGCGCCGAGAGCTTGTAGAGCAGACCGCCGCTGTTGACGATGAAGAATCGTCCGTCGCGCGACCAGTTGGGCGCCTCGAAGTGACGGTCCTCCTCGTAGACGGTCGCGATCTTCCCGCTGCGAACGTCCACCGTGCGCAGCATGCTGTGGACGGCGGCCTGCGACTGCGCAGCGGCGGAGCCGCCGGACGCCGTCACGAGCGTCGCGATCGCGAGGAGTGCGCGCCTCATGGCCAGGCGATCTGCGGGGACCGGTAGAAGTTGACGCCAAGGTGGTTCCAGCGCGGCGCGTGCGCGGCGGCGCGGACGCGGAAGTCCTCCCAGCGGCGCGAGGCCTGCGGCGTCCACCCGACCTCGGCGATCGCGGGAAGGCGTGGCACGGCGAGGTAGAACACCGCGCCGATGTTGCGCACCGTCTCGCTCCACATCGGCGCCTCGACACCGACGATGCTGCTCTCGGAGACGCCCTTCATGTACGTCGCCGGATCCCAGTCGTACGCGTTGTGGACGTCCGCGACCACCGCCCAGGTGAGGCCGAGCTCCGTGGAGGGCGCGAACTTCATGTCGAGGTAGATCCGGTTCGACGGCGACATGATCAGCTTCGAGCCCTGCTGCACCGCGGCCACCGCCGAGTCGCTCTTCCACTGCTGGGCGATCGTCGTCGGCAGGAGCTTCGCCTTGCCGATCTCCTCCCAGCCGACCATGCGCTTGTCGTACTTCTGCACGATCGTCTGGACGCGCTCGACGAAGTGCGCGTACTGCTCGTGCGTCAGCTTCATGACCTCGTCGCCGCCCATGTGGAAGTACGGCCCGGGGGTCATCGCCGAGATCTCGCGCACGATGTCGTCCACGAGCGCGTAGGTCTCCTCGTTGTCGACGCAGAAGGTGCTCCAGCCGACTTCGGTGTCGGTGAACGGGGCCGGCGCGCGCGAGCTGCAGCTCAGGGAGGGGTACGCGGTGAGCGCGGCGTTGGTGTGCCCCGGCATGTCGATCTCGGGGACGATCGTGATGAAGCGCTGCGCGGCGTAGCGAACGATGTCGGCGTAGTCGGCCTTCGTGTAGAAGCCGCCCGGCCCGCCGCCCACCTGGGTCAGCGAGCCGACGCTCGTGAGCGCCGGCCGCGAGTCGATCTGGATCCGCCACCCCTGGTCGTCGGAGAGGTGGAGGTGCAGCACGTTCATCTTGTACATCGCGAGGAAGTCGATGTACTGCTTGACCTCCTTCACGGTGAAGAAGTGCCGTGCGACGTCGAGCATCGCGCCGCGCCACGCGAAGCGCGGGCGGTCGGTGATCGACACCGCCGGCGCGAGCCAGGCCGGGGAATCATTCTCCATCTGCGACTCGATCTGGGTCGGCAGCAGCTGCCGCAGCGTCTGCGTGCCGTAGAAGAGTCCCGCCGGACGCATGGCCACGATCGTCGCGCCGTCGGCGCCGGTGGTGAGCTCGTAGCCCTCCTCGCCTAACGCCGTGCGCGTCGCGTCGAGGCGCAGGGTGATGCTCGACGCCCCTCCCGCGGTGGCGATGGCGACGCGGAAGCCCGTTGCCGGGCGAAGCTGCATCGCGAGCTGCTCGGCGACAGCGCGAACGAGCGTGTCGGTGGTCTCGACGACGATCATCGTTGCCGAATCGAGCGCGAACGGGGCGCCCCCGCGCGTGGTGAACGATGCCGGTGCGGGGATGATCCGTGGCGGCGCGGGCTCACGCGACGGTGTCGTCGCACCGGGGCTCGTGCCGCGGCCGGGGCAGCCAGCCAGGGCGAGGGTCGAGGCGAGCACGAGTCCGATCGTGTACGGCGTGCGTCGAGGCGAGCGAAGTGGCATTGCCCTGTCGGATTGGGTTTGCGATTGGCCGGCGCCGGAAAGATTGTGCGCGCGAGGCGCCGGCGCGCCAGCGGCTACGGCAGCGCGAAGGCGACGTAGGCGTCGCTCGAAGGGGATCCGAGCTTCCCGCCGCCGGCCGCGATCACCACGTACTGCTTTCCGCGGACCTCGAAGGTGGCGGGGGTCGCGTAGCCGGGCGCGGGAAGAACCGTCTCCCAGAGGAGCTTCCCGGTGGCGCTGTCGAAGGCGCGGAACTTCCCGTCCATCGTCGCGGCGATGAAGACGAGACCTCCCGCCGTGACGATCGGGCCACCGTACTGCTCGGTGCCGGTCGGCGGAATGCCGCGCGCGGTGAGCGCGGCGTGCTCGCCGAGGGTGATGCGCCAGCGGTATTCGCCGGTGTTGAGGTCGATCGCGCTGAGCGTGCCCCATGGCGGCGCGATCGCGGGATAGCCGCTCGGGTCGCGCCACCGCTCGTAGCCGACGAACTCGTAGGGCGACGCCTGCGGCCGGGTCCGGGCAGCCTCCCGCTCGGCGCGATGCGCGGCGAGGTCGCGCGCGGGCGGCTTCTCGCCACGCAGGTAGGCGACGAGGGCGCGCTTCTCCGCTTCGGGAAGGTTCGCGAAGGAGGGCATGAAGCCGCGGCCGCGTTCGATGACCTGGCGCAGCTGGTCCGCGGAGAGTCGGGAGCGAACGGCGAGGAGCGACGTCGCGCGCTCGCGGCCGCGACGGTCCGCCCCGTGACAGCTCGCGCAGACGGCGGCGTACACCGCCGGTCCGGCGCGCGGTGTAGCGGCTGCTGGCGGGATGCGCGCCGACTGGCGCATCGCGGCGATCCAGGGGACGTCGCTGGCGTTGACGAAGAGGATCGCGGAGTCGGGATGGACGGCAGCTCCCCCCCACTCGCCACCGCCGTCGAAGCCGGGCAGCACGACCGTGCCCTCGCTGCTCGGCGGCGTGAAGAGGTTGTCGCGGCGCAGGGTGCGAAATCGACGCAGCGCCGCCCCGCGCGCGCCAGGAGTGACGTCGGCGAGATCGTTCTCGGTCATCGCCTGGCGCGCGAAGGGCGCAGGCTTCGTGGGGAAAGGCTGCGTCGGCCACGCCTGCTCGCCACGCAGACGGGACCCCGGGACCGGGCGCTCCTCGATGGGGAAGAGCGGCGTTCCCGAGACGCGATCGAAGAGGAAGACGAAGCCGTGCTTGCTGATCTGCGCGACGGCGTCGATGCGCATGTCGCCGCTGCGCACGCTGACGAGGTTCGGCGCCGTCGGGAGGTCGCGATCCCACAGGTCGTGGTGCACCGTCTGGAAATGCCAGAAGCGGCGGCCCGTCGCGGCATCGAGCGCCACGAGCGAGTTGGCGAAGAGATTGGCGCCGGCGCGCGCTCCGCCGTAGAAGTCGGGGGTCGCCGAGCCGGTGGGGACGTAGACGATGCCGCGGGCGGCGTCGACGCTCATCCCGGCCCACGAGTTCGCGCCCCCCGCGCTCCGCCATGCATCCGGCGGCCAGCCGTCATGGCCGAGCTCTCCCGGATGCGGGATGGTGTGGAAGGTCCAGCGGATGGCGCCGGTGCGCACATCGTAGGCGCGGATGTCACCGGGCGCGGAGCCTTCACCCTCGCCGACGCGAATCCCCTGGATGAGGAGGTCGCGCCAGATCGCGCCGGGGCTCGTCGCGACGAGGTAGGCGTCCCCGACGTCGCGCGAGAGACCGGCCGCGAGATCGACGAAGCCGGAATCGCCGAAGGCCGCGACGGGGCGGCCGGTGCGCGCGTCGAGCGCCCAGAGACGGCGGCCAGCTGTGAAGAGGATGCGCCGGTCGTCCCCATCCGCCCAGTACACGACACCGCGGTTGACGTGGGACTCGCGCTCGCGGCCCGCGAAGGGGTCGAAGCGCCAGATCGGGGTGCCGCTGTCCGCGCGAAGCGCGACGACCGCGAGGACCGGTGTCGTTGTGTAGAGGACGTCGCCGACGACGATGGGCGTTGCCTGGATCTCACCGCGGCCGTTAGCGGGGAGGTCCCCGGTGCGGTAGGTCCAGGCGACGCGCAACCGGCCGACGTTGGAGCGGTCGATCTGATCGAGCGGGGACCAGCGGGTGTTTCCCGCGTCCCCGCCGGTGACTGGCCAGTCGCCGCGGGGCAGCTCGGTGTTGCCGCACCCCGCGAGGCCGAGCAGGACCGCGACGGCAAGGAAGCGAGAAGCGAGGCTCACGCTCCCGAGATACGTTCCCTGCGCGAGCGACGCAACGGGGGGGCAACTACTTCACCACAGAGGGCACAGAGGGCCGCAGAGAACGTCACGCAGAGAAAAGCCTGGGGGCGTACGGTGAGATGATCTCGCCCTACGCCCCCAGTATTGCGGTTCCCTGTGCGGATTTCTCCGTGTGCTCTGCGGCGCTCTGTGGTAAGAGCAGTTCCCGCAGCAGCCTAACGTCCGCGTCGCACATCGGTCGCGCGGGCAGTCCTCAGCGGATGCCGGCCTCGATCCAACGTCCGCGCCCGACGTTGCCGATGCGTGCCGGGGGACGGTCCTCGAGGCGGCGAAGGATGCTCGTCAGCCGCCGCTCCGTCCGCGGGCTGATCGCACCGCGGCGGACGACACCGGTGACGGGGACGAGCAGGGTGCGGTTCGCCGCGAGCGGCCTGGCGCGGAGCTTCCGGGCGATGGCGAGCGCGCCGCCCAGCATCTCCGGATTGGCACTGGCCGCGGTGAGAAAGATCGTGATCGGCCGGACGCCACGTCCCTCCTGGAGAACGAGGGCGCGGGCGTTGGCGACGGGCAGCGAATCGAGCACCACGACGCGGACGGGCTTGCCCTCCGCCTGGGCGCCGATGTGGAGCGCGGTCGCGGCGATCGCGAGGGCGACGAGCGCCGCGGCGATCGCAACGCGGCGAAGCGCGCTCATGAGTGTGATGGTCATTTGAGTGCCTCGCGGTTCAGGAGATGACGGTGCAGGAGATCTGATCGAGTTCTATCAGCACATTGTCGACGTACGTCAGCACGTACCAGCAGGAGAGGTAGTAGTCACCATCGCCGCTGCCGTCATCGCGGCCGGTTCCACCGCCGCCGCCACCACCACCCTCAGTTCCGCCGTCGTTGCCGTCGTTGCCGTCGTCGACGGTGGGCGACTTGGGCGGCTGCTCGGGACACATCGGCTGGCCTCCAAGTCCCTGCGAGGTCACGATCTCGTGGCTCAAAAGGAACGGAGACTTGCCAGGGACCGACCATTCGTTCTTTGCCTCGTGCACGGTCACACCCGTGTCAGTGACACCGCACTCCGAGGCGACCTGAATTCCCGTATAGGTCCGCAGACTCCCCCGGATGGGAAGGAAATACGACGCCGCGGTCACCGAGGGCGGCACCGTCGCGATCTGTTGCCCATCTGCCGCGACGGTCAGCGTGACGGTCTGCCTTGCGAAGTTCGCGAGGAACTCCATGAAGGCCTCTGCGGACGCATATCGGTCGCTCACGGATGCTCGCGTCCAGTAATTCCAGATCGTGACCGGGCGGTTGAGCTCCTCCGGCATGTCGGGCGGTGGTGTACTCGTCGTCGTGTCGGCATCGACGAGCGCGACCGGCGCGGGAGTAGAGGGAATGTGGGGAACGTCGACGTCGAGTCCTTCGTCCACCCGTGGAGCGGCAGCGTCGCGACATGCGACCGCGAGCAGCGCCGCGAAGAGAAGGTCCCGGTGCATTGCGAATTTCATGTGGTCCTCCAGGCGGCACGAGACCGCCATTGCGCGCGACACGAAATCAGTGTGTCGCGCCTGGACATTCGATGCGCGCCTCGACGAGGCGCGAGAAGAAGGGCGGCAACGAGTCCCCGGAGGGGCTCGCTTCCGGACCTGTCAGTATCAGGTTCCTGTCGGCTGCGTCGTGGAACGCAGCGAATCGAGTGAATGTGAAACGGGCGCTTCGCGACCGCACCGTGCCTAACGTGTCGACGTGGCCGTCCCTTACCATCGTCACGCGGGCGACCATGCCGCTGTCGCGCACGTCCTGCGTGAGCCAGATGGGCGCTCCGAGCGGACCTGACTTGAACGTTGGGACGAGATAGACCTGGCTTATCGAGGGGCGTGTCGCTGATACCGAGTCACCGAGCAGCGCCGCGCTGATGGCGGGATGGCCGAGAATCCCACCCGTGTACTGCTTCCAGCCCAGAGCCAGGCCATGCGATGTCACCGCCCACTGCGGCGTGTACGCGGGTGCTTCCTTTCCCAGCACGATGCGCTGCAGGACTCGCCACCCGTTCCGGTGTCCATAGAGAAAGAGCGAATTCCCGTCGTCGAGGAGGGTGGTATCCGGGCGAATCACGGCGGCGACGAGTCCGGATCGCGCTGACCATGCTGGTGCGACATACAGGACGTGTGGACCGGGCAGGCGATCGACTCGCCACTGTCCGGCGTGGCGTACATACAACAGCCCACGCTGCGGGCGCTCCCTGATCGAGGCTGACAGGCCCCAGAGAACCGAATCACCGACTGCGAATGGAACGCTTGCAGTCCGATAGTTGAGGCGCTCGACGTCCTCCGGCACTGGCAACTCCTCCGGCGGGCCCGCCCACCTGCCATCTCCGAGCAACCGCGCGGCGCGGAGGCGGAGTACGCGCGGGAAGGTTTCCTCGCGAGAGGCGCTGTCCACCTCCAGCCAGATCACCGTCCACGAGCCGTCGCGATTCGCGACGCCCTGCACCCCGTCGATCGCGTCGGAGCTCCCCGCAGGGCGGGGCACGATCCGCGCTGGCTTCCCAGGCGCGACGATCACTCCGAACACGGAGTTCGACTTCTCCATCACCCAGCCGCTATCGGGGTCTGGCCGCCACACGAGCGATGGCGCCCCCGCGAGCAGCGCCTCGCGTCCGTTGCTGGTAAATGTCTGGGGCTCGACGTACAGCGCCCGCCCGTCATTGGCGATGAGCACGCGGCGCTCGACCTCCCGTAGCCGGCATCGCCCCTCGCCCCCAGCGTTCACCGCTCCGTGGGCGGTCCGACACCCGGCGCAGACGACGAGCGCCACGAGTGCGAGAAGGTTCGGGACGGGGCGGTTGGCGGACATTGGGTCGGGGGGATGGATGTGCGACGCGATAGTAGCGACGCGGGTCGCTACGCGAGTCATCCCTTTTCGGCGGGACCCATCATTCCAGCGTCA
>DATAIS010000115.1:0-2591 GCA_036262535.1 Gemmatimonadaceae bacterium | reverse complement strand
GCTCGTCGCGCAGGATGGAGAGCGGGTCGTGCTCGCGCGCAGTCTCGACCGCCCGCTCCGCTACTTCCTCGCGAAGGCCGTCGCGGGACCGGTGCTCATCGTCGCCGAGCGGATCGACGAGATCGTCGCCGAGCTCGCGCGTCACGGATGGGCGGGACAGTTCCACCCGAGCTACACGCGAATGGTGCCGGCGCATCATGTCACCACCCTGAGGCTCGTAGGCTGTCCTGATCCCAATCCGGTGCACCGCCGCTTCTTCGACCCGCCGCGCGCGACGCTCGGCACCGATCTCGACGAGATCGGACGCAGCTACGTCGGCGCGTTGCGACAGGAGATCGGCCGCTGGCTCGCCGCGCAGGACGAGAGGGAGCCGATCGGCGTTCCCTTCTCGGGCGGGATCGACAGCGGCGCTGTGTTCCTCTGCCTCTACCACGCACTGCTCGACGCGGACCAGTCGCCGGCGCGGCTCAAGGCCTTCACACTGGCGGTCGACGGCGGCGGCGCGGACGCGATCCAGGCGCGCGAGTTCCTGCGCCGGACCGACCTCGAGATCTTCGGCGAGACGATCGACGTTTCGTCGTCGGCGCTCGACGTGGAGCGGGCAGTGGCGGTGATCGAGGACTACAAGCCGCTCGACGTCGAGTGCGCGGCGGTGAACCTCGCGCTGCTCGCGGGGATCCGCGAGCGCTATCCCGACTGGCGTCTTCTCGTGGACGGCGACGGCGGCGACGAGAACCTCAAGGACTATCCGATCGAGGAGAACTCGGAGCTCACGATTCGCAGCGTCGTCAACAACCGGATGCTCTACCAGGAAGGGTGGGGAGTGGAGTCGATAAAGCACTCGCTCACCTACTCGGGAGGCTACAGCCGCGGCTGCGTGCGCGGCTACGCGTGCGCGACGGCCCTCGGCTTCGCGGACTTCAGCCCGTATACGCGGCCGAGCGTGATCGCCGTCGCCGAGGCCATTCCCTTCGCCAAGCTGACACAGGGGTCGCACGAGCGGTTGTACGCCCTCAAGGGAGAGATCGTCGCACGCGGCGTCCGCGCGGTGCTCGGCATGGAGATGCCGGTCTTCCCGAAGCGGCGCTTCCAGCACGGCGCTGTCTCCGAGGCGGGCGCACGGCTCTTCACGAACGACGAGCACAGGTATCGCGAGCGCTTCCAGGCGCTTCACGCTTCGATCGCGTGACCGCGGGGGCAGCGGCCGAAGACAGGCGCATTCGCGGCCTCAGGCCGCCGAAGCCTTTCGTGGACGCCGAGGTCGCGCATGGCTCGCTGATCGAGGAGGAACGGCGTCCCGATGGGCGCACCGAGCGTGCGCTCACCGTATTCCTCGCCGGCGCGGAGTGCCCGTTCACCTGCTCCTTCTGCGATCTCTGGCGCTGGACGATCGACGGTCCGACGCCGCCGGGAGCACTGACGCGACAGCTCGCTCGGGTGCTCGAGAGCACATCCGCGCCGCTCCCTGAGCGCATCAAGCTGTACAACGCGAGCAACTTCTTCGACGCGCGAGCGGTTCCGCTGGAGGACCTCGACGAGATCGCGCGACTTGTCGCTCCCTTTGGCGGCGTCACCGTCGAGTCGCACGTCAACACCGTCGGCCCGAAGGTCCAGGACTTCGCGCGGCGCCTCGATGGCCGGCTCGAGGTCGCGATCGGGCTCGAGACGATCCATCCCGCAGCGATGCGGGCGCTGAACAAGCGGATCGACCTCGCGCGCTTCGACACCGCCGCGTCGTATCTCGCGACCCACTCGATCGACCTGCGCGTCTTCGTCCTCCTCGGCGCGCCGCGGGTTCCCGCGGCCGAGAGCGTGGAGTGGACGGTGCGCGCGGTGCGCCATGCAGCGGAACGAGGCGCGGCGGTGGTGTCGATCATCCCCGTGCGCGGCGGGAATGGCGAGATGGAGCGGCTTCAGGGTGCGGGCGACTTCGTCCCGCCAACGCTGCTCCAGCTCGAGGAGGCCCTCGACCGATGCGCCGATGTCGCGGGCGCGGTCGTCACGGCCGATCTCTGGGACGTCGACAAGCTGCCCGGGTGCGAGCGCTGCCGCGCGGCGCGCGTCGCACGCATGCGGGTGATGAACGTCGAAGGCGTGCGCCCGCCGCGCGTGGCATGCGAGGCCTGCGGCCGATGACGGAGCGCACCGAGGTCGCCATCGTCGGCAGCGGCTTCGCCGGTTCGCTGCTCGCGCGAATTCTCGCGGTGCTCGGCTACGACGTCGTCCTCCTCGAGCGCGGGACGCACCCACGGTTCGCGATCGGCGAATCGACGACGCCGCTGGCGAACCTCTCGCTCGAGCGCATCGGCGAGCGTTATGGGCTCGCCGATTGTTACCGGCTCGCGACGCACGGACGATGGCTGGCGCATCACCCGGCGCTGCGGCGAGGCCTGAAACGTGGCTTCACCTTCTACCGCCACCATCCGCGCGAGCCGTTCGCCGATCGGGGACTCGACTCGGAGCGGCTGCTCGTCGCAGCGAGCCCCGACGATGCCCTCTCGGACACGCACTGGCTTCGCGCCGACGTGGACCACCACTTCGTGCGCGAGGCGGTGGGCGCGGGCGCGGACTACCGCGATCGCACCGAGCTG
>DATAIS010000114.1:0-13012 GCA_036262535.1 Gemmatimonadaceae bacterium | reverse complement strand
TGCGGGAAGTGCGTCGCCGACGCCGGACCCGGATTGATCAGCATCGCGAGCGGCGTCGCGGTCATCGACTACAGCCTCAACGAGCTTGCGCAGCAGCGCGCGGTCGAGCGTTGTCCGACGGGTGCGATCGTCTGGCTGTCGGGCGCGCAGTTCGTCCGGGAGCACGCGGCGCCGGGCCCCGGACGGCTCGCGCCGCCCCCGCGGCGGCAACTCACAGGGAGCCAAACGTGATTCGATCTGCGACGACGGCCACGCCCGTGGAGCTGACGCCCGACACCGGCGCGCCCCCGTATCCGGGAACACGGGAGGCGATGGACGGCAGCACGGCAGTGGTGCTCATGGAGACCTCAGCCTCGGAGGGCGCGGGCGCCTACCCGATCACGCCGTCGACGCAGATGGGCGAGGGCTGGGCGGCCGCGGTGGCGGAGGGCAAGCGCAACGTCAACGGACGGCGGCTCCTCTTCTTCGAGCCCGAGGGCGAGCACGCCGCGGCGGCGGTGACGGCGGGGATGAGCATGACGGGACTCCGTGCCGCCAACTTCTCGAGCGGGCAGGGCGTGGTGTACATGCACGAGTCGCTCTACCCGGCGGTGGGGAAGCGGCTCACGTACGTGCTGAACATCGCTGCGCGCGCGATCACCAAGCACGCACTGAACGTTCATGCCGGCCACGATGACTACCATGCGGTGGACGACACGGGATTCTTCCAGCTCTTCGCCAAGGATGTCCAGGAGGCGGCGGACCTCAATCTCCTCGCGCACCGGATCGCGGAGCTGTCGCTGAACCCCGGCATCGTCGCCCAGGACGGGTTCCTCACGAGCCACGTCATCGAGTCGATCAATCTTCCCGAGCCTGCCCTGGTGAAGGAGTATCTGGGCGACCCGTCGGACGAGATCGAATCGCCAACGCCGGCGCAGCGAATGGTCTTCGGCGAGCGTCGGCGCCGCATTCCCGAGCTGTTCGATGTCGATTACCCGGCGATGCTCGGCGTGGTGCAGAACCAGGACAGCTACGCGCAGGGCGTCGCCGCACAGCGTCCGTTCTACTTCGACCACGTCGCCGAGCTGGCCGATCGCGCCTTCGGCGAGTACGCGGCGCTCACGGGACGTCGCTACGCGCGCGCCGCGGGGTATCGGCTCGACGACGCAGAATGGGTCATCGCCGGACAAGGCAGTGTCGTCGCGAACGCCGAGGCGGTCGCGGATCACCTGCGCGAGGCGAGAGGGATCAAGGTCGGCGTTCTCAACCTGACGATGTTCCGTCCCTTCCCGGCGGATATCGTCACGAGGTTGCTCGCCGGGAAGCGCGGCGTGGTCGTGCTCGAGCGCACTGACCAGCCATTGGCGGTCGATCCGCCGCTGCTGCGAGAGGTGCGCGCGGCGATGGTGCAGGCACTCGAGAACGGGCGCTCGCGCTCTGCGGCAGCGGCGGACAGCGCATCGCGCGACGGGAAGTCGCAGCGACGCTGGCTGCGTGCATCGCGAGAGCGGAGCGCGCCACCGACGATTGAGCTGCCGTACCCGAAGCTCGCCGCGCTCGCGCCTGAGGAGCTACCCGATTTCTTCTCCGGCTGTTTCGGGCTCGGGAGCCGGGACCTCCAGCCGGGCGACATCGTATCCGCGGTGGAGAACATGCTGCCATCGGGACGCGGCCGGCGGCAGTTCTACCTCGGCATCGACTTCCTGCGCCCCGCGACGCGCCTGCCGAAGCTCCAGATCTGGCAGGAGAAGCTCCTCGAGAGCTACCCGCGTCTGGCCGATCTCTCCCTGCCGACAGCGGGCGATCTCGATCTCATGCCGCCGGGGTCGATCTCGGTCCGCATCCACTCGGTGGGTGGCTGGGGCGCGATCACGATGGGCAAGAACCTGTCGATGACGGTGTTCGAGCTGCTCGGGATGCACGTGAAGGCGAATCCCAAGTACGGCTCGGAGAAGAAAGGGCAGCCCACCACCTTCTACGCGACGTTCGCGCACCAGCCGATCCGGACGAACTGCGAGCTGAAGCACGTCAACGTCGTGCTGTCGCCCGACCCGAACGTGTTTCGTCACTCGAACCCGCTGGCGGGGCTGGCCGACGGTGGCGTGTTCGTCATCCAGAGCGACGCCGAGCCGGAGGCGCTCTGGCCGTCGCTGCCGGCCCGCGCGCGGCGAGAGATCGCGGACCGGAAGATCCGAGTCTACGCGCTGGACGCGTTCCGCATCGCCGCAAGCGAGGCTTCCGAGGTCGAGCTGCGGTACCGCATGCAGGGCGCCGCGTTCATGGGAGCGTTCTTCGCGACGTCGCCGCTGCTCGCGCAGGAGGGACTCAGCGAATCGACCCTCTTCGATGGCATCCGCGCGCAGCTCCTGAAGAAGTTCGGGGCGAAGGGTGAACGCATCGTCGAGGACAACCTGCGGGTCATCCGGCGCGGCTTCGACGAGCTGCGGCCGGTCGCGGTCGCGGCGGACTCACCCGCGCTCGCCGCGACCGGCGCCGCGGGCGCCGCCGCCGGCGCGGTGCCAGCGATGCCGGCGGTGCTCCACGTGGAGAAGGCGCAGCCTGGCGTCGGCGACCCGGGGCGATTCTGGGAGCAGGTGTGCGTGACGTGCAAGCTCGGCCAGGACGTCATCGCCGATCCCTTCACGGCCATCAGCGCGATGCCGGCCGCGACGAGCGCCGTTCGCGACATGACGAACGTGCGCATGGAGGTTCCGCGCTTCCTTCCCGAGAAGTGCACCGGCTGCGCACAATGCTGGACCCAGTGCCCGGACGCGGCGATCCCGGGACTGGTGAGCGACCCCGAGGAGGTGCTGGCCGCGGCGGTGAACGTCGCGCAGACGCGCGGCCAGGTCCAGCGTCTCCGCCCGCTCGTGAAGCCACTCGGCAAGGAGCTGCGCCGCATCGTCGCGATGGGGGAGTTCCGTGGCTTCGGTGAATCACTCGCACAGGCATGGGAAGCCATGGCGCCGAAGCTCGAGCTGGACGCCGAGAAGCGCGCGGCGCTCGATGCCGAGGTGCGGCTGGTGCGCGAAGCGTCAGGCACCACCCAGTTCGCGCGGACGGCGGCGTTCTGGGACAATCCGGAGCGGAAGCAGCAAGGCAGCGGCGGACTGCTCTCGATCACGGTCAATCCCGAGGCGTGCAAGGGCTGCAACCTCTGCGTCGAGGTATGCCCGGACGGCGCGCTCGAGGCCGTGCGTCAGGACGACGCGATGGTCGCGGAGCTGCGCGAGCGTTGGGCGTTCTGGCAGAAGCTTCCCGATACGCCGCAGCGGTTCCTCAACGTGTCGAACGTCGAGGAAGGGATCGGTGTCCTGCCGACGCTGCTCCTGACGAAGAAGAGCTATCGCTCGATGGCCGGGGGCGATGGCGCCTGCATGGGGTGCGGCGAGAAGACCGCGGTGCATCTCATCGTCAGTTGCATCGAAGCGATGATGCGCCCGCGCGTCGAGCGGTACGTGGCGGAGCTCGACCAGATCGTCGCGCGGCTCGACGCCAGGGCGCGCGAGCTTCTCGCCTCGGACGCACAGCTCGAGACCCTCCCTCTCGGGGGCGAGTCGCCGCTGCAGGTGCCGCTCGATGCAGGGAAGCGTCTCGAGCTGGGACTCGTCCAGGGAGCGTTGCGCGAACTCAAGGACCTGCGCTGGCGGTACGTCGAAGGACCGGGCGGACAGGGCCGCGCATCGCTGGCGATGGCGAACAGCACCGGCTGCTCGTCGGTCTGGGGAAGCACCTTCCCCTACAACCCGTACCCATTCCCCTGGGCCAACCACCTCTTCCAGGACAGCCCATCGCTCGCCATCGGCGCGTTCGAGGGCCACATGCGGAAGATGGCCGACGGGTTCGCGCGCGTGAGGCGTGCGCGCGCGATCCTCGACGGCGACTACGATGCGGAGCGCACGGAACGCGAGCTCTCCGATCTCGACTGGCGGGCCTTCACCGACGACGAGTTCGCGATGTGCCCGCCGGTGGTCGCGATGGGCGGCGACGGCGCGATGCTCGACATCGGCTTCCAGAACCTCTCCCGCCTGATGGCGTCGGGGAAACCGATCCGCGTCATCGTGCTCGACACGCAGGTCTACTCGAACACCGGCGGCCAGGCGTGCACCAGCGGCTATACCGGCCAGGTGTCGGACATGGCCTGGTACGGCGCGGAGCAGCACGGCAAGACGGAGACGCGCAAGGAGCTCGCGCTGATCGCGCTCGCGCACCGCGGCGTATACGTCCACCAGTCGTCGCAGGCATCGGCGTCGCACCTCATGGCCGGAGTGCTCAAGGGACTGCAGAAGCGGCGTCCCGCCCTCTTCAACATCTACACGCCGTGCCCGGTGGAGCACGGGCTCGCCGACGACGTCGCGCAGCACGCCGCGCGGCTCGCGCTGGAAAGCCGCGCCTTTCCGTTCCTGACCTACGATCCCGATGCGGGACGGACGTGGGCGGATTGCCTGAGCGTCGACGGCAACCCGGCGGTCGAGGATGATTGGCCGACGTACACGCTGGCGTACGTGGACGAGGCGGGCGCGCCGAAGTCGATCGAGCTGCCTCTCACCACCGCTGATTGGGCAGCGACGGAAGGGCGCTTCCGGAAGCACTTCAAGCGGGTGAACGACGGAGAAGGTTCAGGAGAGACTGAGCTCATCCTCTTTCACGAGTACCTCGCGCTCGCGAACGGCGATCGCGAGGGCAAGACGCCGTTCATCCACGTGCTGGGGAAGGACAGGCGGCTCGAGCGCTGGACCGTCAGCGCGGAGATCGTTCGTCTCGCGGAGGAGCGGCAACTGCACTGGGCGCAGATTCGCGAGCTCGCGGGCGTGGTCGTCGCCGAGCGGACGCGCGAGCGCGTTCGCGACGCACTGGAGGCGGAGCTCGAGGCGAAGCTCGTCGCGGCACGCCAGGACTACGAGGCGAAGCTGGCCGAAGTCCGAGCGACCTATCCGACGGTCATCGCACGGCGGCTCGCGGAGGGACTCCTGCGCGCGACGAGGAGCGGGCAGACGATGCGCGACCTGCTCGAAAGCGTCCCCGCCGTCTCGCCCGCCGATGCACCAGCGACCCCCGACACCAGGATTGCGGTCAGCGCCACCCCGGTGGTCACGAAGGCGCCGGAACCAGCCACCTCCCCCGCGACCGTCGCGGCGCCCACGGCAGCCGCGGCGAGCGAGGCGGTCGTCGTCGAAGCGTACATCGACTCCGATCGCTGCACGACGTGCAACGAGTGCACGAACCTCAACAAGAAGATGTTCGCGTACAACGCGAACAAGCAGGCCTACGTGAAGGACGCGAAAGCGGGCACCTTCGCCCAGCTCGTGCAGGCGGCGGAGAAGTGCCCGGTGTCGGCGATCCACCCCGGAACGCCGCTCAACCCGAAGGAGAAGGACCTCCAGAAATGGCTGAAGCGGGCGCAGGGCTTCTGAGCCGCCTCGCGCGCAGCGCTGCGCGCCGGACGAACGCCTTCGGGTTCTCGCACGGGGTGCATCCGCCCGAGCACAAGGAGCTCACGGCCCACCTTCCGATCCGGCGCATGCCGTTCCCGGAGGAAGTAGTGCTTCCGCTCCGCCAGCACGCCGGGAAGCCGGCGAAGCTCGTCGTGGGGAAGGGCGCGCACGTCGAGCGCGGCGACATGCTGGCGGCGGCCGACGGCTGGGTATCGTCCCCGGTTCATGCGTCGGCCTCCGGGTGGGTGACGGACATCGACTGGTGGCCGCACCCCGACGGCTCGATGTGCACCGCGGTCCGGCTGGCGGTCGAGCGCTACTCGGGGCAAGTCGCCCGCCCGCGGATGGTGCCCGACTGGCACGGACTCTCGCAGGCCGAGGTGCTGCGCGCGGTGCAGGAGGCGGGCGTGGTCGGACTCGGCGGCGCGGCGTTCCCGACGCACGTCAAGCTCGCCCCACCGAAGGACGCGACCATCGACACCGTGGTGGTCAATGGCGCGGAGTGCGAGCCATACCTCACCACCGACCACCGCACGATGGTCGAGTACCCCGAGCGGGTGCACTTCGGGCTGCGGATCATGATGCACGCCCTCGACGTGCGACGCGGGATCATCGGCGTCGAGCGGAACAAGCCGGATGCGATCGAGGCGCTCGAGCGCACGCGGCCGGCGGATCTCGACGTGACCGTGCTCCCGCTCACGGTGAAATATCCGCAAGGAGCGGAGAAAATGCTCATCCGCTCGGTGCTCGGACGGGAGGTCGCGTCGGGAAAGCTGCCCGCGAGCGTCGGCGTCATCGTGCAGAACGTGGGATCGGTGGCGACCCTCGCCGAGGTTTTCGAGACGGGCCTGCCGCTGGTAGAGCGGATCGTGACCGTGAGCGGGCGCGGCGTGCAGCGGCCGGCGAACCTCCTCGTGCCCGTCGGGACGAAGCTGCGCGACCTGCTCGCGTTCTGCGGCGGCCTGACGGACGACGCTGCACTGGTGCTCTTCGGCGGCCCGATGATGGGCCTGCCGCAGGGGAACCTCGACGTCCCGATCCTGAAGGGGACGACCGGCGTCGTCGTGCTGACGCACGACGAGGTGCGCGATCAGCAGTCGTTCGCGTGCATCCATTGCGGGCGCTGCCTGGATGCCTGCCCGATGTTCCTGAATCCGTCACTGCTCGGCGAGCTGGCGAAGGCCGGGCGTCATGAGGAGATGGAAGCGGCGCATCTCGCTGACTGCATGCTATGCGGGTCGTGCAGCTACGTCTGCCCGTCCAACATCCCACTCGCCCAGCTCTTCCAGGCGAGCAAGACGGCACTGCGGCGGCAGAAGGCGGCCGGACAATGACCCCCGTCGCCCGCCCCGAGCCTCGCGTGGCGCGCCCGCTCGTCGTCGCTGCGTCTCCACATCTCAAGGGACGCGACAGCGTGCCGACGATCATGTGGAACGTCGTCGGCAGCCTCGTGCCGATCATCGCGGCCGCGACCTGGTTCTTCGGACCGAGCGCGCTGTTCGTGATCGGCGCCTCGGCGCTCGGTGCGTTAGGCACCGAGCGGGTTCTGGGCAGGAGCCCGTCGTCGCCTCGCTCACGATGGGGCTCGATCGCCGACGGCTCGGCAGCAATCACCGGCATCCTGCTCGGGCTCACGCTCCCCGCCGGCATGCCACTCTGGATGGCCTTCATCGGCGGCGCCTTCGCGATCGGCTTCGGCAAGCTGCTCTTCGGCGGCATCGGCTACAACATCTTCAACCCGGCGCTCCTCGGCCGCGCGTTCCTCATGGCCGCGTTCCCGGTGGCGACGACGACGTGGCCCGCGGCGGCGGGCGCCGGCGCGAGCTGGTGGTCGCTGCGCGGCGACAACTTCGCGCTGCCGCTGCTGACCGCCCGCGCCACGGACGCGATCACGGCGGCGACGCCGCTCAACCTGATGAAGTTCGAGCACAAGGGCACGGCGCTCCTCGACCTGGTGCTCGGCACGACCGGTGGCTCGCTGGGCGAGACAGCGGGACTGCTCATCCTCCTCTGTGGTGCCTACCTCGCCTGGCGTGGGTTCCTGAACTGGCGCATCCCGGCGAGCATTCTCGCCACCGTGGCCGCCGTCGCCGCGCTGCTCCACTCGATCGACGCCGGGCGCTATCCGTCCGCGTCCTTCATGCTCTTCTCGGGCGGCATCATGCTCGGCGCCGTGTACATGGCGACCGACCCTGTCACCGCGCCGGTGACCAATGCCGGCCGCTGGGTCTTCGGGGTCGGCGTGGGTCTCCTGGTCGTGGTCATCCGCATCTGGGGCGGCCTGCCCGAGGGCGTCATGTACGCGATCCTGCTCATGAACGCGCTCGTGCCGTTCCTCAACCGCGCGACCCAGCCACGGGTATTCGGGACGCGCGTCGCGAGGGAGGGCGCACCATGAGCATGGGCGCGAGCGCCGGCGCGCCGCCGACCACGGCCCGTGAGGCTCCGTCGTGGCGGCTGCTGGCGATGATGACGACTGGCGGCGCCCTCGCCGGGCTGCTCATCGTGACGGCGTACCAGGTGACGCTGCCACGCATCGAGCACCACAAGGGCGAGGTGATGCGCGCGGCGGTCCAGGAGGTACTCAAGGCCCCGCACAGCTTCGACACCCTGTACCTGCACGGCGGGGCGCTCACGAAGTCGCTCCCGGCGGGAACCGACACGAAGGGTCTCGAGAGGATCTATCTCGGACGTGACGCGGCGGGGAGGCGGATCGGGTTCGCCGTGAGCGCGACCGAGAACGGCTTCCAGGACCCGGTGACCGTGATGTTCGGTTACGATGCGGCGGCGCGCAGGGTGATCGCGATGCGTGTCATCTCGAACCGCGAGACGCCGGGCCTTGGCGACAAGATCGACAAGGACAGCGCCTTCGTGAACGGCTTCGCGGGTGTGGCGCAGCCGCTGAACGGCGTCAAGTCCGGCGCCGCGAAACGCCCTAACGACGTAGTCATGATCACCGGGGCGACGATCTCGTCGCGCGCCGTCATTCGCATCATCAACAACGCGATCGCACGCTGGCAGCCATTCATGGACGCGTACCTGGAGGGCACGCCATGACCACGATTCTTGGCGTCATTGGCGCGGCGGCCCTGTTCGGGCTCTTCACGCTGCTGCGCCCTCGCGATCGGAGCTGCAACGGCAACTGCGTCGGATGCGCGCGCAACGGCGCGTGTGACGCCGGGGGAGTGAAGCGATGATCATCACATCGGAAGGCATCCGGCACGAGATCGGTCGCCGCGAATTCGTCGGCCTCGCCATCGGGGCGTTCGTGGTCGCGGCGGTTCCCTTCGCGAGGCGGCGGCCGCCAGGCATCATCCGGCGCAGCGTGCCGGTAATGGGCACGATCGCCCAGTTCGCGGTCGTTCACCGCGATCCGGCGTTCGCTCACTCCGCGATCGACGCGGCGGTGGCCGAGCTGGAGTGGGTCGAGCGGACGATGACGTGCTTCACCGACGTCTCCGACGTCGGCCGCGCGAACCTCGGCGCGATGCGCGGCGCCACCCCGGTGACGCAGGAGACGGCGCAGGTGACCACCGAGGGGCTGCGCTGGGCGGCGGCCCTCGACGGCCGATACGATCCGGCCGCTGGCGCCGTCGTGCGCCTGTGGAACGTGAAGGCCCGGCTCGAGCCGCCGCCTGCCGAGCGTGTGCGCGAGCTGGCGGGGCGACGCTTCCATCGCACGGTGGAGGTGGGCACGCGAGGCGACACGCCCGTACTGCGTTATCACGACCCCGGCGCCCGGCTGGACCTGGGCAGCGTCGCCAAGGGGTACGGCGTGGATCGCGCGGTGGTGGCGCTTCGCCGCCACGGTATCGCCCACGCGGTCGTCGTCGCCGGTGGCGACCTCTACGCGCTCGGCAGCGCCCCTGATGGCGAGCCGTGGACGATCGGCATCCAGTCGCCGGAGGAGGAGCAAGCGATGGCGGGTACGCTGCGGATCAGCGACCGCGCGGTCGCCACGTCCGGGACGTACCGGCAGTTCTTCCGCCACGGGGGACGCACGTACCACCACATCATGGACCCCGCGACGGCGGAGCCGCGCCTGACTTCCATGCGCAGCCTGACGATCGTCGCCGACTCCGTCATGCGGGCCGACGCTGCGACGACGGCGCTGTTCGGGATGAGGGAGGCGGAGATCGTGCGCGAGCTGGAGAGGAACCTTCCCGGCGCGCAGCTCGCCCGCATTCTCTGACTGGAGGCCGCGACCATGAGCATGATCAAGATGCAGTCGTCGGCGCCGAAAGGCGCGGGGGACGTGCTCACGCTGGGGTTGTGGCACGAGAACCCCGTGCTGGTGCAGACGCTCGGCCTCTGCTCCGCGCTGGCCGTCACGAACGCCGTCGCCAACAGCCTCGCCATGGGGCTGGCGACGACGTTCGTGCTCGTGGGCTCGAGCATCATCGTGTCCACGCTGCGGAAGGTGATCCCGCACCAGATCCGGATCACCACCTACATCCTGATCATCGCGACCTTCCTCGCGATCGCCGACATGACGCTCGAGGCCGTCGTGCCTGACGTGCACAAGGCGATGGGGCCATACATCGCGCTCATCATCACCAATTGCATCGTCCTGGGGCGGCAGGAGGCTTTCGCCGCGCGCCAGCCCGTAGGACTGTCGATTCTCGATGCGCTCGGGAACGGCACGGGCTTCACGATCGCGCTGCTCCTCATGGGTATCCCGCGCGAGCTGCTCGGGAGCGGCACGCTGCTCGGCGTGCACATCATGCCGCAGTCGTTCGAGCCGTGGGTCGTGATGCTGCTCCCTCCCGGCGGGTTCTTCATGATCGGCGTCCTCTTGCTGATCGTGAACTGGCACGACTTGCGGAAGCTGACGCGTGAGTCTGCGGAAAAGGCGTCGATGCCGAAGCGCGTCGCGTCACCGCCCGCCGCACGGCCACGGGAGGGCGCACTCGCATGAGCGACCATTTCTGGATCTTCGTCTCCGCGGCGGTCGTCACGAACTTCGTCCTCGTCTACTTCCTCGGGCTGTGCCCGGTCATCGGCGTGACGAACAAGAGCGACACCGGACTGCGGCTCGGACTTGCGACGACCTTCGTGATGGTCCTGGCGTCACTCGCCGCCTGGGTGCTCAACACGTTCGTGCTTTCGGCTGCGCCCTTCCTGCGTGTGATCGCGTTCGTCGTCGCGATCGCGTCGCTCGTGCAGATCGTCGAGCTCTTCGTGAAGAAGGTGACGCCATCGCTCTACCGCGAGCTCGGCATCTTCCTTCCGCTGATCGCGAGCAACAGCCAGGTGCTGGGCCTGACGATCTTCCAGACGAACCGCGGCTACACGCTGCTCGAGGGGCTCGTGTTCGCCGCCGGTGCCGGTCTGGGGATCACCGCGGTCCTCTCGCTGGTGGGCGGGATTCGCCAGCGGCTGGAATTCGCGCCGATCCCCTCTGTCGCGCGCGGTCCGGCGCTGGTCTTCATGATCGTCGCGATGTTGTCGCTGGTGTTCATGGGGTTCGCGGGGATGGGGACTGCGTGAGCGCGGCCGGCGCACGCCGCGCCGGCCGCTCGAGCGCGCACGGTCACCGAGGCACGGCCTCGGAGCAGGAGGATGCTATGCGCGAGATCAGCATGTACTGCTCGGCCCGGGATCAGGAGGTCCATGTGATCCTGACCGACGAACCGATCACCGACGGGCAGGCGCCGGTGATGGACAGCGAGGTGATCTGCCTCGAGATCGGGGAGAGCTGCACCGGCTCGCTCTGTCCCGTCTGCGCCGTCGCCCCCGAAGCGGTGGACGCACGGCTGGCGAAGAGCGGGCTGCGCCCGGAGATCCGGCGGAAGCTCACCGGCCACTGCGAGGGGTGCGAGCGCGACACGGAGCTCGTCGTCTCCTCAGGCGGCTACGTGAGCTGCACCGAGTGCGCAACCACCTGGCGCTGGCGCGTGCACTAGCCGCGTTCGACCCCGCCGCTGGCTGTCCCCGCTCTCTTGCGGCCTGCAGGGAAAGCGATAGGCTTTGCCGTCACACGCGGCTCAGCCCTCGACTGCAACTGGCATGACCTGGATCCGGACCGTTTCCTTCGACAGCGGCGACGAGGCGCTGGCGCGCGCGCGCGCCATGCAGCAGGCGATCTACCCCGCGATGTATGGCGAGCCGAAGCCGCGCGAGCTCGGAGACGAGTCCATCGTAGCGTCGCACAGCCTCATCCCCGACGCGCTGTATCACGCGTTCGCGACTTTCGGCGTACTCATGTCACCCGACCTGCCGCTCGAGCGGCGGCAGCATGAGATGATCGCGACGATGGTCTCGGTGACGAACCGGTGCCGGTATTGAATCGTCTCGCACGCAGAGTTTCTGCGTAAGGTCACGCTCGACGAATCGCTGGTCACGGCGCTCGAGACCGACTGGCGGACGGCACCGGTCACCGACGCCGAGCGCGTGATGATCGAGTACGTCGTCCAGCTCACGCAAGACGCGACGCGGATCTCCCCCGCACATCACGACCGGCTCCGAGCGGCTGGCTTCGACGACCGGGGCATCCTGCAGATCACCCTGATCGCGAGCTGGTTCAACTACATCAACCGCGTCGCCGACGCGCTCGGCGTCGGACGCGACTGAACGCAGGGGGCGTCAGTTGGAGCTGACGCCGAGCTGCTTCGCGATCGCCTTGCGAAGGCGCTCCTCGAGCTCCCCGGTGCTGCCGCAGCGGATCGCGCCACCCGAGGTCCCCGTGTACAGGCGGATGTTCGCGGTCACCATCGTCGCGACCGACGTGGATGATCCCGATTCCTCGAGGTGGGAGACGACATTCGCCGTGATCTCGCCGTTGTTCGCGTTCGGCCCGCTGACCATGTCGTCGCCGCAGCTGAAGAACGTCGAGAGCCGGCTGCCGTTGAAGGTGCGGCGGATGATGAGCCGGTTGCGCCCGATCGTTCGTCCCGGCCTGTCGAGGGTGTTCGCTTCCATCTCCATCGCGGAGTAGGCGGCGAGGACCGCGTTCCACACCGAATCGATCGGCGCGTCGAAGCTCGCAACGGTCCCGCTCTGCGTGGACCGAAAGGTGCGACCATTCTCGTCGATCATCACGACCGGATTGGTGTTCGGCGCGGGCGTGGTCGTGGTCCCGGAGGCGCCGGCACAGCCGGTGGCCAGCAGGACGAGGGAGACCGCAGTGAATGTGCGCTGCATCGGACTGTCGGGGTACGGGGGCGGCGGTGAACCGCCGGCGCCGGAGCTCGGGGCGCGCCGAACATGTCGCAAGTATCGTCCGGTGGCAACCTGCCTCAGCGCCCGAAGCTGAAGGTGATCAACTCACCAATGCTGCGCCGAGCGCCGGCCGGCCCCAGCTTCGCCATTCCGGAAATCCCGGCGATCGCCGCGGCGTATGGGCGTCCGTGAGTGAGGAAACGAAGAGGCCGGCGCTGGTGACGAACTGCGCAACCGCACGCTGATTAGACTTGTGCACCGTCCAGGGACATGCTTCACGGGCGCTGTCCCCGCCGCTGGACGTCCCGATGTTCGCCCCCGGCGACACCTCACCACCTTCGAACCCCCACATGCGCGCTCGAATCGCTGGCTACGCCACCGCGGCCGTCCTCGTCGCTCTCCTGCCTAACGGCTGCGCCCGCAGCGCCGCCTCGCCC
>DATAIS010000113.1:0-17125 GCA_036262535.1 Gemmatimonadaceae bacterium | reverse complement strand
GCGACGAGCTCGAACCACTCGCCGGCCCGAGCGACGTCGCCGACGCGGCGCCAGAGCTCGCCCACGAGGTAGGTCAGCACCGCACGCTCCTCGCGCGGCACGCCGTCGAAGCTCGCCAGCGACTCCTCGAACTTCCACGCTGCCTTACGGCGGAAGAATCGCTCGGCTTCGCTGTCGCCCTCGTCCACGCAGCACCACGCGGCGCGGAGCAGGAGGTCGGCGATGTGGCGCGGCTCGGCGGACTGCCACTCCGCGACCTTCGCCGCCGCCTCGTACTTCTCCGACCCCGACATCCCCGACGACACCGTCGGCGCGAGCTCGTTCCAGACGTGCTCCTTCAGCGTCGTCGTGACGTCGGCTTCCTCGGTGAAATCACGCTCCGAGCCCGAATAGCCGCAGCGGCTGCAGGTGTGAATCAGGTACGGCAGCGGCTGCGTCCCGGCGGCACGCTCATGGAAGTCGGTGCGCTTGCCACCAAAGGAATTCGTCGACACCACCGCCTGGGAGTGGAAGCGGGTGTCGCATATGGGGCACTTGAGGTCGATCTG
This sequence comes from Gemmatimonadaceae bacterium, assembly GCA_036262535.1. Classification (GTDB taxonomy): domain Bacteria; phylum Gemmatimonadota; class Gemmatimonadetes; order Gemmatimonadales; family Gemmatimonadaceae; genus JABFXC01. The sequence continues at coordinate 16,577 of DATAIS010000113.1, read as the reverse complement.
CTGCAGCGTCGTCATTGGCCGCCCGTCCGGCGTCTTTGCTTGGAAACGGGACAAAGAAAGTTCTGTGCCAATCGTGTCACGATGCCGCCCTTGTTCGCTTTCACGAGCACCAGTATCTTGCCCGCCGTCTTGCCGGTCCCGCGCGCCCCCACCCGCGACCAGGGCTGATGCTCATCAACCTGCTGCCCGATTTTTTTGCCGCCCTCCAGAGCTCAGACCCCGTCGCCGCCTACCAGCGATACTTCGATAGCCACCGCCGTCTCCTGACCGCCTACTGGGAGAATTACGTCGTCGAGCCCGAAGGTCCGCACTTCGACGAGGTCGTCCGCGCCACGATGCGCGCCGACCGTACAGACCTCCGCTCCACGCTCGAGCGTACCGACGTCGTCTCCCTCGCACGCAACACCGAGGAGCAGTGTGCCGCGCTGCTCGACACCGACGTGGACGTGGACGTCGTGCTCATGGTCGGCGTCGGCGCGGCGAACGCCGGCGAGCTCGTCGTCGAGGGGCGCGGCATCGCCTTCGTCTGCCTCGAGCACTTCACGAGCGTCGCCAACCCCGACACGCAGGGCCTCGGCCTCGACCCGGAGCTGATCCCGCTCTGGCTCGCGCATGAGATCGCACACGCCGTCAGGTACACGTCACCCGGAAGCCGCAGCGAGATGCGCGCGCTCGTCGAGGAGGCGGGCGGCTACTACTCGTACTGGGAGACGGGACGCCGCGCGACGCTCCGCGAGCTGCTCGTCAACGAGGGGCTCGCCGTGCACGTGTCGCAGGCGATCAGCCCCGGTCATGCCGCGTGGGAGTACTTCGGCTACGCCCGCCGCCAGTACGCTCGCGTACGCGAGCTCGAGGGCATCATCACGCGGGCGGTCGTTCCCGACCTCGACTCGACCGCGCTCGGCCTCCGTCTCCGCTACCTCTCCGGCGGCATGAGCGACGAATCGCGCACCGTCGACCGCTTCGTCCTTCCCGAGCGCAGCGGCTACTTCCTCGGCGCACGCCTCGCCGATACGGCGGTCCAGACGCGCGGCCTCTCGTGGGCCGTCCGTGCGAGCGCGTCCGAGCTGACGGCGCTGGCGAGCTCGGGGGCGCAGACAGCCTGAACGGCAGCTGCCAGCTGCCAGCGCCCAGCTGCCAGCCTAACGGTAACGGGGCGGTTCTGGCAGCGGGCAGCTGGTAGCTGGCAGCTGCCCTACTTCCCCACGCAGAACGTCCTGAACACCCGGTCGAGGACATCATCGATGTCCACCGCGCCGACGAGCTCCTCCAGGGCGAGGGCGGCGGAGCGCAGATGCACCGCGGCGACGGGGGCGGGGAGCGCGTCGTCGTGGCGGGCGGCGACGAACGCTTCCATCTCCTCGCGCGCCCTCGCGAGCGCCTGAGCGTGACGGGCGCGCGTCACGATCGGCGCGTCGTCGGCCGGCAGCTCGCCGAGCGAGGCTTCGACGGCCTCGACGATGCGGGCGAGCAGGACCGTTAGGCCCGCGCCCGTCAGCGCCGAGACGGGGAGCGCGTCCGCGGGCGCCCTGGTGCCGTCGCGGTCCGACTTGGTGAGGACGCGGATTCGCGGCGCGTTGGTCAGCGCGCGCACCCGGGCGTCGGCGAGTGCGAGGTCGGGGGCGGACTCTCCGCAGACGAGCACGACCCGCGCGTTCGCGAGATAGCGGCCGCTCACCTCGATGCCGAGCCGCTCGACCTCGTCGGCGCTCTCGCGCAGTCCGGCGGTGTCGACGAGCCGCAGTGGCCACGCGCCGCTGTCGAGCACCGCTTCGATCGCGTCGCGCGTCGTACCGGCTACCGGCGTCACGAGCGCGCGCGACTCGCCGAGGAGCGCGTTGAAGAGCGAGGATTTCCCGGCGTTGGGGACGCCGGCGAGGACGACGAGCGCTCCGTCGCGCACGACGTGGCCGCGCGCCTCGGTGGAGCGGAGCGCGTCGATCGCCTCGATCGCGCGTTGCGCGGCGTCGAGCACGCGCTCGCGCGATACCGGGCCCTCGTCCTCCTCGGGAAAGTCGATGTCGTAGGCGATGAGCGCCTCGACGTCGAGCACCGCGTCGCGGAGCGCGAGCACGGCCGCCGACAGCGCACCGTCGGCGGCGTGGAGGGCGACGCGCTGCGCCGCGCGTGAGGTGGCGTCGATGACGTCGCCGATCGCCTCCGCCTGCGCGAGCGTGAGTCGCCCCGAGAGCACGGCGCGCCTCGTGAACTCGCCGGGAAGTGCCTGACGCGCGCCGGCGGCGACGAGCGCCGCGAGGACGAGCGCGGGGGTGACGACTCCGCCGTGGGTCGAGATCTCGACCGTCGGCTCGCCGCTGAACGATCGTCCGGCTTCGAAGCGCGTCACGAGCGCCTGGTCGACGACGGTCCCCGAGTCGGGATCGCGGATCGTGGCCAGCGTCGCCGCGCGTGGGTCGACGGGCCACGGGTCGACGACGCACCGCGCTATCGCGAAGGCGTCGGCGCCGCTGACGCGAACGAGTGCGATCGCGCCCCGTCCGCTCGCGGTCGCGATCGCGGCGATGGTGTCCGTGCCGCCGCGGAGCGCGCGGCCGGCCTCGCCCGCTCCCGCCGCGTCAGGCACTGCGGCTCAGGCCACGCCGGCCGCGGCGGTGAGCTCGAAGGCTTCGCCGGGCTCGATGATACGGACCTGGTGCTGCCGCGCGTAGGTCGGCAGGTGCGCGCGCAGCCTGACGATCGCGTCGTGCGCCTTCGCGGTCACGTGATCGAAGGTTCCCCAGTGATAGGGGATGAAGATCTTCGCGTCGAGCCGTTCGAAGAGCGTGATCGCGTCGGCGGTGGTGAGGTGGCCGCGGCGGAAGTTGAACTTCCACCACGGCGCGTGGCCGATCGGCAGCAGCGCGACGTCGAGCTGTCGTCCGTGCGGGCGGAGGCGGTCCTCGACGAGGCGATGCGTCGCCTCGGTGAGCCCGGTGTCGCCGGCGAAGAAGAGGCTCACCGTCCCGGTGTCGAGCAGGTACATGCTCGCGTCGCCGCGCCAGCGGTCGTAGCCGTAGCGGCTCCCCATGTGCCGCGCGACCGCGGCGTGGATGGTGATGTCGCCGACCGCCACCGAGCCGCCCCACGGCAGCGGCGTCGCGTTCTTCCAGCCGCGCGTCGCGAGCCACTGCGCGATCTTCGGCGGCGCGAAGAGCGGGATGTCCGAGGGCAGCGCCGCGAGCGAGGTGAACGAGAGGTGGTCGGCGTGCGCGTGGGAGAGCAGGATCGCGTCGAGCTTCGGCAGCGCGTCGAGCGCGATCCCCGGCGCGCTCACCCGCGGCAGGAAGCGGCCGAGCGCGACGTCGAAGTTCGGGTCGGTGAGGATGCGGTGCCCCGCGACCTCGATGAGCACCGTCGCGTGCCCGATGTAGGTGATGCGCACCGGCGTCGTTGCCCCGGCTGCCTAACCGCCGCGCCGTGCCTTCGCCGGCGTCCCCTGCACCGTCGGCGTGACCAGGCCCATCTTCGCGCGCTCGCGCGTGAGCAGCCACTGCTGCGGCAGGGTCACCAGGTTCTGCACCGTGTAGTAGAGGTTGAGTCCGGCCGGGAAGCGGAAGAAGATCGCCGTCATCACCACCGGCATGACGTAGGCCATCATCTTCGCCTGCGGGTTCGGCGGCGCGTTGCGCAGCCCGATCCACGACAGCGCGAACATCGAGATGCCCATCGCGATCGGCAGGATGTAGTACGGATCGTGGAGCGAGATGTCCGGGATCCACGCGAAGGGGACACCGCGGAACTCGATCGTGTTCTGGAAGACGAAGAAGAGCGCGAACAGCACCGGCATCGGGATGAGCATCGGCATGCAGCCGGCGAGCGAGCTGAAAGGACTCATCCCGTGCGCCTTGTACAGCTTCATCATCTCCTGCTGGAAGCGCTGCGGATCCTCCTTGTAGCGCTTCTGCAGGGCCTGCAGCTCGGGCTGGATGCGCTGCATCTTGAGGCTCGTGCGCATCGCGCTCTGGTTGAGCGGCCACGTCACGACGCGGACGAGGATCGCGACGAGCACCAGCACCCAGCCCCAGCCGAGGTGCAGCGTGTCGTGCATCCAGAGCAGCATGTGCATGACGAGCGTCGCGAACGGCTGCACGATCCCCTGGAGGAAGCCGCCATAGGGGTTCGCGGTGTCGAGGTCGCGGCCGAGCGCGCGCAGCCGGCGGAACTCCTGCGGACCGGCGTAGACGTCCATCGCGAACTCGCCGTTCTGGAGCGGGACCTCGAGCGTGGCGAGGGTGTGCGTCGCCACCTTCGTCGTCCGCGGACCGCCGACGATCGAGAGGTTGCCGAAGGAGCGCGCGCTGTCCGGCGCGGCGACGGCGACGAGGAAGTATTTGCTCTTCGTCACCGCCCAGGTGAGGGGGCCACGCACCGCCTCGACCTCGCCCGCGTCGAGTGAGGAGAAGGTCACGCCGCGGGCGTCGTCCGGACGGCGCTTGTAGGCGACGGCGAGATGGCGCGCGTCGTCGGCGCTGTCCGCCTCCGAGGAGCGGAGGCCCTGCGGCATGCGGACGAGGAGTGTCGTGCCCTGCGGCGCGCCGGCGACCGACCCGGAGATGCGGACGGTGTAGCTGTCGGGAACGATCGCGTAGCGGATCGTCACCGCGCCGGCCGGAGTCGCGCCCGTGAAGGCGAGCTCCGGACGCTCGGCGGTCCCGCCGCGCGAGACGCTGAACGGGAAACGATCGAGCGCGATGGTGTCGCGGCCGGCGAGGAGGGAATACGCGAGCAGCGGCTCGCCGGGCCGCGCGAGCGCGACGTCGCCGTTGCGGCCCGGCGCGAGCGCCCGGTACTGGTGCAGCGTCGCGTCGAGCAGCGATGCACCCGCGGTCGAGAAGCGCAGCGTCGTCGACGCCTCGTTGCCAACGGACAGCGTCTCGGCGGCGGCCGCTGTCGTCGCGCCCGGCGTCGCGCCCGGCGTCGCGCCCGGCATCGCACCGGGCTGCTGCTGTGCGGGGGTCGGCGTCGAGGCGACGGCGGTGCGCGCCGTCTCGGGACTCGTGGCGCTCGCGTTAGGCGGCGCACCCTGGGTGCGAACGCTGTCGCGGCGCGCGAGTGAGTCGGCGGCGGGTGCCGCGGACCTGGGCGGCGTCGGGAAGAGCCTCGGCGCGAGCCAGAAGGCAGCCGCGAGGATGAGCGCGGCGATGATGATGCGTTGAGTCATGAAATGCGCAGTCGGGCGCGAGTCAGCGCCCGCTCACGGGACCGGGTCGTAGCCGCCCGGCCGGAAGGGGTGACAGCGGAGGATGCGCCGGATGGCGAGCCAGCTCCCGCGCGCCGCACCATGCCGCTCCAGCGCTTCGATCGCGTAGGCGGAGCAGCTCGGGAGATAGCGGCATGCGGGCGGAAGGAGCGGTGAAAGCGTGACCTGATACGCCCGCACGAAGAGGACGAGCACTGTGCGCACGAGCGGAATCTACACGCCGTCCGCCGCGGCGTCGGTCGCGGCGGACTCGAGGATCGGCGGAGCCGCGCGCTCGACGAGCGTCCGGATGCGGCGGGTCGTGGCGCGGAGCTCGTCGAAGGAGAGCGCGTACGCGCCCGGCCTGGCGTGGAGCACCGCGTCCACCGCCGGCGCGCCGGGAAGGAGCTCGGTCCGCGCGAGCTCGCGCAGCCGCCGCTTCAACCGGTTGCGGTCGACCGCGCTCCGCCCATGTCGCGGCACGACGAGCCCGACGCGCGCATGGTCGAGACGAAGGAGGGAAGCGACCACCCGGACGTCGACGTGATCGGTCCGGAGTCGCTTCCCCGTTCGTGCGATTCGGCGCAGCTCCGATCCGCGAGTGATGCGGACGGCGCGCGGAAAGGATGCCGATGCGTCGCCCTGCTCAGGCGCCGGCGTACTTGCTCGGGAGCTGCACGGTGAGCCGCTTGCGCCCCTTCTTGCGCCGGCGCGCGAGGACTTCACGCCCCCATTTGTCGGACATGCGGGTGCGGAATCCGTGCTTCTTGATGCGGCGCTTGTTGCGCGGGCGGTACGTGGGCTTGCCCATGACACGTCAGATGAAGGAAAAGATGCGGGACAGACCCGTAAAGCTAGACGGCAAATACATATGGGTCAACTGGAGCGCGAAGCGCTCCAGTCGCCCTTCTTGTTGGGACGCGGCGGGGCCCCAGCCCCGCCGCGGACCCTCATCGCGCCTGCCCGGGGCTCTTCGCTTTCCGCTCTACGCGTCACGAAACTGCCTCCGGATAATGCGTTGTCTCCGCCGTCGCTCAACGCGAAAAGCTAAGAGCGAACAGCCCCGTGCCGCCCGTACGAACACCGTTTGACTTACGACCCGGCCGTCGGTAGTTTCGCCCTCCCTCCGAGTTTTCCACATCCCGATCCATGGCCCTCACCGCGCGCGAAATCTGGTCTCGTCTTCTCGATCGCGCGCGACAGGAACTCCCGGAGCAGACATTCAGGACCTGGCTCGAGCCCACCGAGCCGCTCGCACTCGACGGTGACCTGCTCGTCGTCGGCGCTCCGGACCAGTTCGCCGCCGACTGGAACGAGTCGAAGCACGCGACCATCCTCGCCGGGTATGCGCCGGTCGCGCTCGGTCATCCGCTCCGTGTCGCCTTTCGCGTCCACGAGGAGCGAAAGACCCGGCCGCAGATGGATCTCTTCGTCGCGCCGCCGGTTTCCATCGAAGAGTCCAAGCCAGCAGCGAGGCAGAAGGGCGGCAACTTCGCGCCACTTAGCGATCGCTACACGTTCGACCATTTCGTCATCGGAAAGTCGAACGAGCTCGCCGCCGCGGCCGCGCACGCCGCCGCGCAGGCCCCGGGCAAAGTCTACAATCCGCTCTTCCTCTACGGCGACACCGGACTCGGCAAGACGCACCTGATGCAGGCCGTCGCGCATGAGATCGTCTCGCGCCGCCCCGAGACCCGCCTCGCTTTCGTCGGCACCGAGCAGTTCACCAACGATCTCGTCGCGTCGATCCAGACTCGCACCACCCAGGATTTCCGCCGCCGCTACCGCGAGATCGACCTCCTCCTCGTTGACGACGTGCACTTCCTGAAGGGGAAGGAGGCGACCCAGGAAGAGTTTTTCCACACCTTCAACGCTCTGTACGAGGCCGGACGCCAGATCGTGCTCACCAGCGATCGTCCGCCCTCGGAGATCCCCGGCCTCGAAGCGCGACTGGTCAGCCGCTTCCAGTGGGGGATGGTCGCCGATATCGAGCTCCCCGATCTCGAGCACCGTATCGCCATCCTCAGGCACAAGGCGGCGCAGGACCACCTCGAGCTCACCATCCCCGAGGACGTCATCCGCTTCATCGCCGAGCATGTGCGGTCGAGCGTGCGCGAGCTGGAGGGGTCGATCATCAAGCTCCTCGCCTATGCGTCGCTCAGGCACCGCGAGGTCACGGTCGATCTCGCGAAGGAGGCGCTACGCGACAAGCTGCGCGCCTCGCTCGATGACGCGGGGGGCAACGGCGCCGCGGGGCGGCTCGACATCACCACCATCCAGAGCGCCGTCGCCCGGGAATGGGGCGTCACCTCGGAGGGATTGAAGTCGAAGACGCGCACGAAGACGCTGACGACGCCCCGGCAGGTCGGGATGTATCTTGCACGCGAGCTGCTCGGCACCTCGCTCGTCGACATCGGCCAGGCGTTCGGCGGACGCGATCACTCGACCGTCATCCACAGCCTCGATCGCGTCGGTGAATCGATCCGCGGCGACGACGGCTTCGCGCGTCGCGTGGAAAAGCTGCGCGCGGCTCTACAATCCCTGCTGTAATTCGCCACGGAATACGTATCTTTCTCCACAGCAGCGCACGAGCCGCGAAATCCGATCCCCGAGAGTCCCGGCCCGTCCACATCGACGCCACATCCGGCAGCGCACCTCAACGGCCGGTCCCAGTGAGAGTTACACCGTTTCTCCGCGGCTTCCCACGCCTCTACTACTTCTGCTGTCTGAGCTGTAAAGAAGCTAGAAACAGCAAGCCGACCATTCGATCCACAGTTCAGGGAGCCTGAATGCGATTCACCATCACGAGGGAGAAGCTTCAGGAGGGACTCGCCGCGGTCACCGCGAGCATTCCCACCAAGACCACACTCCCCGTCCTGGCGAACATTCTCGTCGAGACGACCGACAAGGGGATCCGCCTTTCGGGCACCGATCTGGACATCGCGGTGAGCACGGAGATCAGCGCCGACATCGAGGACGGAGGCGCCATCACCGTCCCGGCGAAGAAGCTGAGCGAGATTGCGCGCGAGCTCCCGCCGGCGCCGGTACGCTTCGCGAGCTCGGGCGAGCAGCGCGTCACGCTCGAGTGCGGACGAGCGCACTTCCGCCTCCTCGGCCTCCCGCGCGACGAGTTTCCCTCCTTCCCGAACATCCGCTTCAACGACAGCTGGCGGGTGCGGTCGGGCGAGCTGCAGAAGCTGATCACTCACACGGCATTCGCGGTCTCGACCGAAGAGAGCCGGCCGATTCTGAACGGCGTGCTCTGGGAGCTCCGTCCCGAGTCGATGCGCATGGTCGCCACCAATGGCCACCGGCTCGCGAAGATGGAGGTGCCGATCAAGGCGAGCGGCCTTCCCTCCTCCGACCTCATCGTCCCGCCCAAGGCTCTCGAGCAGATCCGGCGCCTCTTCCCCGCCGACGAGGAGCTCGAGATCGCGCGCGGCGAGAACCACCTTGGCTTCCGCTCGCCCTTCACCGCGGTGTTCACGCGGCTGATCGAGGGACCATATCCGAACTACGAGCAGGTCATCCCGAAGGACAACGACAAGGTCGCCGTCGCGGACAAGGCGGCGCTGACGAGCGCGCTCAAGCGCATGTCGGTGATCGCGTCCGACCAGACGCACCGCATCCGCATGTCCTTCAACACGGGAATGCTCAAGTTCAGCGTCCAGACGCCGGACCTCGGGGACGCCCAGGACGAGCTGCCGGTGCGTTATACGGGGGACCAGCTCGACATTGGCTTCAACGCCAGCTACCTCCTCGAGATCCTGCGCTATATCCCGACCGACGAGGTGAAGCTGACCTTCCGCGCGCCCGAGCGCGCTGCAACGCTCGAGCCGGAGGCATGGGACGACCCGGCCGGCTACCTCTGTCTCGTGATGCCGCTGCGCCTCGTGGACTGAAGCTTGCGCGGGCGGCGGGATACGGTCGTCCTCCACCCAGGTCGCCGATGTCCTCGCTCACCTCGCTCGCCCAGGCACTCGGAATCGCGTACGCGTCGGGGATCAACCTCTACGCGACGGTTGCCGTGGTCGGGCTGGCCAGCCGCCTCGGGTGGGTCGGCCCCCTTCCCGGGGGGATGAGCACCGTGGCGCATCCCGTCGTCATCGGGATCGCCTTCGTCCTCTTCGTCTTCGAGTTCCTCGCGACGCTCATCCCCGGCGTCGCCTCGGCGTGGGAGACGTTCCACAGCCTCATCCGGCCGCCGGCCGCATCCGCGCTCGCGGTGATGACCGTGTGGCACGCCGATCCCGTCGTCATCCTCGCCGCGGGGCTCCTCGGCGGCAGCCTCGCCGTCGCGACACACACGACGAAGCTCGGGCTCCGCTACGCGATCGACACCAGCCCCGAGCCGGTGACGAACGGCGTCGCGAACGTCGGCGAGATCACCGTCGCGGCGACGATCGCGCTCCTCGTCTGGCACCACCCATGGCTCGCGCTCACGATCGCGATCGTCGTGCTCATCGCGATGGTCGTGCTCATCCGCCTCATCTGGCGCGCCCTGCGGCGGGTCTTCACCGGGCGCTGGATCCCGGGGTCGGGGCTGCTCCAGGAGCCGCGCTGCTCCGCCGCCCAGCCGCCGGCGCGCGTCGCCGACGACTGAGCGACGTCCCCGGCTGCCTAACGGCGAAGGGAGATTCGGGCGTGGACGGTCTGCGCGAACTGCTGCCGCTGCGTCCCGCTGTCGACGATGAGCTGTGAGGAGACGTCGCCGCTCGCGCCGATGAGGACGCCGATCGGGTCGACGAAGAAGGCACTCGTCCCTTCTCCAGCGCCGCTCACCATCACCTGACGGCCGGCAGCGCGCGTGTCGGCCGCCACCGTCGTCGAGACCGCGCGCACGATGCGATAGGCGGCGTCGCCGCTGCGGCGCGCCATCTCCGGCGGCACTCCGACCCACTCAGTGCGGCTTCGCCGTACTGAGTGGGTAGTTATTGGTAACATCGCACGACAGGTCGTGGCGTGGACCGTGTCTTCCCACGCGGCGCCCGGCTGCAGCGTCACCGGTACCGACACGATCAGCTCGCGCACGAGCGTCATCGGCACGCTCGTCGGTGTCGCGCAGGCGCCCGCGGAATCGGCCGGGGCGGCGAGAATCTGCCCCGACGACGAGATCGCGAGCTCGAAGGGGAAGGCAGCCACCGACGTCGCGGGCGTTCCCGGCGTCGAGCTCCGGACGTCGAACGAATCGACGGTGCCGGCCACGCGCAGCTGCCCGTCGGCGCCGGGCGCGACGCTGAAGCTCACGATCATCCGCGTCGTCGTCGTGTCGGTGCGCCGCTCACCATCGAGGGCGGTGGTCACCGCTTCGCTCCGCAGCTCGTAGCTGTAGCTCCCCGGGTTGTACGCGAATGCGCGCGGGGCCGGCGCGGGGGCGGTGGTCGTCGGCGCCGGCGCGACCGGCGGCGGCGCGTCGGGCGTGGGCACCGGGAGTGGACCGGTGGACGCACGGCCGCCACAGGCGGCGACCGCGGCGAGCGCGAGCGCGGCCGTGCTCCGGCCGCGTAGAAGTGAGATCATCGAGAGCTCTCGGTGAGTTGCGCGCCCGGGGTCCGGGGAGGAGAGGGGCGCATACGGACGGCCTGTAAGCCGGGTTCTGTCGGACGACGGGTCGTCCGGACGGTCATTCCTCTCGGAGCATGGTCACCCATGCTCTCCAGCAGCCTACCCGCGGCGTCCTGATCGAGGAGGACTGCCTCTCGCCGCCTATTTGGCCTTGCTCCGGCTGGGGTTTACCGTGCCGCCTCCGTTGCCGGAGACGCGGTGGGCTCTTACCCCACCTTTTCACCCTTACCCCCGGAAATCCGAGGGCGGTCTGTTTTCTGTGGCACTTTCCGTCACGCGTCGCCGCGTGCCCAGGCGTTACCTGGCAGCCTGTCCATGGAGCCCGGACTTTCCTCGATGCCCCCTCGCGAGGGCGTCGCGACCGTCCAGCCGTCCGTATGCGCACCTGAAATCTAGTCGATCAGCCACCACAGCAGGAGCGCGCCTATCCCCACGGCGGCCGCTGCCACGGGAAGGATGCGCCGCCGCCGGGGCCGCGGCCGGGGTGCCGTCGTGTGCTCCTCCTCGAGCGCGTCGGCGAACTGACGGGCGTCTACCCAGCGGTCACCCGGCTGCTGCTCGATGGCGCGCAGGATCGCCCGCGTCAGCGCCGGCGGCTTGTGTCCGCTCGAGCTGCCGTCGGTGAGCACCGTCGCCATCACGGTCGCGGTCGTCCGTCCGCCGAACGGCGGGCGCCCGGTGAGCGCCTCGTAGAGCGTGGTGCCGAGGGCGAAGACGTCGGACGCGTTGGTCGGCATCTCGCCGCGGCGCAGCTCCGGCGCGAAGTGCAGCCCCTCTCCGAACGCGGCCGCGATCGCTTCGGCCGGCACGCCCCCCGCGCGCAGGGCGGCGAAGAGCCCGTTCCAGCGAAAGGCCACCGTCCCGTCGGCGGCGACGAGAAGTGAATCGGGAGAGACGAGGCCGTGCGGTCCGTGGGTCGCCTGCACCGTGCGCAGCGCCTCGGCGGCGCGAACGGCGATCGGCCGCAGCGCCTCCGACCGCATCGGTCCTTCGCGCGCGAGTCGGGCGGTGATCGGTTCTCCCTCCGGCCGTGCCTCGACGAAGTAGATCGTGCCGTCGGCGGATCCACCCCCGATCGCATGGCGGGAAAGAACGTGGAGCAGGGCGTCGGTATCACCGACCGCGCGTGCGAGCGCGGGCGCGAGGTGCGTGACGACGATGCGACGCCCGTCGCTCGAGTCGGTGGACGTCGCCGGGTAGCTGCGGCCGAGGGGCGTCGGCAGCGGATCGCCGTCGACGACGAAGGGTGCGTCGTTGGCGCGCAGTGCGGCGATGAGGGCGTCGTCGGACATTCGATGGGCGGGGACTGCTCGGGGGACGTTCGAGCGTCGAACGGAGTCACGGGTGACGGGCTCATGACGGGCTCGGCGATCGTGGACGCGGTCTCCAGCGGAGCGTTCCGATGAGCAACGTACCGTCAGCATCGCCGCTCGCCCTTTCGCCGGGCATGCAGTCGCTCGCGGCGGTGGCGACGGTCCTCGACCCCGCCGAGCGTCCACGGGTGGACGCCGCCGGCGCGGGTCTGTACCGGGCCGTTCACCGGGAATCGCTCGACGACGTCCTGCGCGACCTGCGCGAGCGGCCGATTGGCGCGGTCCTGGTCTCCGTGGCGAGATGCGGCGACCGCGACGCGTCGCGACTCGCCGCGCTGGTGCGCGAGTTCCCGCGCGTTCCGGCGGTCGCGCTCCTCTCGGACGTCGAGATGCGGACGCCGCGCACGGTGCTGGCACTCGGCCGGAGCGGCGTGCGCGCGATCGTGGACGTGCGCTCGCCCGCCGGTTGGGGGGAGCTGCGGGCGATGCTGCTCGAGGGACGGAGCGATGACATCCAGCGGCTCGCGCTGGCGATGATCGCCGGCGACCTGCCGACGGCCCCCGAGGATTGCCGGCGCTTCTTCGAGCTCGTCTTCCGCCCGCGCGTCCCCGCCACCATCCGCGCCCTCGCCCGGTCGTTAGGCGTCCTGCCGAGCACCCTCATGTCGCGCTTCTTCCGGGCACGCCTCCCGGCGCCGAAGCGGTACCTGGCGATGGCGCGGCTCGTCCGCGCGGCTCGGCTGCTCGAGAACCCGGGGCTCTCCATCGCCAACGTCTCCAACCATCTCGAGTATTCCTCGCCGCAGAGCTTCGGCCGGCACGTGCGGACGATGCTCGGCGACACCGCGCTCGAGTTCCGCCAGCGCTACGACGGCGAGGGAATGCTGCGTCGCTTCCGGGAAGAGCTGATCCTGCCTCACGCGGGAACGCTCGCGACCTTCGCGCCGCTGAGCGCGCTCCCGCCCTGGCTGCCGCGCTGAACGAGTGGGGTCGTCCCGCCCGATCTTCGGTGCGTCGGGCGTCCGTCGGGTGGAATGGGTTCTGCATTCGTGAGCATCTGGCGGCGTGCCATCAGCGCCGCGCTCGTCCGGAGCCGGACGACGATCCCGCCTGCCCATCATCGCCGCTGCCCTGGTGCTCGAAGCAGAACGCACCTCAGTCAAACGCCTCTCGGATCAGGTCGTTGCCGCCGTCGAGGCCGAGGTCCCGGAGCTCGTCGAGGACTGGCGCGCGCAGAGCCTCCGCGTCGCCCCCGGCGAGCACGGCGAAGCCGCGTCGGCCGAAGGCCACGCCGCGGTGCGCGCCCTGGTGCGAGGCGTTGCCGGTGAGGGCTGCTGGCAGGACGACCTCGTCCGGATCGGCTGGTCGTTAGGCGTCGAGGAGTTCCGCCGCGGCGCGTCGCTCCATGGCGTGATCCGCCAGGTGGACCTGCTCGAGGCGATGGTGCTCTACGCCGTCGAGACGGCGAGCGCGCGCGATGAGGGCGCGACCGCCGCCGACGGCATCGCGCTCGCGCGGCGGCTCCAGCGCGCGCGGTCGCTTCTCCTCCTCGCGGTCGTGAAGAGCTTCATCGAGGCGTACCTCGCGAGCCTGCGCGGCCGCTACCGCGCGCTGCGCCACGACCTCCGCAACCCGCTCGGCACCATCCGCACCGCGGTCTCGCTGATGGAGGACGAGACGATTCCCGCCGAGCTGCGCGCCTCGCCCCGCTTCCGCACGATGGTGAAGCGGAACGCGACGGCGATCGACGCCCTGATCGGGCGGAGGCTCGCCGACGACACGACCTGCGAGGGGGCGTTCGCCTGGCACGACGTCGCTCTGGCCGACCTCGTGCGCACCGTGCGTCGCGAGCTGCGCGAAGAAGCCAGCGATGCGCATTGCGAGATCGTCCCCGACCCTGCCCTCCCCGTCGTGCGCACCGACGCGCTGGGTGCGGAGTTGCTGTTGCGGACCGTGATCGGTGCGGTGCTCCGGGTGGCGGCGCCGCACGGCGAGATCCGCGTCGTGCCCGGCCCGCAGCCGGCGGCGGTCGAGATCCGCTTCGTGGCCGGCACCGCCGCGCACGAGCCCTACGAGGCGGGGATCGCGCTCGCCGGCGAGCTCGCGGCGCAGCTCGGCGGCCGTGTCGCCGCGAGCCCGGGGAGCGTGCTCGTCGAGCTACCTGGCAGCGAGCGGGATGAGCTCCAGGATTTCGCCGGCGCGCGCCAGCGCGCGGACTGAGAGCCCGTCGGCCTCGATCGCCTCGCGCCCTCCCTCCTCGCGGTCGACGAGGGCGAGAACGCCGAGTACCCGCCCACCGGCGGCGCGGACGGCATGCGCCGCCCGGAGCGCCGAGCCGCCGGTGGTGATCACGTCCTCGATCACGACGACGGCATCGCCCTCGCGGAACGGGCCCTCGACGAGCTTCCCGGTGCCGTGCGACTTCGGCTCCTTGCGCACCGTGAAGGCGCGAAGCGGCGTCGCGGTGGCGGCGCTCGCGTAGGCGATCGCGTAGCTGACCGGGTCGGCGCCTAACGTCAGGCCGCCGACGCTGTCGGGGCGCCACCCGGCGTCGGCGATGGCACGGAGCGCGAGTGGGCCGATGAGCGCGAGCCCCTCGGGGCTCATCGTCGTCAGGCGCGCGTCGACGTAGAACTCCGACTCGCGCCCCGAGGCGAGGGTGAAGCGCCCGCGGCGCGCCGAGCGCACGGCGAGGAGCTCGACGAGCCGGCGGTGCTCGGGGGAGTGCATGACGCACCATAGGCGCGACGTCGTGTAACGTCAATCACATCGCCCCGCGCGGCGGAGCGCACCCTTCCCCACGGCGACGCGCATTCTTACCGTCAGGGCGTGCCTGGCACCGCTCCTGGTCTGCGCCGTTCGTCGATCGTCCTCGGCGCGGTCATCCTCTTCCTCTTCGCGGGTCTCTACGCGACCGACCGCGTCCTCACGCAGTCGTCGCGCGAGGAGCTGCGCGTCGATGCCGCCGAAGCGGCGACGCACGTCGAAAGCTTCCTCAGCCTGCGTGCCGACGCCATCGTCGCCCTGCGCGCGCTCTACATGGGCAGCGCCGAGGGCGGACGGCGCCGGGTCCTCGCCGACTACGTCGCCGCGCTTCCGGAGTTCCTGCCGGGCGTCCAGCGCGTCTGGATCGCCGACTCGAGCGGCGTGATCGTCGAGGACTTCGCGGTCGCTGCGGGCCCGGGGATGGAGCGGTTCGACATGGACACGGCGCGCGCGCTCGGCTTCGATGAGCTGATGCGCCGGGCGCGCAGGGGGACGCGGCCGGCGATCTCGCGACCCGGCGCTCTCCCGGGAGTGTCGCGTGGCGTGGCGATGGTGGTGCCGATCTGTCGCGGCGACGGGACCCGGTGCCGGGGCTTCGTCGCCGCTCTCGTTTCCACCGACTCACTGCTCGCGACGACGCGCCGCCGCGTCGGACCGGAGCCGATGAGCGTCACGCTGCTCGCCGGCGCCGACACCGTGGCCGTGCACGCCGGGCCGCTCGGCGGCGCCATCGACACGGCGCGCGTGGAGGTACCGACCCCCGACGGCGGGCGCTGGACGGTCGTCGTCGGCCACGAGTCGGCGCATCGCCGGGCGCGTCTTCTCCTCTGGAGCGTCGGCCTCGCCGCGGTGGCGACGCTCATCTGGGGACTGGTGCGCGAGCGCCGCGATGCGGTCCAGGCGTCGGAGCGCTCGCGCGAGCTCGAGCGACTCTCGAACGAAGCGCTCAAGGCCAATCGCGCGAAGAGCGAGTTCCTCGCCAACGTCTCGCACGAGCTGCGCACGCCGCTCAACGCGATCGTCGGCTTCGTGGACCTGCTGCGCGACGGCGTCTACGGGGTGCTGAGCCCGCGGCAGATCCCGCCGGTGGATCGCATCGCGGCGTCGGCGACGCACCTGCGCCACCTCGTGGATCAGGTGCTCGACATCGCGAAGATCGCCGCCGGACGACTCGAGGTGCACCGTGAGTCGATCGACCTCCGGCCGTTCGTGCTCGACGTCGCGACCGAGGTCGAGCCGCTGATGTCGGAGAAGCAGCTCAACATCTCGATCTCCGTCCCCGCGTCGCTGCCGCGCGTTCGCACCGATCCGACGTTGCTGCGCCAGATCCTCGTCAACCTGATCGGCAATGCGGTGAAGTACACGCCCACCGGCGGCATCGCGGTGAAGGCGCGCCTCGTCGGCGGCGCGCCGCAGGTGGTCGCGGAACGCACGGAGGAGCGGCTCGCGCTCTCGACGGCGGGCGAGCTGCGCGCGCTCGCGCCCGACCCGAACCGTCCGTGGGTCGCGCTGCAGGTCGTGGACACCGGGATCGGCATCGCGCCCGCCGACCATGCGCGCGTCTTCGAGGAGTTCGAGCAGGTGAACGCGGGGCCGCGCGGCGACTCGATGCACCGCGGCACCGGCCTCGGGCTCTCGATCTCGCGCCGCCTCGCGCGGCTGCTCGGCGGTGAGATCACGCTCCAGAGCGAGGTCGGGAAGGGCTCGACGTTCACGCTCTGGGTCCCCGCGCATCCCGAGGACATCCTCGCCCG
>DATAIS010000112.1:0-3082 GCA_036262535.1 Gemmatimonadaceae bacterium | reverse complement strand
CAGCACCGCCTCGGTATCGGGATCGATCGTCACCGGGAGCGGGCCCGCGGCGACGACGTCGAGGAAGGTGCGGTCGAGAAGCTCGCACGCGGCGGCGCCCGCCTCGCGCGCGGTCGCCGCGGCGGTGACAGCCCCCTCGAGAGATGAAAACGCGGCGAGGAGGCTCGCCGCCGCATCCGGCGCCGGCTCGAGCGCCAGCTCGACGCCGACGAAGAGGGCGAGCGTCCCCTCGCTCCCGACGAAGAGGTCCACGAGGTCGCCCGTCTCCGCCCAGCGCGACGTCGCGTATCCCGACGACTCCTTCCGCACGCCGCCGTGGCGCGCCGGGGCGGCGGACTCGCCCTCGCGGAGGGCGTCGGCGTAGCTGTCGAGGAAGCGCCGGACGGGGCGAACGTTAGGCGGCGCCGCCCCGCGCCGGAGCTCGGCGCGGGAGCCGTCGGCGAAGACGCAGTCGAGCGCGGTGATCCAGTCGCGGACCGAGCCGACGCGGACGCTGCGTGCCCCGGCGGCATTCGTCGCGGCGACCCCGCCGACCGTGCAGAACGACCAGCTCGACGGATCGACCGGAAAGCGAAGCCCGTGCGGCGCGACATGCTCGTCGAGCGCGCCGAGCAGGACTCCC
The DNA here is from genome assembly GCA_036262535.1 of Gemmatimonadaceae bacterium. Classification (GTDB taxonomy): domain Bacteria; phylum Gemmatimonadota; class Gemmatimonadetes; order Gemmatimonadales; family Gemmatimonadaceae; genus JABFXC01. The sequence continues at coordinate 2,460 of DATAIS010000112.1, read as the reverse complement.
GGGCCGGCGCGCACGCGACGGGCGGCGACGTCCACTTCGCCGATGGTGCGGAGGCGGCTCAGGTCCACGATCACTCCGTCGCCGATCGCGCCGCCGGCCATGCTGCTCCCCGAGCCGCGCGGCACGAGCGTCGCGCCCGTCGACGCGGCCCATTTCACGAGCACGACGACGTCCTCGGCGTCGGCGGGAACCGCGACCGCACGCGGCATCCGGCGCTGGATCCCCGCCGCCTCCGAGTAGACCCCCCGTGCCGCCGCGTCGTCGCGGAAGATGCCGCGGAACTTCGCGGGGCGTGCGCCGGTGATCACGCGGCGCGCGGGACGAGCACGAAGGGCCGGCGCCGGACGCGCGCCGCGAGCCAGCGGATCGCGCGGTTGCTGCCGACGAGGAGCAGCCCGGCGACCATCAGCGAACGGACCTCGGCGCGCGAGATCTTCACCGTCCCGCCCTCGCGCAGCATCGCACGCGAGCCGGTGAGGTCGCGCAGCGTCGCGTAGGCGAAGAGCAGGGGGAGCAGGCAGAAGGCGCGCACGCTCACCGCCCGGCGCGGCAGCGTCACGAAGTAGTCGAGCGCCTGGTCGAGGTCCCGCCAGGCGAGGTCGATGAGCTCCGAGATCGCCGCATGGTTCTGCGCGACGTGCGCTGGGCTGAGCAGGGTACCATGACTGCTGCCATGCTCGCGCAGCGACTGCTCGGGGACGTAGATCGCGTTCTCGTGACGCACGTCCCAGGCGATGTCCTTGAGGATGTTCACCGTCTGCAACGCCTCGCCGAAGGCGCGGCACTTCCGCCACAGCGCGCGGTACTCGGCGACGCCGATGCTGCGCGTGTGCTCGTGCCAGAGGTCGGTGAGGAGATGGCCGACGGTTCCGGCGACGTAGTAGCAGTACTCCTTGTACTCGGCGAGCGTCCGGATGCGGATGCCGTCGGGGTAGAGGCGGACGAACTTCTCCATCCCGTGCACCATCTCGGCGACCCAGTGGCGGACGCGGAGGCGCGAGCGCTCGGGGAGCGAGCCGTAGACGGCGGCGACGTGCGCGGCACCGGCGACGAGCTCGACGTGCGCCTGGTCGCCCGCGACGAGCTCCGGCGCCGCCGCCGCCAGCGCGTCGGCCACCGCCGGATCGTCCAGCGCCGCGAGCAGCGTCTCGAGCAGCTCCGCCTTGCGCTCCACGGAGGCGGCGTGGTCGTCCTCGATGGTGTCGGCGATGCGGCAGAGGAGATACGCCGAGAGGACGGCAGTGCCTAACGATCCGGGGAGGAGCCGGATGCTGAGGGCGAAGGTCCGCGAGACGCGCGGCAGGATGCGGCGCGCGAAGGCGAGCGACGCCTCCGGCGCCGGCGTCGCGACGGGAGCCGGGACGGCCTCGTCGGGAGCGGGCGCGTGTGGCGACGGGGTCGACCTCATATCTTCAATAATAAGAAGGGGCCCGCCGGCCCCGCAGGATGAACCCCGGCGTCGCCCGCGGTGTCGAAGGAGATGACGATGGACACGCCGCTCGCCACCCCGATCCCGCGCGCCCGCGCGCTGCGCCTGCTCGGCGCCGCGCTGCTGGCCGCCGCCGCGCACCCGCGGTCGGTGTTCGCGCAGACGCATCCGCGGCGCGGCTTCAAGCACCCCGACCCGCGCCCCGGGATCACGAGCGCCAACGTGCTCTCCGAGGAAAAGCTCGCCGGCAAGCGGAAGAAGGTGAAGGACGCATTCGCCGCGGCGCGGAAGCATCCCGAGATCTTCGACGGCGTCCTCTGCCCCTGCCACTGCGAGCGCGAGCACCGCTCGCTCCTCGCCTGCTTCGAGACCGACCAGCCGACGGGCTGCCTCGGCTGCCAGGAGGCCGCGCTCTTCGTCGACAAGCACGCGGCGGCGGGGGAGTCGCTGGAGCAGATCCGGAAGGCGGTGGACGAGGAATGGGGATAGACCGCGGCCGCCGTGCGGCCTGCTGATTCGGAGATTCGAAGAGGAGCCGTTTCGGAGATGCGGCGATGCGATGAGCATCGCCGCATCCATCGTCGCATCCGGCCAGATACTCGAATCCGGCTTCCGCTCTCACCTGGTGTCATCCCGCAGGCGCGAAGCGCCTGCTGGGACCTCCTCTCCCTGGCTCGTGGCCCTCTGGGAGCGAGAAGCTCGGAACTGAATTGGACCGCAACGGGGATGCGGAATCGGAAGGGGCCGATCGGAACAGGGAATGGGAGGTGAGAGGGTCGCAGGCGCGCATACGCTCCTCCCACCTCCCGATTCCGATCCCCCTCGGAGCCTCCCTGTCCAGCTCCCGATTGCGGTTCAATTCAGCTCCCCGCGCCCGATCCCCCAAGAGAGAGAAGGTCCCATCGCTCGCTCCGCTCGCGAGGGATGACAATGGGCACTCCCCATTCGCCTTCAGATGCCGAGCGACGAAGGCCGCGGCGGCTCCACGCTCCAGTCGTAGAACCCTCGACCCGACTTCTTCCCGTACCACC
>DATAIS010000111.1:0-2966 GCA_036262535.1 Gemmatimonadaceae bacterium | reverse complement strand
TCTCCGCGTTAGGCGAGCTTGTAGACGTCGAGACGGTGATCGTCGGCAGCGACACCGCCGTCCGCGCCGCACGCTACCGCGCCACGGGGATGCCCGAATCGCTCGCGAGACGATTCCCGACCGTGCGCAGCGAGGAGAGCTTTGCCACGCGCACCGCCCGCACCGCGGCGGGCGCCGCCGCGACCACCGAGGACATCATCGAGGTCGTGAAGGAAGTCGGCGCCCCCGCCACCGAAGCGTGGCTCCGCGAGCGGCAGCAGCGGTTCTCCGTCGACGCGAAGCAGCTCGTCGCCCTCGCCGACGCCGGCGTCCCCTCGCGCGTCATCGACGTCATCGTCGCGCTGTCGTACCCGGAGATGTTCGCCGTCGACGGCAGGCTCCGCGAGCCGGAGCGGTACGCGACACGCGCCCCGCGCGGCCGACGGCCCTGGTACGGCCCGACGCGCTGCCGCTACGGCTACGACTCCTTCGACGTCGCCTCGTACGTCATGGTGCCTAACGGGTACTACCCGTCATTCTACGTCCCGTCCACCTTCTACTCGCCCTACGGCTACCGCTGCGGCTACGGCGGCGGGTTCTACGGCGGGCCATGGTACGGCGGCGGGACCGTCATCCGCGTCCGCGATCCGGAGGCGGGGAGAGGGAAGGCGGTGAAGGGGCGTGGCTACACACGTGGCGACGGCTCCGGCGGGAGCAGCGGTGGCACTGCCAGCGCGGGTGTGCGTGATGCCGGCAAGACGTCGGCGGGGAAGAGCGGCAGTTCCGGCTCCAAGCCCGCCCGCACCGCCAAGCCCCGCAGTAAGTCGGACTAACCCGCCAGTCGCCGGTCGGACAGTGGCATGAAAAAGGACGGTGCACGACGTGCACCGTCCCCGCCGCCTCGGACTTATGCAGACACGACGGCGGCTAGTCAGAGTTCGTTACCCCGACGCGGTCTCTTCTTGAGCTTCAGGGACGGAGTCCAGTCCGGCATCGACCGTTTGAGAAACGCGTCGAACATCGGAACGGTGAACGCAGTGTCGCCGTGGGCCGGACTGTAGATCATTCCCTTGCGAATGAGTCCATTGCGCAGAGGCGCTGCTGTCGTCACGCCGATCCCGAGTACACCCGCGATGTCCCCTGAGCGGTGCGGACCGGGGCCTAGTTCCGCCATCGCGCGCGTGTAATCGCGCTCCCGCGGCGTCAGTCGGTCAAGTCGGACTCGAAAGAAGCCGGCATCGAGCGCCGCGAGCGCTTCCTTGCTTGCACTGCGGACGTCAGCGAGCGTGATCGGGGATCGTGAGGCCGTGTTCCATGCGTGCGACCCCCACTCCTGTAGAAAGTAGGGATAGCCCTCCGTCTTCCTGACGATCTCCTCCAACGCTTGCGGCTCAATCTTCGCCCCCTCGCCGACGATCGGCTCCCGAATCGCACGCTTCGCCGCGTCCGGATCGAGCGCCCCCACAGGGGGATAATCGAACAACCGCTCCGCGTATGATTTCGCCTCCCCAGCCAACGCCGCCAGCTGCGGAAGTCCCGCTCCGAACACGATGAACGGCAACCCTCGTTGCCCTATCCGGTGCACGGAGACGATGAGCGCGCTTAGATCCTCGGCCGAGAGGTACTGAACCTCGTCAATAAAGAGCGCCACCGCCCGTTCGTCTGCCTTCGCTGCCAGCGCGACGGCGAGGAGAAGTTCGGGGAGATCTGCCTCCAACTGCCCGGAGTCTGCTGTCCCCGGTTCCGGACGGACGCCAACCTCAAGTTCTCCGTACCTGACCTCGAAAGCGCTCGCAAACCCACGCAAGATGCCAAGGCCTCTGTTGGCGACGTTCTTTGCTCGCTCGGCTCGGCTCAGCTTGAAGAGAACCGACCGGAGAGGTGGAACCAGCATCTCCGCGAGACTTCGGTTCTCCGGAGCCTCGAGATAGACGGTCAGGTAACCTTCGCCTTCGGCGAGCTCGAGGATGTGGTTGAGTAACACCGTCTTTCCAACGCCCCGGAGACCGAGCAGCATCTGGCTCTTCGCCGGCCGTGCGGCTTGGACCCGCCGGAGCGCGACCACCGAATCGCTTACGATCCGCTCTCGCCCCGCAAGCTCTGGGGGCCGGGTTCCGGCGCCAGGAGCAAAAGGATTCTTGGCAGCATCCACGCACTCAAATTATACAGATCTTACGTAATTATCTAGACTTTATCATCAATTGTTGTAACAATCCAAAACTCCCTATGGGGTTCTAATGGCGTGAAACACTACTGAGGGCAGCATACGACAGTTCCTGGGGGTGTCGATGCTCGGTCTCAGGTCTGCTAGGCGTGAGAGATCGTTGCTTGTCCCGAGTGCCGGACCCCCCTTGGCGCCGAGCTGATAGAAGACCCCGCCGCAACCGTCGCCGGCACGGGCTCTCGGTGGTTGTGACATAACGGATGCCCACGCGCCGGATCGGTCACGACCTGTCAGATCCGCCCCGGCGCGCCCAGCTCGCCCAGCGTGATCTCCTCGAGCCGCCGCTTCCGCGTCTCGACGCCGTACTTCACGACTGACAGCGCGCCGAGCGCCATCGGCACCGCACCGATCACTGCCGTCGCCGCGAGGCTCGGCGGGGCGATCGCGAGCACTACCAGTGCGATCATGAGCACCCCACCGAGCTTCGATGCACCGGCGCCGAGTCCTGTCGCGCGGGCGCGGATGCGCGTCGGGAAGACCTCCGACGCGTAGGCGACGAGGACGGCCTGGATCGAGCTGATGCCGGTGATCGGGACGACGAGCAGCAGGTCGAGAAGGAGCCGGCTCGTCGTGAGACGCTCGTGGAAGACGAGGAGGCCGATGAGCGAGGCGGCGGTCACGAGCCCTAACGCGATGAGCGTCTTGCGGCTGCTCCAGAAGCCGTACATCCAGGCGATGACGAAGGTCGCCGGAAAGCCGAGCAGCGCCGAGTCGCGGAGGATGCGGTCGGCGGTGACCTCGGTGAAGCCCATCGCGCGCAGGT
>DATAIS010000110.1:0-11574 GCA_036262535.1 Gemmatimonadaceae bacterium | reverse complement strand
ACGGCGCACATCGGCACCTGGCCGCGCGGCGCGAGCTGGATGTGCCAATCGCTCGCACCTCCGGTGAGCCGCAGTCGGTTCAGGGAGGTACGGAACTCGGTGCGCTGGTCGATGCGAACGAAGCTGACGAGCGGGCGGCGGAAGAGCTCCTGTTCGCTGTGTCGCAGGAGAAGCGACGCCGCCTCGTTCACCTCGCGGATCGCGCCATTCGGGTCGGTCGTGAGGAGTGCGTGCGGCGCGAGCTGGAAGAGGTCGCGGTAGTGCCGAAGCTCTCCCTCGAGCGTCGTGCGCCGCTGCTCGAAGGTGGCGTGGCGCTCGATCAGCTCTTCCTCGGCGACCTTGAGCTCCTCCAGCGAGGTGACGAGGAGGGCGGACAGGCGCGAGATCGAATCGTTCTCCGGCGACGCCGCAAGCTCGTCGTGCGGGAGGAGGATGGCGCCGGCATGACCGAGGACGCGGCGCCGCTGCGCCTCCATGGTCTCGACGAACTGCTGGGTCGTGGCGTGCTCCATCGAGTGGCGTCCAGTCTGGGTGTCGGTGCGCAGTCTCGCCGCGCTCCCCCAACCCTGGCTGCGAGGAGCGCGCCACCACGCGTCGCGGACGCGGAGTATCTCCGCTCGGGCTGCCTAACGTGCGCCAGCGTACACTCCGGACGCCGGATCTGCTTTGCGTCCCAGTGGGCCCGGGACTACATTCGCGCCGTCGAGCCCCCTTTTCCCGCCCTCCAATGCGCGTCCTTCTCCTCGTCGCCGCGACACCACTCGTGCTCGCTGCCCAGAACCCCACCCCGTCGGCGGGCCAGCAACAGCCGCAGCCCGCGCCGCTGCGCTTCGCCGCGAGCTCGTTCGCGAGCGTCGAGGTCCACCTCAACGCGCGCCGCATCGGTGGCCGCTGGTACGAGGAAGACGCGGCGCTCACCGGCCCGGCGCGGATCGCCATTCGCTACGGACAGCCGCACGCGCGCGGGCGGCGCATCGAGGGCGGGCTCGTCCCGCGCGACACGGTCTGGCGGTTCGGCGCCAACGAGGCCACGGTGCTCCACACCGACCTCGATCTGACGCTCGGCACGACGCCGCTGCCGCACGGCGACTATTCGCTCTACATGCTCATGACGGCGAATGGCTGGCAGCTCGTGATCAACCGCGAGACCGGCCAGTGGGGGAGCGACTATGACGCGTCCCGCGACGTCGCCCGGGTGCCGCTCGTCGCGCGCACGCTCGCCGAGCCGATGGAGACGCTCGTCGTCCTGCTCATCCCGGAGTCGCCACGGCCGTCCACCGGCTACGCCGAGCTTCGCGGCACGCTGAAGATCCTGTGGGGCCGCACCGAGCTCTCCGTGCCGTGGAGCGTCAGGCAGTAGGGCGGCCCCGCTTCGGGCCGTCCGATGCGGCGCGGCTGGCTTCGCTCGTCACCGCGTCCGCTGCGACGGGCACGATCGACGTCCGCATCCCGTTCACCGGCGCCACACTCGGCGAGATTCCGCGCTGCGGCGCCGCCGACGTGTCCGTCGCGGTGCGCATCGCGCGCGGCGCGCAGCCGGCGTGGCATGCGCTCGGGGTGCGCAAGCGCTCGCGCACGCTCGACCGCTTCCACCGCCTCGTGCTTCGCAACCGCGAACAGCTCCTCGACCTCGTTCAGCTCGAGTCGGGGAAGGCGCGTGCGCACGCCTTCGAGGAGATCGTGGACACCGCGCTCGTCGCGCGGTACTACGCCCGGAATGCGCGTCGCTACCTGAAGCCGCGACGGCGGAAGGGCGCGCTGCCGCTCGTCACGAAAACGATCGAGGTCAGGCACCCGGTCGGCGTCGTCGGATTCGTCGCGCCGTGGAACTTCCCGCTCATCCTCACCATCACCGACCTGCTCGCGGCGCTCGCTGCGGGAAACGCGGTGGTGCTGCGTCCCGACGTTCAGGCGTCGTTCACCGCGCTCCGCGCGGTCGAGCTGCTGCGCGAGGCGGGGGTTCCACGCGAGGTCGTCCAGGTCGTCACGGGTGAAGGAGCCGAGCTCGGGCCGCCGCTCATAGAGCAGGTGGACTTCGTGATGTTCACCGGCAGCACGCGGACGGGGAAGATCGTGGCGCGTCAGGCGGCGGAGCGGCTGATCGGCTACTCGCTGGAGCTGGGCGGTAAGAACCCGATGATCGTCCTTCCCGACGCCGACTTCGAGGCCGCGGTGGATGGCGCGGTGCGTGGCGCGTTCGTCGGCGCGGGGCAGGTGTGCGTCTCGGTCGAGCGCATCTTCGTGCCGCAGGGCGCGTACGCTGCCTTCAAGGCGGCGCTCGTCGAGCGCACGCTCGGTCTCAAACTCGGCGCGAGCTTCGACTATTCGGCGGAGGTCGGCTCTCTGGCGACGGATCGCCAGCTCGCGACGGTGGAGTCGCACGTCGCCGACGCGCTGGAAAAGGGCGCGACGCTGCTCGCCGGCGGGCGGAGGCGGCCGGAGCTCGGACCCTGGTTCTACGAGCCGACGATCCTCGAGGGAGTACGGCCTGGGATGACCGCCTACGCCGAGGAGACGTTCGGTCCGGTCGTGGCGCTCTATCCGTATCGTGACGTGGACGAAGCCGTCGAGCGCGCGAACGACACGCGCTACGGGCTGAACGCGAGCGTGTGGTCTCGCTCACCGCGGCGCGCGGTGAAGGTCGCGTCGCGCATCCGTTGTGGCAGCGTCAACATCAACGAGGTCTACGCCGCGACGTGGAGCTCGACGGCGTCGCCGATCGGCGGGATGAAGGAATCGGGGCACGGGCGGCGTCACGGCGAGGAGGGGATCCTCAAGTACACCGAGGCGCAGACGATCGCCGTCCAGCGGATCCTGCCGCTGACGCGGCCGTCATTCCTGCGTCCCGAGCGTTACGAGGGGTTGATGGCGCGGCTCGTGAAGCTGATGTCCTTCCTCCCCGGCCGCTGATCCCGAGAGGACGTTGACGAATCCGACGGCACGCTCAGATACCGCATCGCTCCTCCACGCACTCGCGTTCGCCGCCGACAGGCACCGCAGGCAGCGCCGCAAGGGCGACGCCGGGCTCCCCTACGTCAATCATCTCATCGAGGTCGCGCGGCTCGTCGCCGAGGTCGGGCACGTCACGGACTCCGCGACCCTCGCGGCCGCGGTGCTGCATGACGTCGTCGAGGACACGCCGACGACGCTCGAGGAGGTCGAGCAGCAGTTCGGGCGCGAGGTGCGCGATCTCGTCGATGAATGCACCGATGACAAGTCGCTGCCGTCGTCCGAGCGAAAGCGGCTGCAGATCGTGAACGCGCCCGGCGCATCGCCCAAGGCGAAGACGATCAAGCTCGCCGACAAGATCGCCAACGTCGTCGATCTCACCAACGCCGCGCCGCCCGACTGGAGCCTCGAGCGGCGACGCAACTACTTCGACTGGTCGGAGAAGGTGGTCGCGGGGCTCCGCGGGACGAACGCCGCGCTCGAGAAGCGTTATGACGAGGCGCTCGCGCGGGCGCGGCTCGTCATGGCGTCGCTCAGGCCCGACGAGCCGCGGGCCTGACCAGCGCGAGGATCGCGACGAGCAGCGCCGCGATCGCGAGCCAGAGAGGCAGCCGTGACGCCGTACCCGTGGAGGCGCCCGTGGCGGCGATGGTCGTGAACGAGGCGGGGCGCTCGGACTCCTCCGCTCCGGTCCACTCGACGCGCTCGCCGTTCGCATAGGTCTGGAACACCGGCCAGTCGAGCCGGCCGGCTTCGCGCGGATTCACCGCGATGAACGGCAGCTCGACGAATCGCTCCGGCTGCAGGATTCCCGTCCAGACCGCGCCGACGATGCGCTGCGCGGAATCACGCACGATCGACAGGGTCCATCCCGGCACGTCCTCGAAGGAGAGGACGCGCGCTCCGCCCGGAAAGCGGATCTCGATCCGCGTCGTCGCCGCGTCGCGCTCGTTCGGGACGCGCAGGACGTATCGCTCGTATGCGCCGGGCGTCGACGTGCGCGGATAGACCACCGCGTGCGCGCGCGCGACGAGCGGAAGTGCGGCGAGCAGCAGGGCGACAATCGCGAGTCGGCGCATGGGCGAAGTCAGAGTCGGGGTGAAACGTACGAGAGCACGCCGCCGAGCACACCGACGGCTGTCAGGACGAACAGCTCCCGGCGGACCGACGCGGCGAGCTTCACCGACGAGCGCTCGTCGCCGGTCTCGATCAGCCGTCGGTGCCATGCGCCGAAGCCGACGAGGACGAGCGTGCCGAACGCCTTGGCGAGCACGATCTGGCCGTACGTCGTCGTGATCAGCGCGCCGACACCCGGCAGGAAGAGCAGCGCCTCGCCCATGCCGGCGAGGGTCACGAGTACGACGCTGATCAGCGCGAGCGACGAGACGCGGCGGACGCCGGCTGGCGTCGCGACATGCTGCCGGTCTGTCGCGGCGATCCAGAGCACGCCACCGATCCAGATCGCCGCGGCGAGCAGGTGGACCGCCTTCGCCGGAATGGCCAGCGCCGGCGCGATCGCCGCCGGATGGCCGATGGCGCTGCTCGCGAGCAGGGCGGCAATGCCGAGTGTCGCCGCGACGGCAAGCTGGCGTCGGATGAGGAACCAGACGCCGACGAGGGTGAGAAGCAGCCGCGCGAGCTCGAGCCGTCCCGACCAGGTGCGCATGATCGCCGACAGCTCTCCCGCGGAGAGCGCGGCGCCTGGCGCGACGTAGCTCATCCAGACGACGAAGTGCACCGCGAGCAGCGACGATGCCGCCACCCCGGCGAGGACGGCGGCGCGAAGCGGGGGGAGCCCCGTGTCGGGAAGCCGCCACGCGAGAAGTGCGGCCAGCCCCGAGAAGGCGAGCAGCGCCGTCACGCCGAGCCCGCGAAGCAGCCCGGCGAATGGCGGCGCCGCGGCGGCAGCCGCCGGTTCGATGTCGCGCGCGGCAGCGATGATCGCCGCGCTGTCGGCGGGCCGTGTCGCCGCCCGGCGGCCGGCACCCGCGCCGTCGACCGCGTTTCGCCCGACGGTGAAGGCATAGTCGCCGCGGATGCGGTGGCCGTCGGCGGAGACGATCCGCCAGGCCACGCGATAGGCGCCGGCACCTAACGGCGGCGGCACGGCGACGATCGCATGAACGTCGCGCGGGTCGCCCGTGACGCGCAGGGGAATGCTGTCCCCGCGTGCCGTCACGAGCACGATCAGCGAGAGCTCGGGCTCGACCGGTTCGGTGAACTCCAGCCGGATGCGCGGCGGTGGCGCGCTCACCACCGAGTTCGCGGCCGGCTCGGCCCGGCGCAGACCCGCGTGCATCGCGGCCGCGCCGAGTGTCGTTGCGACGAGCAGCGCGCCGAGCGCGCGTGTCGCGCCCCTCAACGTGCCCAGCGGACCCCGAGGTAGAAGGCGCGCCGGTCGGCCGGCTCGAAGTACCGGCCGGCAGCGTTGTCCACCTGCACCGACGGCGAGAACCTCCGGTCGGCGAGGTTCCTCCCCGACGCGAAGACCGAAGCTCCGACCCCCTCCAGCTCCCACTCCAGACGCAACCCGATGTTGCTCCACGGTTCGTTCGACACGCTGTTCTGGCTGTTCACGAAGTACGACGTCGGTACCCACTCCACGTTCGGCGTCACCTTCAGCCCGGACGGATGCGAGTAGCCGAGCTCCACGGAAACGTAGTGGGACGGTGCGCCGGGGAGCTCGTTCCCGGCGTAGTTGGGATCGCGGACGTACTCGTTGTGCGCGTAGGTGTACGACAGCCGTCCATTCAGGCGATCGCTGGCCGCCCCGCGTGCGAATACACCGCGTGCGACTTCGGCGGCGACGCCCGCTTCGACGCCGCTGTGCCGACTGCGCGGCACGTTGCGATAGGTCGGAACCGTGAAGGGCGCGGCGGGGAAGGGCGGCACGTTCAGGTTCACCAGCTCGTTCTCCAGCTCGACGTCGTAGAGCGAGACTTCCCAGGCGACGCGGCCGACGCGGCGCCGCGCGCCGACCTCGTACTGCCACGCCTCCTGCGCCTCGAGGTCGATGAACCCGCCCGGATTCCCGAAGCTCGTCAGCTCGAGCAGGAGCGGGGGCTCGACGGTGCGGCTGGCGTTGGCGAAGAGCTGCAGCTCGCGGCGCGTCGTGTAAAGAACTCCCGCCCGCGGCGTGACCGCGCTGTAGCGGCGCGTATCGGACTGGTCGCCGTTCGCGCGGAAGTCATCGAGCGCACGCCGTGTCGAGCGATCGACGCGGACACCGCCGACGAGCGTGAGGCTCGGCGTGACGGAAAGCGCGTTTTCGAGATAGGCCGCAATGCTCGTGACGCGGTCGGTCTCGTCGCGGGTCAGCGGACCATGCGAGCCGCCCACGTTCTGATACTGCCGATTGCGCATCGTGCCCAGCGCAGGCTGCAGGCCGAGCGTGAGGCGGTTGCCGCGCCCGGCGAGCGTCGCGGTGTTCTCGTAGCGGACCTCCGCGCCCCAATCGTGCGAGACCTGGGAGATCACCTGGAAGATCGGATGATCGATGTCGCGATATTGCAGATAGGGGCTGACGTCGAGCCGCTGCGTCGGACCGAGCTGCGCCCGCAGCTGGACTCCGAGGTGGTGCAGGTCGTAGTCACGTCCCCAGCGGTTGGCGACGTTGCTCGGTTCCGCGCTGCGCGGGTCCGTCTCCAGCGTCTCGCGTGTCACTGACCCGGGGAGGTGCTCCGTGACGTGCGCGAAGAGATAGAAGGCGCGCAGGTCGGTCGTTGGCGTGAGGCGATAGCCGGCGTGGAGGTTCACGCGGTCACGCTGGTTGTCCGCCCAGCGGCGATACCCATCGAGCGAGGTGTGCGCGTAGCTCGCGTAGTAGTCGAACGCGCCGCCGACCGCGCCTGACGAGACCTGCGCCTTGCGGTAGCCGAACGATCCCGCCTCGGTGAAGAGCCCGAGCGGCGACGCGGTGTAGCCGGTCTTCGTCGCCATGTTGATCGCACCGCCGAGCGTCGAGCCGCCGTAACGAAGCGCGTTCGCGCCCTTGTAGATCTCGATCGCCTCCGTCGTCAGCAGCTCCAGCGACTCGAAGTCGGTGAAGCCGTCGGCGTTGCGATACGGCATCCCGTTGACGAGGAGGTTCACGCCGCGGGCGTGGAAGTTGTTGCGGAGCCCCGAGCCACGGATCGAGACCTGGCTCTCGTCGGCGGCGCCGAAGCGTGGCTGGACGAACACGCCGGGGGTGAACCTGAGCACGTCATTCAGGTTCGCCTGCCGCGTCGAGCGCAGCTCGGCGGGGGCGACGAGCGCCACGCCACCGGGGATCTCGCGCAGCCGGGCGCGGCTCTCGGCGAGGTCACCAACGCTGCCGATGACGGTCACCTCACCGAGTACGGCGACGTCGATCCGCAGCGTGAGCTCGACGAGCGCGGTGATGCCCGGCTCGACCGTCACCTCGGTGCGAGCGGGCAGGTAGCCGGCGCGCCGCACGTCGATGACGTGCCGCCCGGCGTTGAGCGACTCGATGGTGAACCGTCCGTTGGCGCCCGACTGCGCGGAGGGGACGCGCGCGCTGTCGAGCAGCACGAACGCCCCGGAGACGGGGCCTCCGTCGGGCGCCCTCACGCGCCCGCTCAGCGATCCGGAGAACGCGACACCGCCGGTCTGCGCGCCAGCGGCCGGCACCGACAGGACGGCGGCGAAGATGGATGCGGCGATGCCGCGAGAGAGACGTTGAAAGGCCATGGATCCCCACGCGCCGATGGCGCGCTCGAAGGGCGCGAGGCCGTCGAATGCCTCACGCGTTCGCGATGGAGAACGCGCGATCTGCGCGTCTCAAACCGAGGAAGAACCGGCCGGGGGTGCCTGCGCCCAGGGAATCGCGTACGGCGTTGCCTGACGCGAGGCCGCGAGGGCTGGTGGGAGGTGAGGTGCGTTGGCGACGGGAATCGTCGCCGCGACGAGGAGCGGTGGCGCGCTGCCGAGTGTGATCGCCGGCGAGACGCTGCACTCGCCGGGGCAGGTGCACGGTGCCGCTCCCTGGTCGCCGTTCGGCGACGCGTGCTGCCCATGGTGGTGGTGCGTCTCCGCCGCGCTCGCATCCGACGCCGTGTCGTGCGCCGCGCACGGGTGCACGAGCGCAGGCGCGCTCAGGGCGAGGACCACCCAGAGCGCGAGCGACAGTCGGGCGAGGCGGGACAGCGTGTAAGCGATCACCGTCGAGCAAGCTAGTTGGTCGGCTGCACACGTGAAACGCCGGTGCGCGGCGCCGCCGGCATTGCCCGACGCGAACACCAGTCGCGACGTGGCGAACGCCGCGCAACGCGAACGCGCCGTCGCCACAATAGATTTGACGGATCATGCATGGACCTCGACACCGACCCCCCGCGGCGCTGCTTGGCGCTTTCCTCCTCGCTGCTGCCTCCCCCGCGCTCGCGCAGAGCGGGTACTACAACCTCGATGGCGGGCGGCCGATCCGTGTCGAGGACGCGGCCGTCATCGAGCGTTACGCGCTGGAGATCGAGCCGCTGCCGCTGCGCGCCGAGCGCGCATTCGGCGCCGTCTATCGTTATCGCGTCGAGCCGCACCTCGCCTACGGCATCTTCCCGCGCACGCAGGTCGAGGTCGGACTGCCATTCGAGTCGCGCGACGTGCGCGGCAACCGCACGTCGGGCCTCGCCGGCGTCGAGCTCTCCGCGATGCACAACTTCAACAACGAGGGCCGCTTCGTTCCCGCGCTCGCGCTCTGGGGCGGGACACGTCTGCCGCTCGGCGCCGTCGCGCCGAAGAATGCACGCTACGCCGCTCGGGGCATCATGACGCGCACCCTTCCCCTGGTGCGGCTGCACGTCAACGCCGAATACAGCACCACGCTCGAGTCGCCGAGTTGCGACTCGCTCCCCAACGGCGCGGGCTGTCTGTTCGTCGACAACGGCAACGTCTGCTTCAGCCGCGCACCGATCAGCGCCTCGTGCGCCGCCGGAGAGGCGTCGCGCAGCGGGGCGCTTCCGCCACCGCCGTCGGGCTCGATCCGCGGACGGTGGGTGGGAGGCGTGGCGATCGATCGTGCCTTTCCGCTCCACTCCTTTCTCCTCGCCGCCGACGTCTTCGCCGAGCGCGACGCATCGCGACTCGCGCGTACCGAGTGGACGGCGGAGATGGGCGCGCGCTTCCAGATCGGCACGCAGACCTCCGGCGACGTCGGGCTCGGACGGCACTTCACCGGCGACGACCGCTCCTGGTTCATCACCATCGGGCTCGCCTACGAGCTCGGGCTCCGGCCGCTCATGAGGGGCCTGTGATCTCGCGAGTGTTCGCTGCCGCGCTGCTCGCGCTCGCCGCACTCCCGGCGTCGGCGCAGCGCCGCCTCGATCCCGACGAGCAGCAGTACTATCCGGGCGACTTCAACTGGGCGTTCCGCCGCAACTATCGAGTCGCCGACGGCCTGTTCAACGCCTTCGACTACGGCCACTCGATCCTCTACGAGACGCTCTGGCGCCGGCCGGACGCGCCGGCGTCGCTGCTCGAGGATCGCGAGTTCCGCCACGTCACGCTGCGCGTGCTACGCAACCCACCGCGCCTCCCGCTCGCCGAAGGGGCGATCGAGCGCCAGTACGTGAAGATCGCGCCCGAGGCGAAGCTGATGTTCGAGTGGGCGCACGCGCTGCACCGCCAGGTCTACGACGTTCTCGCCGACGAGCGGCTGTCCGACGCGGAGAAGGACCGGCTGATGACGCGCCTGCTCGCCTACTATCGCTCGCGTCCCGACCTCGCCTTCAGCACGAAGCCGAAGAGCATGGACCTGATGGAGGGCCAGCCGTACTCGCTCGCCTTTCGCCGCAAGTATCCGAAGTTCAATGGCCTGATCTGGGGCTATCACTGGCTGCAGGTCGGGCTCTACGACGCCCTGCTCGCGGGGAGCAGCCCCGTGGAAAAGCAGCGCAACGTCACCGCGGCGGTGGGGCGCTTCTGGCAGATGCTCGAGTCGCCGCCGTCAGGCATGCCGCGCGTGATGCCGATGACCGCCGCGGTCGCGCCACGCTTCACTGCGCGCTATCCAGAGCTGGCGATCGTCTTCGACAACCTGCACGGGATGCACGACGTGATCTCCGACATCCTCGCCTCGCCGTTGGTGCCGCGCGGGAAGAAGCGCGCGGCGATCCTCGAGGCGGGTGCCCGCTATCGCGACGACGAGACGTTCCTGATCTCCCGCGAGGAATGGCGCTCGATGTCGGTCGGAATGGGGATCGAGAACATGGGCGGCCCCGCCGTCGGCTTCACGAGCGCGCTGGCGACGCCGACGGCCGCCGCGAGCACCGGCCACGAGCACCACACGACGCCAGCGACGGGAGACGGGTCCGCCCCTCCGCCCAGCGATTCGGCGGCTGTAGCCGGAACGATCGAGCGCTTCCACGCGGCGCTCGCCGCCGGAGACAGCCTCGGCGCCCTCGGGCTGCTCGCGCCCGACGCGACGGTTCTCGAGAGCGGCGGGATCGAGACACTCGCCGAGTACCGCGCGCACCACCTGCCGGCCGACATCGAGTTCGCGCGCGCCGTGTCATCGGTGCGCACTCCGTCCTCGGTGACGGTTCGCGGCGATGCGGCATGGGCCCGCTCGACGTCCACGTCACAGGGCACCTTCCGCGGCCGCGAAGTGAACAGCGCCGGCGTCGAGCTGATGGTGCTGACGCGAACAGCGTCCGGCTGGCGCATCAGCGCGATCCACTGGTCCGCGAGGCGCCGGCAGTAATCGCGGCGCTGGCTACGGGGCTGGGCGGGGTTTCCTCAAAAGCCTCACACGGAGTTTGAACGGCGAGTTGCACGGGGGGCACGGAGGGAGGCACACCCATCCCCGAACTACCGGCGTGTGCCGTCCCGAAGCATTCACAACTCCGAGTGACTTGGGGGCAAGCGTGGCGAGATCATCTCGCGTGGTCCTCCGTGCCCTCCGTGTTTCTCGCCGTTAAAACTCCGTGTCGTGCTGTGGCAGTTTTCTGTCGCAGTTTGCTGTGGCGGTCACCGGAAGTCGTGGGAGTGGTAGACGAGCCGCTCCGAGCCTTCCTCGACCTCGTGGTCGTCGAGCCGCTGGAAGGTGGTGCCGACGATGGAGACGTGAGCGCCCTCGCGCTCGAGGCGGCCGTAGACCATGAGGAAGGTGGAGAAGCGCACCACCTCGCGGTGCTCCTCGTCCATCTTCTTCGAGACGATCACCTGGACGTGCCCGTGCTCGTCCTCGAGGAGGATGAAGACCGTGCCGTTGGCCGACTGCGGGCGCTGGCGGACGGTGACGAGGCCGGCCATCACGACGCGCTCGCCGTTCTTCGCCCCCAGCAGCTCGCTGCTGTCGCGCGCGCCGATGCGGCGCAGCCAGGGGCGGAAGCGCTCCATCGGGTGGCCGGAGACCGACAGGCCTAACGCGTTGTAGTCCGCGACGACACCGGCGTGGTGGTCGAGCGGGCGTGGCGCGAAGCCGTCCTCGCGCGAGGGGGCGAGCGGCAGCGTGTCGCCGGCGGCGCGGAGGGCGAGCCAGGCGGCGCGGCGCCGGTCGGGCTCCCAGGCGGCGAAGGCGTGCGCCCGCGCGAGGGCGGCGGCGTCGGCGCGGGTGAGCCGCGCGCGGCGCACGACGTCGGCGATGTCGGTGAAGGGGCCTCGCTCGCGCGCCGACGTCAGCGTCTCGAG